>CAYZXM010000031.1:0-23551 GCA_964482455.1 uncultured Treponema sp. | reverse complement strand
CGGGAGATGGTGTCTCTCCTGGTCGGGAGATGGTGTCTCTCCCGGTCGGGAGATGATGTCTCTCCCGAGCATAATGCATTTTGCAAATAAAAAAGTTTTTTAAGCGTTTTGAATTAAACTAAGTACGCTTTCTTTTGGAATTGCCCCAATATTTTTTGCCTTTTGTTCGCCATTTTTAAAAACAATTAAAGTAGGAATGCTCATAATTCCAAACTTTATAGCAAGACTTTCTTCTTCATCAACATTTACTTTGCAGAATTTATATTCAGGGTGTTCTTCTGAAAGTTCATCGATTACAGGTGAAAGCATTTTACACGGTCCGCACCACGAAGCCCAAAAATCAAGCAAAACAGGTTTATCACTTTTTAAAACTTCTTCTTCAAAGTTCTTTTCTGAAAGTTTTATTGTACTCATAATTACCTCGCGTTTTAAAATATACATATAAAAGTAAAATAAATAAAGTTTTTTTTGCTAATAAGACTTATTACTATTTACAAAAGTAAAAAAGCATTTATAATACACATCAACAAGGAAATTATATGCAGAACAGAAATACAAACCAAAGAAAATTAGTTTTTGACCTTATGGAAAAAAACTATACTCATCCTACGGCAGATGAAATTTATGAACTTGCACGAAAAATTGAACCGCATATAAGCCGTGGAACTGTTTACCGCAATCTTAATTTTCTTTCTGAAAAAGGGGAGATTTTAAAAATCTCTGTGCCAGATAGTGCAGATCATTTTGACTGTACGGTAAAAGACCATTATCACTTTCATTGTGATATTTGCGGAAAGTTGTGCGATACGCCCGAAAGTGTTTTTGTAGAAATGGAAAAAGCAGTAAAAGAAATGGAAGAAAAGGGTTTTTCTGTTCAAGGACATAATCTGATTTTTACCGGGATTTGCCCTGAATGTAGTAAAAATAAAAAATAAAAATAGAGCGGAGACGTTTAAAACATTACCATATCAGGAGAACGATTATGGAATTAAAAGGCTCAAAAACAGAGAAAAACTTGCAGACTGCATTTGCAGGGGAATCACAGGCTCGCAACAAGTACACTTACTTTGCAAGCGTGGCAAAAAAAGAAGGCTATGAACAGATTGCTTCAATTTTTGAAGAAACAGCAAATAACGAAAAAGAACACGCAAAAATGTGGTTTCGTCTTTTAGGCGGAATCGGAAATACACAGGAAAACTTAAAAGCTGCAGCCGATGGCGAAAACTTTGAATGGACAGATATGTACGATGAATTTGCAAAAACCGCCCACGAAGAAGGTTTTGAGCAGATTGCAAAAATGTTTGAAGGTGTAGGAAAAATCGAAAAACACCACGAAGAACGCTACCGAAAACTTCTTAAGAATATAGAAGATAAACTTGTTTTTTCTTCTGAAGGGGACGCAATTTGGATTTGCAGAAACTGCGGACACGTTTGCGTTGGTAAAGAAGCACCAAAAGTTTGCCCGGTTTGTTCACATCCACAGTCTTATTTTGAAAGAATGAGCGAAAACTATTAGGATGAATAACACCAGACTTTTTGTAGCAAACAGATAAAAGCGGAAGCGACTTTACAAGTTGCGAAGACTTTGTGCGATGGGAACGATTAAGGTTGCGGAGCAACCCGAACCCATTCAAGCGAAAGCTTGAGCACAACCGTCTGAGCAAATTGGAAAGTCGCTGAAAGCGTTTTATGCAGTTTATTAAAAGTTTGCAGTTCATTCTGTCTTTATTCACCCTGAATCTTTTGCTAAAATGCACTTATATGAAAAACGAAAATCAACTTACAGATGAAAAAACTACTGATAGCCAAATGGATATTGGCGAAAAAACTGCATTAGTTGCAATACTTGGCCGCCCTTCTGCTGGAAAATCAACATTTATTAATACCGCTTGTCAGGAACCAGTTTCCATAGTTTCGCCAGTTCCGCAGACAACTAGAAACGCAATCCGTGGAATTGTAAATACTTCGCTTGGACAGTTGGTTTTTGTAGACACGCCAGGTTACCATGATTCAGAAAAAAAACTTAATCTTCGCTTAAAATCCGTAACGGAAGAAACCCTTGAAGGCTCCGATTGTGTTTTATACATTCTTGATACAACACGTGAAGCCGGTGAAGAAGAAAAAATGAATGCTCTTCTTGCACAAAAATATGTTGAACATCTGGTTGTTGCTTTAAATAAAACAGATGCAAAAGATTCTGACGTTAAAAGTGCAAGAAAGTTCGTAACTGAAAATCTTCCTGAACTTCCTTTAGAAAGAGTTCTTGAAATGTCTGCAAAAAATGACGAAGGCATAAACGATGTACTCCGTTCTCTTTATAGTGTTGCACCAGTTTCGCCAGCTCTTTATACGGAAGATATTTATACAGATCAGGATATTGGTTTTAGAATAAGTGAAGTTATCAGAGGAGAGGCAATAAACCGATTGCAGCAGGAACTTCCGCACTGTATTTATGTTAGTATTGCAGACTTGGAAAAACGCGGCGATAACGGAAAAATCTGGGTAAGAGCGTTTTTATGTGTTGAACGCGAAAGTCAAAAAGGTATGGTTATAGGTAAAGATGCTTCTATGATTAAGCAGATACGAATGGCATCAATTAAAAAAATCAGAGAAATCTTTCCGTTTAAGGTAGAACTTGACCTTCAGGTAAAAGTAGATAAAAACTGGCGGCAACACGATAATACTATAACTAAACTGATTCCAGAGTAAAAAAGTCTTGTAAAAATCAACTTTTAAAAATTGTCAGTAAGAGAATATTAAATTGAAAATATGGTACTCGTGTGGTAGAATCGAAAGTGATTTCTATACACATACGGAGGTTGTATGAAAAAGTATGTTGCTGCATTTTTGTTTTTGTGTGCAGCATTGTGTTCTATTTCGGCAAAAGCTGTAAAACGAGGTGGAGATGCAGATTTAACTCCTTACCTGAATGAATCAGATTGTCGAGTTGTTTGTAAAGATATTGTCGCTCAGATTATTCAGTCACCGCGCATTGCAAAGTTTGAAGAAAAAAATGACCGCCCACCAGTTGTTTCAATCGGAAAAATTAAAGATGAAACAGGCGAGTTCTTTGATACTCAGATTATCGCAAACAGTTTAAAAACTGCGGTTTTGAACAGTGGCGTAATGGAATTTATGGCCAACAAAGATGTTCGTGATGAACTTCGTGAAGAAGTTATTGAGCAGCAGGACCATTCAGCAGAAGATCTTGCAAAAGAACTTGACGAAGAAGATGCTGCCGACTATATGCTTACTGGTTCTGTAAAACTTATGGTTCAGAATAATGGTAAAAAGCAGGAGAGAACATATATCGTAAATATCGAAGTAACAGACTTAAAGACACACCGAACTGTTGGAATGTTTGAACCTACAGAAGAAGTAAAAGATTACTTAAAGAAAATCGGAAAAATTAAGAAATAAAACTAAAAATTCGGAGGGAAGGGTGAGGTGTTTTAAGTAAATGAAAAAGTTAGTAAAAGTTGTTATCGCTTCAACAGTGGTTTTAGGCTTACTTGCATCGTGTGCAACAACTAAAGGTGCAGAAGGTTCATCTGAATCTGTAAAAACAGAAAAAGTTAAAAAAGAAAAACCTAAGAAACAAAAGAAAGCTAAAAAGGTAAAGTTTAATAAAGAAGCATATAAGGCTAGTTATGATGCTGGCGATTATGCAACTTGTATTTCAATGTTATCTAGTAAAAAGCCAAAAAAGAGTGCAATAAAAGATCATCTTGATATTAATATGCTTCAGTATTTTTCAGGAGATTATGTAACTTCTGGAAAAGGCTTTATGGATACTCTTGGCGAAATGCAGCAGTTATCTTCTACAATGACTGCCGGACAGAAAATGTCTGCAGCCCTTGCCGGTGAAAATTCAATTGAATATTCTGGTGCTGTTTACGAAAGAATCCTTACATATTCTATGCGTGCAGTAAATGCTCTTAAAGAAAATCAGACTGATGTTGCAAAAGGTGTTGTTCAGACATATATAGGCGATGAAAAAGATACAATCGTTCAACTTTTGCAGCAGCAGAAAGAACTTGAAGCGTCTAGTGATGGTCTTTTGGAAAAAGACAATGTAAAAAACTCAATGGAAGTGCTAACAAAGTTTGGCATTAATATTCCTTTGTTGGACTGGTCAAACGAAAAGCCAGCTAAGGCTGGTGAAGACGATGTTTATGAAAGTTCTCCGTTCTTTTCATATCTTGGTTCTGTAATTTATGCTGCAGATGGTGATTTTGACCATGCAAGTGATATGTCTAAGGTTTATACTTCTTCTAAAGTTAAGGGTTCAGATACAAAGTCTCTTCTTGGTGAAACTATAAGCGTTCCAGCAGGAAAAGGTCATCTTGATGTAATTGCTCTTTCTGGAACAATTGGAAAAATGACAGATGATGCTTATATTCCACAGTCTATGGATTTAACGCTTCTTTTGGCTGCTACCGGACAGTTGAAATATATGCCTAGAGAAGATGCTCATTTAAAATTAAATTATAAGATTGCATATCCTTCTTTTGATGAATCAAAACAGAATCATCAGATTAGTAAGGTAGTTGTAAAACTTTCAGATGGTTCTTCTAAAAATGCTCTTCTTATAGAAGATTTTGATAAGGCTGTTGCACTTGATGTTAAGGGAAAGGCTCGTGGTGCATATAACCGCAGTATCTTTAGAAACATTACAAAATCTGCTGGAACTCTTACAGCAGGTGTTGCCGGTGTTGTTACTGTTGACCAGACATTGCAGGGGTGTGCAGGGGATCCTTTAACATTTAGGTTGGCATACATGGGTTATGAAAAAGCAGTTCAAGGCTTGCAGAAAGGCCTTGATGCAATTGTAAGAACAGAAAAAGCAGATGTTCGTCAGGCTGCATACTTTCCGCACAAGGCTAGTGCTGCAGGCTTTTCTGTTGTACCTGGAATGTATTCTGTTACAGTTGATTATCTTGATTCAACTGGAAACGTTGTAAAATCAGAAACGATTGAAAACGTTGAAGTTAAACAAGGTAGAGTTTCTGCAGTGGTATCTTCATGCGAAAAATAAAAAAATGTTTGCATAAAGCATTTTTCTGCCTGCTTGCAGTTGCGGTGGGCAGTTCTGCTTTTGCTGCAAAAAAAGTAAAACAGGAAAAAAAATCAGTTCCTGAATGGGTAACCGTTCCATCTAATGTTTATCCATCTGATAAGTACATTTCGTACGTTGGTTCGGCAAACGATAGAAACATTGCCGAAGTGAATGCCTTAAACGGTCTTTCGTCTGTCTTTGGGCAGACCATAAAATCTGAAGCAAATGCTTCTACCAGAATGTCGCAGGCAAAGGCGAGCGGAAAGGTTTCTTCTAACGAAAACGTTCAAACGTTCAGTCAGGAAGTAAAGCGTTCTGTTGATGTAGATAACCTTATCGGCGTTCAGGTAAAGGATTTTTGGCTTGATGAAGCAAATTCTACATGGTATGCAGTTGCCGTGCTGGATAAGGCTAAGGCTTTGGAAATTTATTCAACGATGATTAAAAAGAATGCTTCATCTTTTTCTGAATTAAAGAAAAACGCACAAAGCGATTTGTATTCTTTTGAAGGCTTTGCTTGCTATGATTTTGCGGAAGACATTGCAAAAGAAAACGAAAATCATTTAAAGAAAGTTTCTGTAATAAGTATGGATTCAGCAAGCCTTTTAAAGCAGTATTGTCCTTCTTCTAAGTCTATTCATGCTGAAAAGATGGAAATTGCAGGAAACATTCCGATTTATGTTGAAACCGTAGGCGATGAGCAGGGTAGGTACAAGGAAGCATTTTATAAAGCAATTTCTGAATGTGGCTTTAAAGGCTCTTATGATGCATCCGGGCGGTATTCGCTTGTGGCAAAGTTTGAGTTTTCACGTTCAGACACAAGTGATAAAAAAACTGTTAGATGCCGCTACAATTGCGAAAGCTACATTTTTGATTCAAAAAAGAACCTGCAGATTGTTCCATTTACAATTTCAGGGCGTGAAAGCAGCGTTGAATATTCAGAAGCAAAAGTTAGGGCAGAAAAAAAACTTGTATCTAAAATCAGTTCTGAGTTTAAAGAAAAACTTTCAGATTATTTAAAAAATCTTGTTGTTGAATAAGGTTTTAAAAGCGGTACATTATTTGTGCCGCTTTTTTTTATTTAAAATAGTCTGCTTTTTGTGGAAAACGTGTACAAATTATGATAAAATCGGTGATTATGAATATAGGTCAGATTTCTGAAGGTCGTCCTGAAAATCTTGGTGCAACTCCAACAGGAAACGGTGTTAATTTTGCGGTTTACAGCAAAAATGCAGATAGAGTTGTTCTTGATTTATTTGATTCCCCTGATTCAAAAGTTCCTTCTTTTTCAGTCGAGTTAGATCCTGTAAAGAATAGAACAGGGGCTGTTTGGCATGTTTTTATTGAAGGGCTTTCCGCAGGTTCCCTTTATTTATATAGAGTTGATGGTCCTTATAATCCGCCGGAAGGTCATCGTTTTAATTTTAATAAATATCTTTTTGACCCTTATGCAAAGGCGTTTACGCCTGGTTCTGTTTTTAAGTCTTATAATAAACAGCGTGATTTAGGTCTTGCCGGGGTAGAAAATGGAAAACTTTCGGACTTGTCGGGTTTTCCAAAGTGCGTTGTTGTAGATGACACAAATTTTGACTGGCAGGGTGATAAGCCTTTGAATTATCCTTTAAGTGAAGCAATTATTTATGAGGCTCACTTAAAAGGTTATACTGCTTCTGAAACTTCCGGGGTTAGTTTTCCTGGTACATATAAAGGTTTTATAGAAAAAATTCCATATTTAAAAGAACTTGGTGTTACTTCTGTTGAACTTATGCCTGTTTTTGAATTTGATGAAAACGAAAACAGAGCAGAAAATCCTAAGACTGGCGAAACTCTTTCTAATTATTGGGGTTACAGTACAATCGGTTTTTTTGCCCCAAAAACGTCGTATTCTTCTGATAAGACTCCTGGTGGTTCTGTAAAAGAGTTTAAGGAACTTGTCCGCTCAATGCATAAGGCAGGGCTTGAAGTTATTCTTGATGTTGTTTTTAATCACACGGCAGAAGGTAATGAGCACGGATATACATTCTGTTTCCGCGGTTTTGAAAATTCTACATATTATATGCTTCCTGAAAATTCTAAGCAGTATTATCATAATTTTTCTGGTTGCGGTAATACTGTAAATGCTTCTCACCCGGTTACAACACGGTTTATTTTGGAATGTCTTCGTTACTGGGTTAGCGAAATGCACGTTGACGGTTTCCGCTTTGACCTTGCGGCTGCCCTTTGTCGTGACCAAAAGTCTTATATGCAGGCTTTTCCGTTCCTTACAAATGCAATTTCTGAAGATTCAATTTTGTGTAATACAAAAATTATTGCAGAACCTTGGGACTGTGGTGGCGGCTATCTTGTTGGCGGCTTTCCAGGTGGCAGATGGAGCGAATGGAATGATCGCTTCCGTAACGATATAAGGCGTTTTGTGCGTGGCGATGAAGGTGTTTCTACAGCGGCCGCAACAAGAATTGCCGGCAGTTCTGATTTGTATAATCATTCAGGAAGGAATCCTAGTGCTTCCATTAATTTTGTAAGCTGCCATGATGGTTTTTCGTTAAATGATGTTGTAAGTTTTAATGGAAAACACAACGATGAAAACGGCGAAAACAATCGCGACGGTACAGATGACAATAATTGCTACAATCACGGTTATGAAGGAATTACCGTAAACCCTAAGATTGAAGGTCTTCGTCTTAAAAAACTTAAGAACTTTATGATTTGTCTTATGGTATCTCAGGGTGTTCCAATGTTTGCAGCTGGCGACGAGTTCAGGAAAACTCAGGGCGGAAACAATAATGCATACTGCCAGGATAATGAAACTTCATGGATAAACTGGAACTTTGAAAATAAGAATTCCGAACTTTTAGATTTTACTAAAAAGGCTATTAAGTTAAGAAAAGAACATCCTGTTTTCCGCAGAAAGAATTTCTTTTCTGGTTCTAAGGCAGAAATTGAATGGTACGATTCTGACGGGCGAAATCCTGACTGGTCAAAAATGAAGCGTTTTCTTGCTTTTAAGTTGATTGGTTCTTCTGTTGTAGATTCTGAAGGTAAACCTGATAATGATTTTTATATTGCAGGAAATACTGATATTTATGACATTACGATAACTCTTCCATCTCTTCCAAAAGAAAAGAACTGGCATTTTGTTGCAGATTCTTCTATTTCT
Source organism: uncultured Treponema sp. (assembly GCA_964482455.1). Lineage (GTDB taxonomy): Bacteria > Spirochaetota > Spirochaetia > Treponematales > Treponemataceae > Treponema_D. The sequence goes on along the minus strand of CAYZXM010000031.1, from coordinate 15,335 downwards.
GGAAATGATAGTTTTGCAGAATCTGGAAAAGAAGTTTACTTGCTTGAACAGCAGCGTTATGTGCTTCCAGCTTCTTCTTTTGTTATTTTAATGGCAAAGTAAAACATTTACTGAATATAGAATGTTTTTTATACATTTTGGCCTTGTTTAATTGAAAAATCTTGTGATTTTGTGTATCCTTGAACTTAACAAACCTTTGAAAATTTTGTAATTTTCGGGAACTTTGTTTTATGCAGTAAAAAAAATACTGTGGAGGTTATTTTAAATGAAATTTGATGCCGCAAAATTTAAGGAAAATCTTGAAGGTCGACTTAAGAGACAATACGGTAAAGATATTTCGCAGGCAAATAAACATGATCTTTTTGATGCAGTTTCTGCTTCAGCTTTAGAAGTTATAATGGACAACTGGATGGCTACACGTCAGGAATATGAAAAAAAGCCGACAAAACAGTTGTACTACCTTTCTGCAGAGTTTTTAATGGGGCGTGCTTTAAGCAACAATCTTATTAATGCTGGAATTCTTGATGATGTAAAAAAAGTTCTTAAGGGAATGAATATTGATTACAACATGGTAGAAGATCAGGAACCAGATGCCGGTCTTGGTAATGGTGGTCTTGGTCGTCTTGCTGCATGTTTCCTTGATTCTCTTGCAACTCTTGATTATCCGGGACACGGATACGGAATCCGCTACCGCTACGGTATGTTTGAACAGAAGATTGAAAACGGTTATCAGGTTGAATATCCTGATAATTGGCTTAGCCATCGTGATCCTTGGGAAATTAAACGTTCAGATTTAGCTGTTACTGTAAAGTTTGGTGGAAACATTGCATATGGAAAAACACCGGATGGTCGCGATCGTTATTATGTAGAAAATGCTGAAGAGGTTACTGCTACTCCTTATGATATGCCAATTGTTGGTTATGAAACAGGAACTGTAAATACTCTCCGTTTGTGGCAGGCTTCTTCTGCAAATGGTTTTGACCTTCAGCTTTTTAATAATATGGAATATAACCGTGCCGTTGAACGACAGAATAGTGCAGAAAATGTTTCTGCTGTTTTGTATCCTAACGATTCAGGTCCGTCTGGAAAGACTTTGCGTCTTAAACAGCAGTATTTCTTTAGTTCTGCTTCTTTGCAGGATTTGGTACGTCATTATGTTTCTGATTATGGTACAGACTTTTCTAAGTTTGCTGATTTGCATGTAATTCAGTTGAATGATACTCATCCAGTAGTTGCAATTCCTGAACTTATGCGTATTTTAATGGATGAATATAATGTTGGTTGGGACGATGCATGGAATGTTGTAACAAAAACTTTTGCATATACAAACCATACTATTCTTGCAGAAGCACTTGAAAAGTGGCCAATCGAAATTTTCCGCGGACTTCTTCCACGTATTTATCAGATCGTAGAAGAAATTAATCGCCGATTTATGATTGAACTTTGCGAAAAATATCCAAATGATTATGCTAGACACGGAAGAATGTCTATAATCAACAATGGTAAAGTTTACATGGCTTGGCTTGCAATTCATTCATGTTTTAGCGTAAACGGTGTTGCTGAACTTCATACACGTCTTCTTAAAGAAAAAGAACTTCATGATTGGTTTGAACTTTATCCTGAAAAATTCAACAACAAGACAAACGGTATTACTCAGCGCCGATGGCTTTGCAGTGCAAACCCAGAACTTTCAAAGTTTATTACAGAAAGAATTGGTCATGGTTGGGAAAAAGATCTTACTAAGTTAAAGGGACTTGAAAAGTTCGTTAATGATGACAAATCTTTAAAAGAACTTATGTCTATAAAAGAAGAAAATAAGCGTCGTCTTGCAGAATTCTTAAAGAATTCACAGAATGAACTTATTGACCCTGAATCTATTTTTGATGTTCAGGTAAAACGTTTGCACGAATACAAGCGCCAGTTAATGAATATTCTTCATATTATGTATGTTTATAACAAAATGCTTGAAGATCCTTCTTACAAGCCTGCTAAAAAGACTTACATTTTTGGTGCAAAATCTGCTTCTGGTTATCGTCGTGCAAAGGCAATCATTAAATTAATTACTACTGTTGCAGAAAGAATTAATAATGACCGCCGTGTTAATGACAGACTTCATGTTGTATTTGTAGAAAACTATCGTGTTTCTGTTGCAGAAAAGATTTTCCCAGCAGCAGATATTTCTGAACAGATTTCTACTGCCGGTCTTGAAGCATCTGGTACTTCTAATATGAAGTTTATGTGTAACGGTGCTTTAACAATGGGTACAATGGACGGTGCAAACATCGAAATTGTAGAAGAAGCTGGTAAAGAAAATGCATTCATTTTTGGTCTTCTTACTGATGAAATTAAGAAGATTGAACAGAATCATAGCTACAACCCACAGGAATATATTGAAAGAAATCCTGGTCTTGCAAAAGTATTGAATCAGCTTATTGATGGAACTTATGATCCAACACATCAGTTGTTCAAAGAATTGTATGATTCATTGGTTTATGGTATTGAAGGTAATCGTGCAGACGTTTACTACGTTCTTGCTGACTTTGATGACTATTGCCGAGCACAGAATGATGCAGAAAAACTTTATGCAGACAAAAAAGCATGGGCTAAAGCTTGCTTAATGAATATTGCTAATGCTGGAAAGTTCTCTTCTGACAGAACAATTGAAGATTACGTACGCGACATTTGGCACTTGAAAAAGGTTAGCCGCCCTGTTGACGGCGAAACAAAATCTTGTGCAAAAAAGTCTTGTGCAAAAAAATAATCCACTATTAATGTAGATAAAAAAAACCGGTACATCAAAATGTATCGGTTTTTTTTATGTAGTAAAAATAAATTGATTTTGTTTACAGAAAGTTTATTCTTCTGAATGTTCTTTTTTAATTTCGCTGATTTTATCTAAAATTACGTTTTTTACGGAACTTAAATCTTTTAAGTTGCCTGTTATATTTCCTGTAAGGTTTGAAAGACCTGAAAGTCCCTGCGTAATAACTGAATCGCTGAACATAGATGCAATCTGCCATTTGTAAAGTTCATTTACTTTGCTACGAATTACAGTTCCTTTTGCGGTAAGTTCAATTCCTACTTCAAACTGTTTATCCAAGAAAGTGAATGAGCCTATCTTTTCAAAAGGTTTAAATCCATTTTTTGGAGTTATAAGGCGTTCAAGTTCTGAATTAATAAGAGTCTTAATTTTTTCGTTTTTAAGGAGTGCAGAAAAGTTTTCCGTATCTAAATCGTTCGATTTTGCAAAACTTATAATGTTTTCTTTTTTAGGAATAAGAAGAGCACCAAGATAGTTTTTGTCCTGCCCGGTAATAACTGCCTGAGCAATATAAGGGGATTCAATAAGTTTGTTTTCTATAGGGAGTGGTTCTACGTTTTCGCCGGAACGCAACACGATTGTGTCTTTTGCCCGACCTTTTACCATAATGTCGCCTTTTCGTGAAAGCACAACAAGGTCGCCTGTATTAAACCAACCTTCTTTTAAAACTGAGGAAGTTAATTCGCTTTGATTATAATAGCCTTTCATAACGTTATCGCCACGAACGTAAAGAACCCCCATTTGACCAGGTTTGCATTCTACACCGAATCTGTTTACAACTTTTATTTCGTTGTAAGGCATTGCTCGGCCAATTGTACCAGTAACTGGCTTTTTAGGATTTCGTATGCAGATGATTGGTGCTGTTTCGGTAAGACCAAAACCTTCTACAAGGCGTATTCCGATTGAATTGTAAAATCTGTCTAATTTTGGGGCTAATGCTCCTCCGCCACTCATTCCAAGTTTAAAAGAAGGACCAAAAACACTGCGTGCTTTGGCAAAAAACATTGCTTCGCCAAATGCTTTAAGCGGTAAAAGAAAAAAGCAAGGAATGTAAAGCCATTTATTTAAAACTGTTAAAATCCAAACAGGCTTTTTAAATTGAAGATTTCTTCCTAAAATAATGTCTAACATCCAGCGACGAGTTTTTACTGCTGCAGTACATACTGTAAAAAGTGCTTTTCTTACAGATGATTTTTTTATGGCGTTTTTTTCTATCTGTTTGTAAAGTGCATCCCAAATTCGAGGTACGCAAGCCATAAAAGAAATCTGGATTTTTTTAAAGTCGGCTAAAATCATACTTGGAATTGGTTTTGTATAGCAAAGTGAGATTTCATTTGCCATATAATAATATTCCATTTCGCGTTCATAAACGTGCCAAACTGGTAGAACGCAAAGAGTTTTATCTCCTTTTTTTAAGCCTAAAATCTCTGTTACACTTTGAATTTGGCATAAAAAGTTTTTATGAAGAAGTTCAACGCCTTTTGGAGTTCCAGTTGTTCCAGAAGTAAAAATGATTGTTGCAGTATCATTTTCGTTTCCCTGCTGGATTATTTCTTCTATTTTATTGGGATTTTTGTTTTGGTATTCAGAACCGATGTTTAAGGCCTGTGTAAAAGTAACAATTTTTATATCGGTGTTTTTTAGAAAGTCGTCTGTAAGATTTTTTTCATCAAGTACAATTATGATTTTTAATTCTGGTAAATCGTTTATACATTCCTGAATTTTTTTTAAGCCGGAAGTATTTTCTACAACAACGATTTTACAACCTGCAAAACTTAAAATATACGACAAATCTTTTACAGTAGCTTCGCTTCCGCGTGGAATATCTGCACAGCCAGTTGCCATTATTCCAACAGACGCTACAAGCCATTCTTTGCGGTTATCTGCAATAAGACCGATATGGTCGTTCTTTTTTGCTCCAAAATAAAGAAGGCTGCTTGCAAAATTAAGTGTAGTTTTTGCAAATTCAGCATATGTTGTTCCTTGAAAAACGCCTTTTGAATCTTTTGAGTATTGAAGAATTGCATCTGGAGAAGTTTTTGCTTTTTCGCAAAGTAGCTGTGGAATTGTAGAATACATAGTTTACCTTTTCAAATTGACAATTTTTGTATTTTTGTCAGTATACTTTATGATTTTGAAAAATGCTACAAAAAATAAAAAATATGTATATAAAATTTTATTTTTTTTGAAAAACGATGTAAAATATGCGTTGAATATGTTTGAAAATCAATGGGAAATTGTTCGAAAATTTATTTTTTCTTGTGAATCTTCTGTAAGTATTCTTCGTGTTCCATGTTCTGTAATTACGGATGAATTGAAGAAAGATTTTTGCGTTATTGATATTGCATCGGATTTTTCTCCATTTAAGCCGTTTCTTACGATTTTAAAAGATGAATGTGGTGTTCAGGAATTAGAATATATAGAAAAAAATGCATATTCTGTTCAAAAAGCGACATTTTTATCTTTTTTAAAGAATGGAATTGCTGATGGTCGTTATGATATTCCATTAAAAAATGAAATGGTTTATGAACAGCGACGATTTGTTCAAACAATTTCTGAAACTCTTGCACTTTTGCCAGAAAAAAACTATCTGTTTTTGAACAGTCAGTGTCTTTCAAAAGAATCGATTTTGGTAATAAAAGCACTTGAAACAATAAAAACAAATTGTCATTTTTCATTCTGTTTTACTTCTGATAAAAATGAACTTGAACAAACTGAAGCGTTTAAATTCCTTGAAGAATGCAGCTCCAAAAAAAATTATCTTTATCTTTTTACAAAAAATATTTCTATTGCAAAAGAAAAAACTGAATATAAGTCGATTTTAGACTTTTCAGAAAAAGAGCAATATGATGTTATTTTTAAAACTCTTCGTAACAACAGAGTTTTTATGGTTTTGCAGCAACTTAAAGAATTTGCTATATGGGTTTCAGAAAACTTTGGCAATTTCGATTTTGGTGAAGATAAAAAACGTTCTCTTTCTGTTGAACTTGCAAAAGCTTTGTTTCAGTGCGACCTTATAGACGAAGCAATTCTTTATTTAAATGATGTAATCGATGTTCAGGAAGAAGATGAAACTTCTGGTGTTGCATATTATTTGCTTGCAAGTGCGTTTTGGTTTAAAAAATCGCTTTCGCTAGCTCAAAAATATTATGTTTTTGCAGAAAAAATATTTAAGAAAACAAAAAATGAAAATTACATTGCTCTTGGGGCAATGCTGGATTTTCAGATTGCAAAAAAGATTTCCAGTGAAGATACAGTTGTAAAATACCAAAGAGCTCTTCAACTTTTGGAAAAACAAGGCTTTTGGAATAATTTTATAAGCGTTTGTATTTCTGTTCCGTGGAAATTAGAAAATAACGATGAAACCCGCAAAAATATTGAAGATGAAATCGATATGTGCCTTAAAAAAGCCGAAAAAATTGATAATCAGCATCTTGTTTCTACGGCTTGCCATTGGAAAGGTATTATTGCTTCACATTTTGGAGAAATTGATAAGGCACTTGTCTGGTATGACAAATGTAATGAAATCCGCACTAAGATTGGTGAATTAGGTCCTATTTTAAATATTCGTAACGGCTTGTGTTACGATGCAACTTGCAGGGCAATGTATAAGCGTGCCTACGATCTTGAAAATGGAATAATCAGCCGTCTTGTAGAAATTAGTGATTTTGCAAGTGTTACAGATACTTTAAAAAATGTTTCCTATGCTCTTTTTTATTCAAGACATTTTGCAGAAGCATATGAAATTTTTAATGTTATTGATCATTATCTTCAGATTTTTAATATGTCGGAAATGGCAAATAGTTCTTTTTTGCCAACTCAGAATGATATTCTTATTTTTAAATCGATTATTAATTTTGCACAGGGCGATTTTATTCGCGGTAGAATAAACCATTCTAACATTATGCAGGATTTGGATTCTGTTACAAAAGAAGATTTACCGTTTGTGTATTATATTCAGGCGGTTCTTGCAGCAGATGAAAAAGATATGCTGGCTTCTAAAGCATTCTTTGAAAAATGCATTTCGGATTTTAATAAAATAAAAAGCAAAATGACTCATAAAATTATTTTTGCTTATTATGAATATGCATTTGTTTTGTCGGGTCTTGGTTTTACAGAAGAATCAAAAGAATATCTTGAACGTGGTTTTAAAATTGCAAAAAAAGAAGGATTTAAATATTACACAAAAGAAGATAGTTCTTTAAAAACAGAAAAAGATTCGATTACACTTGAAGAATATGTTAATGGAGTAGAAAAGTTTGATAAGTTCAATTTGAATTTTGAAATTCTAAATGAAAAAGCAGAAAAAGAACAACTTTTAACGTTGCTACATAAACGAATTCATGACTATCAATTTATTAATAAAATAAAAACAGACTGCATAAAAGATATGAACCTTAAACGTTATGTACAAGGGGTTCTTATTGATATAGAAAAATATACGCTTGCAGATGAAGTTCATTTTTGTTGCATAGAAAACGGCGAAGAAAAAATATTTGACTACGTTTGTAATGGCGAAAAACCTCTTGTAGATAAGGCAATGGTAAAAGAACTTTTTGCAAAATCTAAAAAAACTGATGTTACGCAAATGGTTTATGACGAAGATACCGGCGTATTTTTTGGCGATGCTTCTTATGCAGAATATAAATTTGCTCTTATTCTTGTTCCATCAGAAGCCAATCCTATAACTGTAGAAACGTTAAATACACTGAATATTGCACTTTCAAGCGTTCAGTTCCAAGTTGTAATTTATAAGCAGGAAGAACATCTTATGATAATGTCTTCTACGGATCAGCTTTCAAGATTAAAGAACAGGCATGCGTTCCAGGAATGTATTGAACTTGAATCTGAACGTGTCAGAAGATACCAGCAGCGTCGCGAAACTGTAATTCAAATTGCCGTTGCGTTTATCGATTTAGATAATTTTAAATATTATAACGATACGTTTGGACACGCAGTTGGCGATATGCTCATAAAAGGTTTTGCAAATCTTTTAAGAGAAACCTGCCGCAAAATCGATTTTATTTCGCGTTATGGCGGCGACGAATTTGTTATTATAATGATAGACACCAACGCCGATGAAGGAAAACGTGTTTACAAGCGACTTTATGAATGTCTTGAAAAGCATGAATATTTTTTGCCTCAAATCAGGGAACTTGTTGAACAGGATAATGTTATAGTTCCAGAAGACCGCAGACTTGGTTTTAGTATGGGAATAAGCACAAATCAAGATGTTGAACATTGCGATAATATTGACCTTGTTGTTCAAAATGCAGACAAAGCGTTGTATTTTACAAAAAATCACAATAAAGGCTCTGTTTCGGTATGGTCAGAAATTAAAGATATGTTAGAATAGGTACATGAATATGTATATGTTTATAATGAACAACCTTATGTGGTTTTGGCTTGCAGTTGTAATTATTTGTGTTGTTGTAGAATCTGTAACATTTGCCCTTACAACAATTTGGGGAGCATTGGCTGCTTTTGTTATGATTTTTGTTAGCCTTACAAAAATGCCGTTTAAGTGGCAGATAATTCTGTTTTTATTTCTTACTATTGTCTTTATTTTAACAACTCGTCCTTTTGCGGTAAAAAAACTGAAACTTGGAAAAGATAAGACAAATATAGATTCACTTGAAGGTCAGGAAGTTCTTGTTACAAAAAAGATTTCTAAGTTTCAAAAAGGCGAAGTTAAAGCAAAAAATGGCGTTGTTTGGACAGCAAAAAACGCAGATGAAAATGATGAAACAGAAATTAACGAAGGTGAAGTTTGTGTTATTGTAAATGTTAGCGGAAATACTCTTTCTGTAAAGAAAGTGTAAAAAAATAAAAATCAGGAGATATAACGATTATGATTTACGTTATTGCAGCATTACTTGTGGTGATTTTGATTTTGATTCTTGTGAATGTTCGTATTGTTCCTCAGTCAAAATCGTTTGTAATTGAACGTCTTGGTGCATATTGCACAACGTGGAATGTAGGCCTTCATGTAAAACTTCCATTTATTGATCGTATTGCAAATGTTATGAGCTTAAAAGAGAAAGTTTTGGACTTTCCTCCGCAGCCAGTTATTACAAAAGATAATGTAACTATGCAGATTGACACAGTTGTTTACTGTCAGATTACAGATCCTAAACTTTATACTTATGGGGTAGAAAGTCCGCTTAAAGCACTGGAAAACTTAACTGCAACAACTTTAAGAAATATTATTGGTGAACTTGAACTTGATGAAACTTTAACAAGCCGAGATGTAATAAATACAAAGATGAGGTCAATTCTTGATGAAGCAACTGACCCATGGGGAATAAAGGTAACTCGTGTAGAAGTAAAAAACATTGAACCACCGCAGGCAATTCGGGAAGCAATGGAAAAACAGATGCGTGCTGAACGAGAAAGACGCGAACAGATTCTTATTGCAGAAGGTCATAAACAGTCTGCAATTTTGGAAGCAGAAGGTCAAAAGCAGGCGTTAATTCTTAATGCAGAAGCACAAAAAGAAGCAGCAGTTCAAAAAGCAAAAGGTGAAGCCGAAGCAATTCGTGAAGTGCAGGAAGCTACAGCACAAGGATTAAAGATGATTAAAGACGCTTGTCCTGATGATGCAGTTATCCGTCTTCGTGCATTAGAAGCGTTTGAAAAAGCCGCAGATGGTAAAGCAACAAAAATAATAATTCCATCTGATATTCAGGCAGCGGCAGGGCTTGTTACAAGTCTAACTTCGGTTGCAAAAGAATAAAAACAATATTTGTTAAAATAAAAAATCCCTTCACAAAAAATGCGAAGGGATTTTTTTAGTCATTATGTAAGTTCTTTATACGTAATCTTTATTTACTTCAAGAACGGCATTTTCAAAAATGTTCATAGCAGTGTTAATGTCTTCATCTGAAATATTCAATGCACAAAGACATCGCATAACAGAGCCACCACGACCACCTTTTTCCATTATAAGTTTGTTATTAAAACAAAGTTTTTGCACTTTTGCAGCAGCATCTCCATTTGGCGGAAATAAGCCGCAGCAGTCTTTGCTTTCTTTTGGATTTACGAACTCACAGCCGATCATAAGACCTTTACCGCGAACGTCGCCGATAATGCTTACTTTTTGTTTTAAGCTGTTCATTCTGTCTTGTATGATTTTTCCTTTGCGTACAACTTCGCTAAGAAAATCTGGTTTTGAAACTCTGTTTAAAAGAACTGTTCCAGCTTTCATTGCAAGCTGGTTACCGCGGAATGTACCAGTGTGTGCTCCTGGTCCCCATACATCAAGTTTTTTATTGTAAATTACAATAGAAAGAGGCTGAGAACCGCCTATTGCTTTAGACACAAGAATTACATCCGGGACTATATCTGCATACTCAAATGCAAATAATTTTCCACTACGACCAATTCCGCATTGAATCTCGTCTACAATCATTGGAATATCAAGTTCTTTTGTAACGCGACGTACAGTCTGAAGAAATTTTACAGGAGCAGGATTAACTCCACCTTCGCCTTGAATAGGTTCAATGATAACGGCAGCAGGTTTTGTAATACCACTTTCCGGGTCTTTTAAAGTTGTTTCAAAATAAGTACAGGCAGCATTTACTGCATCTTCGCCTTTTAAGCCAAAGTGATTTCTATATGTGTCTGGATAAGGAAAATGCTGAACACCCGGCATTAAACCTTGAACTTTGTTCTTTGCACCAAGATTTCCAGTACATGAAAGAGCCCCATGCCCCATACCATGAAAACCACCCTGAAAAGCAATAACGTTTGTTCTGCCAGTTGCAGTTTTACAAAGTTTTAATGCAGCGTCCGTAGCGTCTGTACCGCTAGGCGAGCAAAATTGAATTTTGCAGTTTTTGGCAAGTTCTTTAGGAAGATTTGAAATTACCGTCTGAATAAATTCATCTTTTACTGGGGTTGTTAAATCAAGCGTGTGAAGCGGAAAATCGCTTTCAAGCATTTTAATCATTGCCTGATTAATTTCATCATCATTGTGACCAAGTGCAAGAGTTCCAGCTCCGCACAAAAAATCCAGATATTTGTTTCCCTCAATGTCCTCAACCCACGATCCTTTGGCTTTTGCCAATGCAAATGGGAATTTGCGCGGATAACTGCGGGCATTAGATTCTGTGGAATCCTGTCTGGTAATGTAATACTGATTGGTGCCTTTTTCTGACATCGACGTTCTCCATTACTTAGTGGATTTACTGTAATCCCGGCCGCTGACAACGGCAGTGTTTTTGTCGGGTAGGTTAGCATACCTTAAAAACAAGATAATGTCATTGTTTTTAATAATTTAATAATTTAATTTTCTGCTTTTTCGCCTTTAAACGCCTTTTTTAAAAGAACCGGAACCACCATAGAAGAAACGATTATTAAAAGAATAACCGGTGCAAAGTATTTTGATTCAATAATGCCGGCAGAAAGACCCTTTTGTGCAACAATAAGGGCGACTTCGCCGCGAACCATCATTCCAAGACCGATTTTGTATGAATCTTTCCATGAAAAACCTAAAATACGAGAAGTAAAACCGCATCCAATAAGTTTTGCAACACAACCAACAATTACAAAAGCAATGCTGAACCATAAAAGCGAAAGATCCATTCCTGAAAGGTCAGTTTTTAAGCCAATACCAGCAAAGAAAATCGGACTAAAAATCATATAAGAATTAATGTCGATTTTTTGTTCCATATACGGAGCATCAGTTAAAGAGCAGAAAACAACGCCAGCAATGTAGGCACCAGTTATATCTGCAATTCCAAAGAATTTTTCTGCAGCCCAGGCAAAAATAAGAGCAATTCCAAGACCATAGATAGGGATTCTTCTTGAATGGGGATGGCGTCTGTCGTACCACTTAAAAACACGGAAAACTATAAAACCAAATACAACCGCACAGATAAAGAACAGAACAGTCCTGAAAAGAGTTATAAGAATTCCGCCAGTTCCTGTGCTTAAGCCCAAAACTACAGTTAATGCAATAATTCCAAAAACATCATCGATAATGGCGGCACTAACAATTGTCTGCCCTAAATCAGTTTTAAGATGACCCAATTCCTTTAAGGTCGCAACAGAAATACTTACGCTTGTTGCGGTAAGAATAGTTCCAACAAACATCGCTTTGTAAAACTTTGGTGTTCCCGCTGCTTCAAAGCCCCAAAAGCAAAGAGCCATAATAGTTCCAAGAGCAAGCGGAATTAAAACGCCACAAAGAGCAATAATCGTTGATTTTAAGCCAGATTTTGCAAGCGATTTTAAGTTTGTGCCAAGTCCGGCACTAAACATAATCATAATTACACCAATTTCAGAAATAAAAGAAATAAATCTGTCAGTTTCGCCATAAAGAGAGCCGGAAGGGTTATTCCCAAAATTATTAAAACACGGCAAAAATCTTAATAAAAGACCAGCAATAATCATTCCTGCAACCTGAGGAAAGCCGATTTTTTTTGCAAGAGTTCCAAGATATTTTGCTGCAATTACGATGATTCCCACTGAAATAAGAATCTGAAGAACAATTTCACTATTTGTAGCCTGTTCCATAATCAAAGCCTCTAAAAAATACAATTTAAAGTGAGTGTAGCAGATTTTTAAAAAAGTTTGAATTATAGCAATTCTTAATTTATAATTTTCTTTAGGTGTTTTTATGAATGATGAACAGCAGAAAACTTCTTTTGATGAGCTTGTAGCAGGAATTAGTTCGGAAGAGCGAAAATATTTACTTGCCAAAATTAACCAGAACCGCAACGATTCTTTGCCGCTTTTGCAGCCGCTTAGGGAAGAAAAAGAAGATTTTACGCTGGATATAAAACTTCGTTCAGAATCGATTATTTATAAATTCTTTTTGTGGATACGTTCCCTTCTTTCTAAAAAACAAAAAATCGAACTTTACAACGATGATTTAGTTTCTTCTCTTGCAAGAAAAATAAACAAAAATCACCCTGGCATTGTTGATATGTCAAATTCGCTTCTTCTTCCGCTTTTTTTTGAAAAACTAAAAGAATTAAAAACTTCTGCCGACTTTTTTAAGCCGTATTTTGCAACCGTTGCTGATAATCCCGGGAAATTCTATGTATTTATGAGTACATTTATTGCTCCCGATATTGCTTCTACAATTAACGAAAACGCAGACCCATATTCTGAATCATTTGAAAATGAAGGAACAAAAGAATTAAGGGCGAACTTATTAAAAAAATTAGAATCGATTTTAAAAGATATTTCTTCCCAAGATAAAGCCGTTATGTACGATGCGGTAAAAAGCTTAAACTGGCTTAAACGATTTACAGAAATCCCTTACACGCATTTTTTGGCACAATTTACAGCAATAATTTCGGATGATTATACCTGCCCATTTACAAATGCACAGGCGGATTTTCCGGCACTTTCGGGCGTTCTTACCGATTCGCATTCAATTCCAACAGAAGCACTGGAATCCTTGTTTTTGTTTCCGCAGAGGAACGGCGAAAATATATTGAATGTAGAAGGAGATACCGAAAAATCAATGCGGGATTTCCTTTCAAAATCGGCGACAAACATTTCGATGATACAAATGTTCATTTCTACCGTTCCGCTTTCTTCTTTAGGGAAAGTTATTTTTAACGATTATGACTGGCAGCTGGAAAATTACGGAGGAGCAGAAGACTGGTTTGTAAAATTTAAGGAAGAATGGAAAGTCGTTTTTGATGAACGCTGGGAATTATGGATTCGCGACCGAAAAAAATACCAGCTTGCAGGAATCTTAAAAGAAAAGTTCGGCATTTTGGAATTCCCTGAACTTCCATACAGACCTTGGTCAAAACTTTGGGGCGGCATTACGTTCCGCTGCGAAATGACAGGCGGATTTTTGTACTGGTTTGCCTCAGAAAAATACGACGAAGTCATTGCCGTTCTTAATGTGCTTGCCCTAGAAGGCGTTTTCTTAAATAACGATAACCGCTCGGAATATTCAGAAGCATTAAATCGTTTTGCAGAAATTAATCATCAGGTTTTATCGTTTGGCACTTCGCTTTCAGAAAAAGGAGCAGTCGGCAGTGTTTTTGAAAAACTGATTTCAGAACACGTCCGCACTATGAAAGGGCAGAATATGGTAAATTCAATGATGTTGAATGCCGAAACTTCAGTTCGTAATTGGGAGCGTGGTTTTTGCGAATGTGCACGTTCCATCGAAAATGTTCTGCACGGAATTTTAGACGATGAAAAAGATGATAAAAAATACGAATCGATTCAAAATCTTATGACAATCAGAGGGCGAGAAAACCGTGCTTACCGTGATAGTCTTCAGGAAAAACGAGAAATGATTTTAGAGTGCAGAAATATTCTTGCAGAAATTGAACCGCTTGATTTACCAAAAGTAGAAAAGAAAAAATGACACACATCAATTTAAGTAAAGACACTAAAAAAAAATATGTAACATTTAATTTCTATCGTAACGGTAAAAAATCTTTAGAAGATGCCGTATGGGGAATGACGCTAAAAGCCGCTAGTTCAATGCGTTTTAGATGGAACGAAGAAAATCCTACACGCGAAAAAGTTCTTTCTGAAATTGCAGGCAAAAACGCCATTGTTCCAGTTCAACTTGACCACACAAAAATCGTTTACGCAATTTCTAGTGCGAATGACACTCTTTTTAAGATTGGCGACGGACTTATTACCAAAAATAAAACTTTAATGCCAGTTGTAACGGTTGCCGACTGTATGCCACTTTATTTTTCGGACGTAGAAACAGGATTTTTTGGCGTTGTTCATTCAGGCTGGAAAGGAACTGGAATTGCACAGGAAGCGATTCGTCTTGCTCAAAAAGAATATGGGGCAAACCCTAAAAATATTGCAGTTGCCATAGGTGCTCACATTCGGGATTGCTGCTACGTTGTAAATAAAGAAAGAGCAGATTATTTTGCCCTAAATTTTACAAAAGAGTGCGTAAAACCGCTGGATGAGTCATCGTTACAAAAAAATAAAAATCTTGAATGGAATAGCGGAAACGGCCCTTTGTATGCTCTTTCGCTTGAAAAAGCAAACCTTGCAGTTCTTGAAAAAGCAGGGATTTTAGATGAAAATATTGTAATTCTAAAGGAATGTACATGCTGCAATAACGTTTTTGGCTCTAACCGTCGTGAAACTTCTGGTGGAAGTACGTTTACCGTACAGGCTGCGTTCTGCGGATTTTTCCCGAATCTTCATTTTTAAAAAATGCTTTCGGCAAAATAAAAAAAAGTGGATATTCACCAATCTTTTTAATTGTGCTAGATTTTTAGCATTATGATAAAAAGAAATACAGGTTTTGCAAATTTAACAGCGGGATATTTATTCCCAGAAGTAGCACGCCGAAGACGTGAATATCAGGAAGCACACAAAGATGCTAAAATCATCAGCCTTAGTATTGGAAATACTACGGAGCCATTGCCGCTCTTTATTGCACAAAAAATGGCAGACTATGCAATCTCTCTTTCTACAAAAGAAGGTTATTCAGGTTACGGTGACGAGCAGGGAAATTCTACCTTGCGTGCAAAAATCGCTGATGTTTGGTACAAAGGAATGG
>CAYZXM010000030.1:0-24038 GCA_964482455.1 uncultured Treponema sp. | reverse complement strand
CAGGAAAACAAAACCGATTTTTACTCGCTCGTAATCGGAACAAGTGGCAACAGCAACGCAATAGAATGTTTTAATCACAACTGGTCTTACAACATGAACGATACAAACGCTTCAAGGCATCTGGTGGAAAATCTGCAAAAGTTTAAGCAATAGTTTGACTATTTCTTTATTTTCCTTTTTCCCTTGCATACTTTGCCGAAACAATTCCGCCGATTTGTTTTACGGTTTTCTTTTTTTGCTCGGCTTTGAACTCTTCTTTTTGAAAATCTTTAAGGCGTTCAAGGGAATCTACTTTTTGCATTATTTTTTTTAAGACTTCTCGCTTTTGTTCAGAAACGATTTTTGCTTTTGCCATTTCGTTAAAAAGGTATTCCGACTGCTTTTTTACAAAACCAGAAAAATTATTTGCAGCAACAATCTGATTAAAATCTTTTGAGCCTTTTACATCACGCTGCATCTGAACTTTTTGAGCAGCAAGAGAATCAAGTTTATCCTGAATTTCTTTTTCAGCAGCAAGGGCTTTTCCAAGTTCGCTTTCAGCCTGAGTCTGTTCAAACTTTCTTGCTTCAAGAATATCTTGTAATTCAAAGTTAAACTTCGCCATTTTCTACTGTGCTATCTTTAGAATCAACTTTTGATGGTTCTACTTCTTTTTTATCATCCGTTTTTTCTTTTGATTCTGTTTCTTCTTTTACATCTGAAATTGGAAGATTTGGAGTTTCTGTATATTCTTCCTGTGGAATTTGAAAACCTGACACAACACTTAATTTATCCAAAGTGTCTTTCATTGTGCATTTTTCATATTCGTCCTGCTTTAAAAACTGCTCGATTTCATCATATTTATCAATTGCTTCATCAATGCTACTGGAATTTCCTTTTTGATAGATTCCAGAATTTATCATAAGAACGTTATTTTGATAAATTGACATAAGTTCCCGAATTTTTCCATAAGCTTTTTTTGTTACCGTGCCTGTAACGCGACGCTGCAAACGACTTATTGACGGAAGAACATCTACCGCAGGATAATGATAAGCTGACGCAAGTTTTCTGCTTAAAACAATATGACCGTCCAAAACACCGCGAACACAGTCGGCAATAGGGTCGTCCATATCATCACCATCTACAAGAACTGCATAAAAAGCGGTAATTGTGCCCTTTTCGCTTGTACCAGTGCGTTCCATTAATGCTGGAATCATACTGAATACACTGGCCGGGTATCCGCTTGCCGTAGGTGGCTCTCCGTTTGCAATTCCTATTTCAAGCTGGGCTTTTGCAAAACGAGTAACGTTATCAACCATCATCATTACGTCTTTACCCTGGTCGCGAAAATATTCGGCAATTGCAGTACAAACGTACGCCGCCCTTAAACGACAGATTGCAGGCTGGTCGCCAGTTGCAACAACTACAACAGATCTTTTTAAGCCTTCTTTTCCAAGATCATTGTTTATAAAATCCAAAACTTCGCGATTACGTTCACCAATAAGACCGACAACATTTATTTGTGCATCAGTATTTCTTGCAATCATTCCAAGCAGAGTGGACTTTCCTACGCCAGAACCGGCAAAAATACCGATTCGCTGCCCTTTTCCGCATGTGAGCATTGCATCAATTGAACGCACACCAGTTGTAATTCGCCTGTTTATCGGCTTTTTTTTCATTGGATCAGGTGGAACATTTAACGCAGGATAATATGCTTCTGGCGTAATTTCGCCAAGTCCGTCACACGGCTTTCCAGTTGCGTCAATTGTACGACCTAAAAGTGACATTCCAACTGGAACTTGAAGTGTTTTTCCTGAACCAACAACTTCGCATCCTATTTCGATTCCTTCAGTATCGCCATATGGAGTAAGTAGAACATCTTTTTTGTTAAGACCAACAACTTCTGCAAAGATTTCCTTTCCGCTCTTAAATTTAATTGTACAGATTTCACCAATTTGTGCCACAGGTCCGTTGCTTATAATTTGCTTTCCACTAACAGCCGAAACGTAACCAACATACGCAATAGGATCAAAATCTTTTACAGTGTTAATGTATTTAGAAAAATTGAACTCCATAATCACTCCGATAATGGAATGGTGCTATTCTTTTTTACTGATTTTACAGGAGAGATTTCCATAATTTTTTCTTCAAGTTCAGAAAGCTGACTTGAAATTCGTGCATCGATTGCTCCAAAATCAGTTTCAACAATACAGCCACCTTTTTCTACAGTTGAATCTTCTACAACGGTAATTTCTTCAACATTTTCAACTCGTTTAATAAATTCTTCAACATTTGCAGCACTTACCTTTAAATCTTCCATATTTACATGGAGCATAACTTTTCCACGAGTTTTTACTTTTTTTAAGGCTGCAAGAATATTGCTCATAATTGTTGTCTTTTGAGTTTCAGAAATAATTTTTACAACTTTACGCGTCATAAGAATTACAAGTTCAACAATCTGCTGTTCAGTTTCTTTAAGGATTTCTTCGCGGCGTCTCATAACGGCTTCTACCATTTTGTGCAAACGAGATATAAGCATATTCATTGACTGTTCGCCACTTTTAATTCCTTCGTCATAACCTTGCTGATAGCCGTTCTGTTCTGCTTGTGCCTTCATATCGCTAACTTTTTTTTCGGCTTCCTGCAAGATTTGTTCTTTTTGTGCATTTGCTTCGCTAATTATCTTTTCTGCTTCTTTTTGAGCGTCTGCTTTTATAACGGCTGCTTCGTCCGTTTGCCTTTTTACTTCATTAAATGCAGCATCTTTTGCGTTTTGAATAATTTCTGCCGCTTTTGCGTTTGCTTCATCCATAAGATGCTGCTTTTCAATTTCCCAGCCCTGCTTGTATGCTTCCGCTTCTCTACGTAAATCATCAGCGGTAGGCCCGTGGTATACTTCTTCTACAACTTCAGGACTTTCTTCCTGCGGGCGATAATCATGCAACAACGGAAGAGTAAACTTTTTTTCGGCATCTTTTACTTTTATTTCGTTAGGTCTAAAAACTTGCTTAGCCATTCAATATTCCTTTCTGTTTATTATTGAACAAGTTCATCTTCGCCAGAACGAGCAATAACGATTTCACCAGAATCTTCAAGACGTCTAATTGTAGAAACAATCTTTTGCTGAGCTTCTTCAACATCTTTTAATCGAACAGGTCCCATAAATTCCATATCTTCTTTTAACATAGAAGCGGCACGTTTTGACATATTGCGGAAAATCTTATCCTGAACTTCTGTATCAACAGATTTAAGGGCTTTTGAAAGTTCCTGCGTATCAACTTCACGCAGAACTTTTTGAATAGCACGGTCGTCAAGCATAACAATATCTTCAAATACGAACATACGTTTCTTGATTTCTTCTGCCAATTCCGGATCTTCTTCTTCCAAAGATTCGATAATTGCTTTTTCAGAAGAACGGTCAACAAGGTTCAAAATTTCAACAATTGATTCAACACCGCCGGCTGCAGTGTAATCTTCACTAGAAAGAGTTGAAAGTTTCTTTTCAAGAACGCGTTCAACTTCACGCAAAACATCAGGGCTTGTTCGGTCCATTGTCGCAAGACGCCTTGAAACTTCAGGCTGCATATCTTCAGGCAAATTCTGCAAAATAACTGCCGCTTTACCTGGTTCAAGATATGCAAGAATTAAGGCGATTGTCTGCGGATATTCCTGCTGAATAAAGTTCAAAAGATGAGCCGGGTCTGTGCGGCGGATAAAGTCAAACGGACGCACCTGAAGGCTGGAAGTAAGACGATTAATAATATCAATTGCCTTTTGGCTTCCCAAAGATTTTTCAAGAAGTTCGCGTGCATAATCAATACCACCAGTTGTGATAAAGTTTTGTGCATTCATCATTTCCTGAAATTCTTCAAGAACGGCATCTTTATATTCAGCATCTACGGTTTCAAGCCGGGCAATTTCAAAAGTTAGGGTTTCAACTTCATCTTCACGCAAATGTTTCATAACTTCAGAAGAAACATCGGAACCTAAAGATACTAGAAAAATCGCAGCTTTTTGTCGTCCAGTAAGACTTTTATAATCTTTTTTATCTTTTTTTGAACTAACAGCAGGTTTTAACGTGCCTGCTTTTGGAATCGGTTTTGGGTTCGATTTTGGTGCTTCATCTGCCATTTTCTACTCCTCCATAAGCCATGTTCTGATAAGCATAGCAACGTCTTCAGGATGTTCTTTTGCCATATTGATTGCATTTTCTTGAAGTTCTGCACGTCGGCTTTCTTCTACAGACATTGTAACAGTCTGAGCATCGTCTTTTGCTTCCCAAAGTGCCTGTTCGCGAGCAAGCTGCTGCTGACGCAAAAGTTCTTCTTCCCTAGCACGACGACGACGTTCAAGTTCTTTGCTGATAATTCTGAATAAGATAAATCCAACAAGAACAACTGCAACAGAAATAAGAACAAGAAGAATTGTTCGCCTTGTTTGAAGTTGCTTAAAATATGCTTCATCGAACTCATTAAATTCTTCTGTATGATCGCGAGGAACATTTGTTATAACTACACGATCGTTATTGTTTTTATCGTAACCAACGGCCGCTTCTACATATTTTTGAATCTGAGAAAGTTCCTCATCAGAAATTTTTGTGTAAATGCGTTTTAGTCCGCCGTTTTCTTCATCGCGAACGTAATCATTAGTTTTTGGATCCCGAACAAGTTTCCATATACCTTCAATATTTGCAGTAATAGTTTTTCTGTAAGGACGTGGAGCCACTTTTTTTGTTGTATGCGTTGTATTTATAACGTTATTTCTTGTAACACCAGTTTGAGTTGATTTTCCAACAACATTACTCATATCACTGTAAACTGGCGGAGTTTGCCCTTCTGTACCGGCTGGTCCTTCAGGATTATAACCTGTTCCCTGCCATTCATTTGTAACAGTCTGTTCACTAACTGGAAGTGTATCAATATATTCTGAATCATCATAAGGAGTGTCAGGATTATCGGCTTTTTTCTGTATTGGCGAATAAGTTGTAGAATCAATATTTTCTTCTGACCAGTCCATATCATAATGAACAAGTACATCTGTAATTCTATCTGCTGAATAATTATTCTGCAAAGCCTGAAGAACTTTAGCTTCAAGTTTTGCTTCCATTTTTCTGATTTCTTTTTGCTGGCGCGAAATGTTATTTATTCGGTCGCTTTCTTCCATGCCTTCAAAATCATTAAGAATTAAACCATCCTGCTGATCTGCAATTGTAAGGTTTTCAGCGGAAAGCCCTTCCACAGCCTTTAAAATTAACTGCTGAA
Source organism: uncultured Treponema sp. (assembly GCA_964482455.1). Taxonomy (GTDB): domain Bacteria; phylum Spirochaetota; class Spirochaetia; order Treponematales; family Treponemataceae; genus Treponema_D. Next base: position 18,798 of record CAYZXM010000030.1, on the reverse strand, counting down.
CACCCTTTACCTTTTTACGATTTTCGCGCATATCGCTTGTTTTGGAAAGTTTTAAGCTGATGCTTGCAGAAACTGGATTCTGCTGAGAAGCAAAAAGTTCTTTATCAGGCAAAACAAGAGTAACAAAGGCAGCATCAATATCAGAAAGATATTCAAGATGTTGCTTTAAACTTTTCGCAATAGCATTTTTTAGTTTTATATTCTGTTCATTATCCGTTGTAGACCAAGAACGATTATAAAAATCTTCAAAAAGATCTTTTGCATTAGACGGAGCAAGCCCTTCAACTTCAAGAAGAGAACGCATTTTTTTTGCTTCTTCTTTAGTATCAACGGAAATAATTCCATCTTCAGAAACGTAGGCATTTATATTTTCTTGTGAAATGCGTTCAACAATCTGACTGCGCACATCTTCATCCGTTATAGGCATTGAATATAGTTTTACAGTGGAATCTGAACCACTTACGTTAACGGCAAAAATAATAGCACCAATAACAACAAGGACTATACCTATAACAACAACTTTTACAATGATTGAACTGGATTTCCAAAAATTTTTAACCTTTTCAATCATATTTTTAAACCATTCGTTCATCAGACCCCTCCCGTGAACGAGTAAAAAATAATCTTTTTAATGTTTTATTCTAACATATTATAAACATTCTGAAAAGCAAGATTTTTATTGAGTTAAAAACGCATTGAACGTATTATCGTGTTGTTGTAATTTCTGACCAGCCACTTACAATTCTATCTATAACAGATTGTGCAAGATTTAACGACATTCTTGCTTTAGACATTGCAATTGTAACATCATGAAGATCTACTGAATCAGGCTCTGTAATTACTTTTTGCCTTAAATCTGAAACATCTGCCTGCTGATTATTCATCGTTTGCAACGCCTGCAAAAGATATTCACTAAAAGATGACGATGTTTTAGAAAGTGCATTCTTTGCAGAATTTTCCTGCATTACTCCAAGTTCAGTTTTTCCTGTATGAGAAGCATTTGTTCGTGTAAGTTCTAAAGAATTAAATTCTGGTATTTTCATTTTTTCCACCCGCATAAAATTCTACATTCACTTTTAAAACATGTCAATTTAAGACTTCTATCTGTTTCCAATTTCTAATGCAGCAGAAAACATACTTTTTGCACCTTCAATAACAGTTGAGTTTGCTTCGTATGCACGGCTTGCAGAAATAAGATCTACCATTTCGTTTACAATATTAACATTAGGATATTCAACGTAACCTGCATTCGGACCGCTTTTTATTGCATCCGGATGTTCTGGGTCATAAACGAGCCTTCCTTCAGAAGTATCTTTTGCAATTTCAAGAACTTTTACGCCTTTACCAGGCCCGTTATCAAGATCAGAAGGAACAAAAGGATTTCTGAACTGTGGATTTTTTGCACTTATCGGCTCAAAAACAACACGAGATCTTTTAAATGCTCCGCCTTCCTGAGTTCTTGTTGTAGAAGCATTTGCAATATTATTTGAAATAACGTCAGTTCTAAGACGTTCAGCTGCCATTCCTGTAGATGCAATATTTATTGAAGTAAAAAGTCCCATATCTTCCTCACTTTGCTCTTATGCTATTTTTTCATTGCAGTATTAACTTGCGAAAACTCAAAATTTGTAAGTTGTGTTAAAAGTCTGTACTGCATCTGAATCTGAAGAATATTATTTGCTTCAGTTTCAGCATCTACATTATTTCCGTTTGCTTTTGCTGTTGTTGTATAATCTAAAACGCGACGTGGCTCTACATCACGGTAATCGTACGGCTCGTTTAGTGCTATGTGGCGGGAATCTGTTCTTGTAAGTTGAAAACCGTTTTTTGCTTTTTCTTCTGACTCAAACGCTCTTTTTAATTCACTTTCAAAATTTACTGTTGAACGTTTAAAATTTGGAACTTCGCTATTTGCAAGATTATTTGCTGTAACCTGATAACGCAGAGAAACCGCATCCATTGTTCTCTGTAAAATATCAACTGATTTTGTAAATGCATTCATAACTTTGTCCTTCTTTAAGTTATCTTACATAACTTTTCGGAAGGACAAAAAATAAGTTTAGTCATAATTTTATATTTGTAAAAAAATCTAAAATTATCGCCTTTTGCCTTACAGAATCTTTACAAAATATAACGAGAAAGATCTTGATTTTGAACAATATCCTTAAGCTTTTCGTTTACATAGTCAGAATCAACCTTAAACGTTTCGCCAGAATGTTCATCTGCAGAAAAATTAATTTCATCAAGAACTTTTTCCATAATTGTATGCAAACGACGGGCACCAATGTTTTCTGCTTTTTTATTAACTTCTTCGGCAATAACGCTCATTGTGTCAATTGCTTCGTCAGTAATTTCAAGCTTAACATTTTCAGTTTCAAGAAGTGCTTTATACTGCATGATTAAACTGTTTTTCGGCTCTTTTAAAATCTTCTTAAAATCTTCCTTAGAAAGACTTTCAAGTTCAACACGAAGAGGAAAACGTCCCTGAAGTTCAGGAATAAGATCACTTGGAGAAGATACGCTGAACGCACCTGCAGCAATAAAAAGAATATGAGTTGTATTAATTACACCAAACTTTGTACTTACATTGCTTCCTTCTACAATTGGAAGAATATCCCTTTGAACGCCTTCGCGGCTAACGTCCTGCCCATGACTTTCACCATGAACTGCAATTTTATCAATTTCATCAATAAAAATAATTCCGCTGTTTTCAACACGTTCTTTTGCTTTGTCTACAACTTTGTCGTTGTCTACCATGCTGTCAAGCGTTTCCTGCGTAAGAATTTTTCTTGCTTCTTTTATAGAAACTGTGCGTCTTTTTCGTCTGCCACCCTGCAATAATCCTGCAAGATTCTGCATACTTGACTGAAGGTCATCAAGTGAACCGCCAGTAATAATTTCCATTCCAGAAACGCCGTTTATTCGGCTGACTGTAACTTCAACTTCGCGATCTTCAAGTTTTCCGTCGCGTAAAAGTTCTCTAAATTTATCTCGGGTAGTTTTTTCTTCTTCAGCCGGAAGGTCTTTATTTTCAGCATCTGTTTTTTCTTTCTTTTCAGAACCTGGTAAAAGAAGGTCAAGAAGTTTTTCTTCTACTATAGAAACTGATTTTTCCTTAAGTTCTTCTTCCATTTCTGCTTTTACATCGTTTACAGCTACAGCCATAAGGTCACGAATCATAGATTCTACATCACGGCCGACATAACCAACTTCGGTATATTTTGTAGCTTCAACTTTTAAAAATGGAGCATTACACAATTTTGCAAGACGGCGGGCAATTTCAGTTTTTCCGCATCCTGTTGGACCAATCATCAAAATATTTTTTGGTGCAACTTCATCGCGAATCGATTCGTCCAATTTTAAACGACGAACTCTATTTCTTAATGCAACTGCAACCGCACGTTTTGCTTTTTCCTGACCGATTATATATTGGTTAAGCTTTTCTACAATTTGTTTTGGCGTTAAATCAATATTTTTTTCCATAAGATTAAAGTTCCTCTACTGTAATATTATTATTTGTATAAATGCAGATTTCTCCGGCAATTTTAAGAGATTTTTCTGCAATTTCGCGTGCACTGTATGACGAACTTTCAAGATATGCTAGTGCTGCAGAATAAGCATAATTTCCACCAGAACCAATTGCAAGAACATCGTTTTCTGGTTCAACAACGTTTCCGTCACCACTTATAAGAAGAATTTTATCTTTATCTGCAACAAGTAAAAGTGCTTCTAATTTTTGCAAAGATTTTTCTGTTCGCCATTTTTTTGCAAGTTCAACTGCAGCCCGTGTTAAATCGCCATCTGCTTCCTTAATCTTTACTTCAAAAAGATCAAATAACGTAAATGCATCGGCAACACTACCAGCAAAACCTGTAAGGATTTTTCCATCGTAAATGCGACGAACTTTTCGTGCATTGCCTTTCATAACAGTATTTCCGGCAGTTACCTGGCCATCGCCTGCCATTGCAACATGTCCATCTTTTTTAACGGCTATTACAGTCGTACTTCTGATTTTTTCTTTCATATATTCTCCATATTTATTATACACTTTCCGCATTTTTTATGAATGCGGATGTGCTTTGTTATATACATCAATAAGTTTTTCCGTTGTAATATGCGTATACCTTTGCGTTGTAGAAACACTTGAATGCCCCAAAAGTTCCTGAACAATTCTAACATCTGCACCGTTTGCCAAAAGTGCCGTTGCAAAAGTATGACGCAATGCATGAGGAGAAACATGATGATTTGTTCCCTCTTTTCCTGTATACCGGGCAAGAATCCAACGAATTCCGTGCGGAGTAAGTGGAAAACCTCTTTGATTTATGAAAACCTCGTCGATTTTTTCATTTTTGCCAAGATTTTCTAAAAGTTGTTTGCGATCTGCAAAATATCTTTTTAGTGCAGATTTTGCATCATCAGAAAAATAAACTCTTCTATCTTTTCTGCCTTTTCCGCGAACCATTGCAGAAGAATAATCTTCTGTCATATCTGAAAATTTTAGTCCAGCAACCTCACTTACACGACAACCGGAAGAATACATAACTTCAAAAAGAGCCTGATCTCTATTAGCCCACAAAAGTTCCTGCTTTTCCGGTTGATAGCACAATTCATCAATTTCCGGACTTGTAAGAAACCTTGGCATATATTTTGGAATTTTCAGCGATGTTAATTTTACAGCCGGATTTATTTTAATATAATCAAATTTTCTGCAATAGGCAAAAAAAGTTCTAGTCATTGCCATAAATCTGTTTATTGAAGTTTCTGCCATTTTCTGCATAGAAAGCCGGGCGATGCACAATCTTAAATCTTCCAAAGTAATATCATCTACAGGACAATCTTCGCCCAAGATATTTTTTAAATGAGTAAAATCATTTTTATACGAAACAATCGTATTTTCTGAAAGTTCGCGAACTGAAGAAAGATATATAAAAAATTCTTCACCCGCATCTTTTAATGAAAGAGTTTTTTCCATGACGCTCATCTTAAAAATTATTCATCTTCACCAGAAGGTAAAATAATTTCATCCTCTTCCTTTGCCGAATGTAAGTAACTGCAATCAGGATTTATACAAGATTTATAACTTCCATTCTTTTTATCATATTTTTCAACAAGAAACCAACCGCATTTAGGACAATACTGATCAATCGGTTTAAAGTGAGTTATAAAACTGCATGAAGGATAATTTGTACAGCCATAAAATTCTTTTCCCTTGCCCTTTGTTTTTCTTGCAACAATTTCGCCGTTACAACCTTTTACAGGACATTTTGCAAGCGGAATTGATTTTGTATTATGACATTCTGGAAAACCTGAACAGGCAAGAAAATAGCCAAAGCGGCCAAGTTTTTTTACCATTGGCTTACCACATTTTTCGCAAAGTTTATCAGTAGGCTCATCAAGACTTCCCTTTATGCTTTGAACTGACTGCATAACTTCGTCAACCCGCTTTTTAAACGGATTAAAAAAGCCTTTTATCATTTCGTTCCATACAAGTTTATCTTCTTCTACTTTATCAAGCGATTCTTCAACTTCGCGTGTAAAATGTTCGTTTATTACATCTGGAAAGGATTCTACTAAAATTTTACAGATAATACGCCCAAGCTGAGTTGGAATTAACTGCTTATTACTGCGAGTAACATAATAACGGTCAAGAAGCACAGAAATAATCGGAGCATAAGTAGATGGCCGACCAATCCCTTTTTCTTCTAAGGTTCTTACAATTGAAGCATCTGTATAACGAGCAGGTCCTTGTGTAAAATGCTGTTCAGGGTAAAATTTATCTGCCTTTAAAACTTCTCCCTCTTTTAAAGTTGGAAGATTTCCAGTTTTTTCCTCCTTAGAAGAAAGAAGTTTTATAACCTTATAAAAACCTTTGTCCGTAATTTTTGAAGCACTTACGCGGAAAATCGCATCTCCAGAAGAAATTTCTGCAGAAGTTGTAACAGATTTTGCATTATTCATCTGACTTGAAACAAAGCGTTCCCATATTATTGAATAAAGACGTGCCTGATCTTTAGTAAGATATTCCTTTACTGATTCCGGAGTATACTCCGTATATGTAGGGCGAATACCTTCGTGTGCATCCTGTGCACTTTTTCCAACTGCATAATGAATTGGCTCTGCAGGTAATTCTTCAGGATAATTTTTAGAAATCCACGACCGAACGTCATCAAGAGCAGTTTGAGAAATACGAACAGAATCGGTACGCATATAAGTTATAAGACCTACTCGGTTTGAACCAATATTAATTCCTTCATAAAGTTGCTGGGCAATCTGCATAGTTTTTCTAGAAGTAAAACCTAAACGATTTGCCGCAGCCTGCTGCATTTTTGAAGTTGTAAACGGTGCTTTTGGATGAACCGTTTTTTCACTCTGTTTTATGTTTATAACTTTACATTCAGAATTCTTTATTTTAAGAATAATATCATTTACTTCTTTTTCATTTTTAAGTTCAGGATTTTCACCCTTATACTTTACAAGTTGAGCAGAAAATTTTGTTTTTCCTTTTAAAAAGTCTGCATCAAGAGTCCAATATTCTTCTGGAATAAAATCTTCTACTTCTTTTTCCCTTTCACAAATAAGGCGTAATGCTACCGACTGAACGCGTCCTGCAGAAAGACCATTTTTTACTTTTGCCCACAAAATTGGACTAAGGTTATATCCAACAAGACGATCTAAAACACGACGGGCTTTTTGTGCATTTACTTTTGATTCAATAATTGTACCAGGATGTAAAACGGCTTCTTTTATGGCAACAGGAGTAATTTCATTAAAGACAATACGATTTATTTTTGCTTCAGTTTTATCTTTTAGAGCATTATTCAAATGCCAAGCAATAGCTTCTCCTTCACGGTCGTTATCGGAAGCAAGAAGAACTATATCCGACTTTTTAGCATCTTTTTGAAGTTCCTTTAATAATTTTGCTCTTCCGCGTACCGTAATATATTCAGGCTGAAAGCCATTTTCTACATCAATTGCAAGACGAGATTTAGGTAAATCAATAAGATGCCCCATAGATGCTTTTACTGTGTAGCCTTTACCAAGATATTTTTCTATTGTATGGGCTTTTGCCGGAGATTCTACAATAACCAGCGTGTGTTTTGCCTTTGCAGCAGTTTTTTTTGATGCAGATTTCTTTTCAGTCATAAAATCCTCACAATATTATACATAACTCTGAAAATCTTTATTTTCAAACAGTTCAAATTGCACGTTTTTTTCTAAATACCGCCTTGTACCTGGCATTTCTGCCATACATCTGCAGTAATCTTGATAACTCTCTATTACAGGTGCTCCTGCTTCAAGATATTTTTCAGGCGTATTTTCAATTTTACTACTGGCTGCATTTCCTTTTTGAATCTTTTTTTTAAGATTTTCATCTAAAAGATTTCTTTGCATTTTTGCACCTTCACAAAAAGCAGCCTTGTGAAACAAAACATCTCGCCCGGCTTCTAAAGCCATATTTGCAGTAATTAAAGCACCACTGCCACTAGGAGCATAAACTACAAGTGTAGCCGGTGAAAGTGCTGCTACAATTCTATTACGCTGAACAAAACGCCATTTTTCACTAGAAATGCCAGGAACATACTCGCTTATTATAGCACCGCCAGTAGCAATGATATTTTCGGCAAGTTTTTTATTTGCACTAGGAACAATTGTATCAATTCCACACGGAAGAACTGCACAAGTTTTTCCAAGAGTACAATCGTTTTGCTTTTTAAAGTTTGCCTCTACTGCCCCTGCATGAGAAGCTGCATCCAGCCCAAAAGCAAGCCCACTTATTACAGTAACCCCAGCATTTGCAGCATCGTATGCAAAATTAAAAGCCGCTCTGCTTGCTTCTGGAACAGTATGCCTTGAACCTACAACAGAAACAGTTTTTTCTGAAAGACAGGCAATATTTCCTATGCAAAATAATGCAAAAGGCGGATTCACTGATTCACGTAGCAACGCAGGATATTCAGCAGAAAAATACGGTACAATCTTTATTTTTTTTGCCTGAATAATAATCAATTCCTGTTTTGCATGCCTAAGATTTTCAGAAGCATCCCATAAAACACGAGACAGCGGTCTTCCTGTAATATTTCGCAAATCTTCTATTGACAGTAACGCCAGACTATCTGAATTGTCAAGTTTTTTAAATAATTTAAGTTTTTCTGCCAAAGAAAGAAAGGTAATTCTTGCCAGAAAAATCAATAAAATCTGATTTTCCGAATTATGAGCCATACGACGAATCTAAAACCACCTTTTTATTTGCTTCGGCTTCTGCTTTTCGTTCAGAAGATTTTGTTACAGAAATAATTTTATCATACATAGCAACAGCTTTTTCATATTCAGAACACATATAATATGCTCGTGCTAAAACCATCATTCCATCTGTATCACGTTTTTGGCTTTCTACATAGTGTTCCAGATATTTTACCGCTTCAGGCCCATTATCAAGGTCGAATGCATAAAGAACACCCAAAGAATAAAGTGCCCTTGCATAATTTGGATCTATATTTAACGCCTGTTTTAGTGCTTCTTCTGAAAGTTTAAGATAATTTAATTTTTCATCTTTTCGATTTTTACCTTCAAAATCTAAGGCGGAATGGCTTACAAAACCGGCACAAATACCAACATAATAATAAAGATTAGGATTTTCAGGATAATATTCCAATGCTTTTTGAAAACTTTCCAATGCATTTTTATACATTTTTTTATCAAGATAACGAGTTCCTAAAATCTTATACCAAATTCCAATTTTTTCATTCTTGCTAACAAGTTCGTCTGCTTCTGCCTGAAACTTTTTAATTCCTTCTTTTATTTCATCAATATTTCCAGGGTTTCCGGAATATTTTTCCATATTGGTAAGACGTTTTTCAAGAAGAGATTTATTTGAATAATTACAACCTGAAAAACACAATGTACAGAACATTGCAAAAAGAATAATTTTTCTTTTCATTTTTCCTCCATTTTAATTGTCAGAATCTTTATGATGACCAGGAAAGTATTTCTGATAATATGATGAAAGTTCTTTATCGTCAACATGTGTATATATTTGAGTCGTTGCTAAATCTGAATGCCCCAAAAGTTCCTGAACAGACCTTAAATCTGCTCCGCCCGCAAGCAGATGCGTTGCAAAAGAATGTCGCAATGTATGAACTTTTGCATCAATTCCAGAAAGAATATTCAATTCTTTAAATTTTTTCCAAACCCCTTTTCTAGAAATTGGGTCTCCGCGATAATTTATAAAAACTTCAGGAACAACTTTATCATGACAGAGTTTTGGGCGTGCATTAAAAATATAATCTTCCAACTTTTCTTTTGCTGTATCCCCAAACGGGACAATTCTTTCTTTTCCGCCTTTTCCATGAACCAAAATTAAATGTTCATTTAAATGTAGATTTTCCATTAACAAAGCACACGCTTCGCTTATTCTTAATCCGCAGGAATAAATAAGTTCAAAAAGAGCCTTATCTCTAGTTCCTGTAGGAGTTGAATCATCAATCTTAGAAAGGATTTTTTCAACTTGATTAACGGAAAGAACACGCGGTAAAACACGAGAAGCCTTAGGTCGTTCTACAAGAAGAGCAAGATTTTCTTTCCAAATTCCAAGCCGTTCCACATAACTTCCAAAAGCCCGCAAAGAAGAAATATCTTTAGAAACCGTAAGCGGAGAATGATCTGTTGTTTTTCGCCAGGCAAAAAAATACACCAGATTCTGAACCGTAACATCAGAAAGTTTAATTCTTTTTTCAGAAAGCCAGTGTAAAAATATTTCTGCCTCGTAGCGATAAGTTTCCGCAGACTCTTTAGAAAGATGTTCTACAAGAAGAAGATCCGTATAATAACGAGTTAGAAAATTCTGTAGTTTTTCTTCTGCTTTATCCAATTATTTTCTGTTAAAATTAATTGTCCTATTCCTTAAATATGCAGGAACGCTAAGGTCATTTCCATCAGTAGAAGCATTAGAAGAAGATGCAGATCGCCCAGCAGGACGGAATGTACCAAATGAACCTGACGGAACAGAATTATCTAATTCTTCTGATTTTTCAGTTGAATTAAAAAGAGTTTGCGTATCAGTAAAACCAGAAGGACTTTTTCCGCTAAGAAGATTTTCAAACTCGTTTATAGGAACAACATTTGAATCCGTTTCTTGAACTTCTTCAACTTTTTCTGCTTCAGACTCTGCTTCGGTAGCAGGAATTGAAGAATTATTAAAACCTGTAGCAATTACTGTAACGCTGATTGCGTCTCCCATATCATCATCTGGAACAATACCATCTTTCAGGCTGTAACTAGCATCTGCGGAAGCACAAACAATGTGCGAAATTTCATCAAGTTCTTTTTGATTAAAATTATTAGAAGCACGAACCTGCACAATAAAGTGCTTTGCTCCATCAAGAGAAAAATCTTCCAGCAACGGATTATTTATTGCCTTAGAAGCCGCTTCTACTGCACGATTTTCGCCACTCGCTTCGCCAATACCAAAAATAGCAGCACCCTGACCTTCCATTGCACGTTTTACATCTGCAAAGTCAATATTTGGATAACTAAAATCTGTAATGATTCTAGAAATTCCTTCGATTCCCTGACGCAAAACATCATCTGCAAGTCTGTATTGTTCTATGTAAGAAACGTTATCGCCAAAAACCTTTACGATTTTTTCGTTTGGAATAACAATCACAGAATCAACAACTTCCCTAAGTTTTTTAATTCCGTTCATTGCAAGCTGCATTCGCTGGTTTCCTTCGCGAGCAAAAGGCGTTGTAACAACACCAACTGTAAGAGCACCAACTTCTTTTGCGATTGAAGCAACAATCGGTGCAGAACCAGTTCCTGTTCCTCCGCCCATTCCGGCAGTAACAAAAACCATATTTGCACCTTTTAAAATATTACTGATTCTTTCTTTATCTTCCTGTGCAGCCTTTTCACCAATTTCAGGATCGCCACCGGCACCAAGACCCTGCGTAAGTTTTTGACCAATTGCAAGCCGAGTTTGTGCTTTAGACCTTCCCAAAGCCTGTTTATCAGTATTCAAAGCAATAAATTCAACACCTTGAATATTTGCTTCTATCATACGATTAACTGCGTTTGAACCACCACCACCACAGCCAATTACTTTAATTATTGTAGGCGATACATCAGAAAAATCCGAACCACCTTCATTCACTACTTCTACACCAGTCATAAGTCCTCCCAGCCCGATATTCTGATTTTTTGTTCCAGTAAAAACAGAACAATCTTCTTCCCCAAAAAGATTTTCAGAATATCATCAGAACATAGATTTTAATATTTTTATAAATTTATTTTCACTCTTATTTTTTTCTTTATTTAATTTTAATATTTTTTTTGTTTTTCTGTCAGGATAAAGTTGCATCTGTTCATTACAAAACTTAACAAGCCCGATTACAGTAGACCATTCAGGCCCTTCATAATCTTCTTCTATGCCGCCAAGTTTTTCTGGATAACCGATTCTAACAGCCGAAGTTTGAAAAACTTCCTGTGCAGTTTCAATAATTCCGTCAAGATTTGCACCTCCACCTGTTATAATAATATTTCCACTAAGTTGAACAATATTCGTCATATCAAGAATCTTATTCAATACCATTGTAAAAATTTCATGGATTCTAGCAGAAATAATATCACAGATTTCAGATTGCTTTACTTCACGCGGAGGTTGGCCACCAACCCCATTTATTATAACAGTTGCATTTTTATCAACATTACCAGCCCAACAGCAACCTGCTTCAAGTTTTATCCGTTCAGCTTCTGCAACGCTAATTCCTTCTACAATTGCAATGTCGTTCGTTACAAGATTTCCACCGATTGGAATAGAAGCCGTGCAAACTGGAGCTCCATGCACAAGCACAAGAAAATCTGTAGTTCCAGCACCAATATCAATTAAAATTGAACCAAGTTCCATTTCGTCGTCGGTTACAACAGTTTTTGCAGACGCAAGTGTTTTTAAAATAACACCGTTCATTTCGTAGCCGGCACGGTTAATACAATTTTGAATATTTTGAATTGTATTTTTAGAAGCAGTTACAATATGAACTGAAGTTTCAAGGCAAACGCCCAAACGATGCATAGGATCTTTTATTCCGCTTACATGGTCAACAGTATAATCCTGAGTAATTACATGAAGCATCTGACGTTCCAAAGAAATCTGTACTGCCTGAGCACTATCGCGAACCCTCTGAATATCATCCTGAGATATTTCGCGAGATGATTTTCCTTTTGTAGAAACAGCAACCTTTCCTGTAGAGTTTATTCCTTCAATCTGTTCGCCACCAATTGCCGAAAAACAAGAATGAACGTCAAAACCTGCATTTTGCTCCGCTTCTTCAATTGCATTTTTAATAGATGCAGCAGCCGCTTCTATATTTACGATATTTCCATTGCGCAAGCCCGAAGATTTTTCAGAAGACGTTCCAGCAATTTTTAGCTTTCCAGTTTCTTCGTCAATTTCACCAATTGCGACTCGAATGTTACTTGTTCCAATATCAAGACCAACTATCATTTGTCCTACTAACCACCCGCAAATCAACGTTTTCTGTAAGAAACGGAACCGTAACGCAAATCAATTTCAGAAACGTCCGAATCAATGGATTTTACAACGTCAAGTACCACCATCATATACTTTAATGCGTCTTCATTCAATGTTCGATCTGTAAGAACTTTAATTTTTGAACCTTCTGGAATAAGAACAAGTTCATAATTTCCATATTCTTTTGGAATTACACAGATTTCAGAAATTGCAGCAAAATACTTTTGACCAGTTTGTTTAATTTCAAAAATCTGTTCAATCAAAGTACGGTATTTTTGTGGAATTCTCATTCCTTCAGAAAGATGTTCAACAGGAAGCCCTGAAATAATCGGAATCGATGAAAAATCTATACTTTCCGGCGACTTTTCAGGAAAAATTACGCCAGACCTGTCAATCTGAAAAGCAAGACTTTTTCCACCGCGATTAATAAACGTCATTGCAACAGGTTTTCTTTCAAAAACATTTATATAAATCTTATCAGGAAAAATCTTTTTTACTGTTACAGAATCAATTCCGCTGGAAGAAGAAATTATTGCCGCAGCCGAATCCACGTTAAAACTAAACCAGTTTTTTACGTTCATAGGACGAAGCATTTCTACAATTTCACCAGAAGAATAAGTAGAATTTCCTTCAATTAAAACTTTAGGATAAGTAAGACACGGACGAATAAATTTATAAAATCCAACTTCAAGCAAACCAAAAAGAATTAAAACCGCAAAAATAATTTTTAATGATCTTACAGTTTTATCATCACCTTTTTTAGATTTTTTTGAAAAAGAGTTAAAAGAAGACTCTGACTTTACGCTATCTTCTTTTGGAGAATTTTCTACATTAAAAAAAATACCAAAATCACTCATACACATTCACTCCGTTTATAGAATCCACTCTTACAAAACTTTCATTCAATATTTTTTCACGATTATTTTCGGAATTAAAACGCGAAGCGTTAAGTACAAAACCGCACATACAAAGCGTTACAATTACAGAAGAACCACCAGAAGAAAAAAACGGAAGCGGAATTCCTGTTGCAGGAAGTGCTCCTGCAACAACACCAATATTCATAAGAGATTGAAAAACAATTTGAATTATAAAACCAAACGAACCAAAAGCCGCAAAACGATTTTTGCAGGTAAAAGCAATTTTTAATCCACGGAAAGCAAAAAAGCCAAGAAGCAAAAAATATGCAATAACGCCAAAAAGCCCCATTGCTTCTGCCCAAGAAGCAAAAATATAATCAGTCTGCACTTCTGGAATTTTATTACTTTGCACAAGACTTGAACCAATTCCAGAACCCCACACGCCACCAGCACTAATCGCTTTTTTAGAACTCATCGACTGGTAATTTCCATTAGATAAATCTTCTGTAGGATTTAAAAATGCAATAATTCTTTCTATTCTGTACTGCTGACTTAAAATATAAAAAACAAAAAGAAGCCCTACAATAAAAGAAACAAACCAAAACCATCTGGACTTCATTTTACAGCACCAAAACATTGCACAGGCAAAAAAATATAAAAAAAACGAAGTAGAAAAGTCTTTTTGAGTAAGAACAAAAGTTACCATAACAAGCATTGTAAGAACTGCAATAAAAACACTTCGATTTTCATCGTACTTTGAATAAAAACCATCAAAATAATTTGCAAGATAAACAACAAGAGTAAACTTTACAATTTCTGAAGTTTGAAGAGTAAAACCACCAAAAGGAATCTTTAACCAACGGCGGGCACCATTACGTTCTACCGAAAAAAACGGAATATACGTTAAAAGACAAAGAATTATCGTAACGGCAAAAACCGCAGGAATAAGCTTTTTAAATTTTTCTAGCGGACAAAGAGAAAAAAACGAAAAACCTAAAACTCCAACAAAAACGGAAACCGCCTGACGACGAATAAAATAAAACGAATCATTAAAAAATCTTAATCCAACAGATTGAGAGCAAAAATACAAAGTAAAAAGCCCCAATCCTAATAAAAGAATTACAGAAATAAGAAATCCGCTGTCGCTTTTGTTATACCGCCCGACCGGTTTATCTATATTAAATTTATAATCGCCCATTTAGTTTTCTCCGACTTGATTTTGTTTTTCGTTACTTTCTTGTATTAAAGGAATAATTCTTTCTAAGGAAAGACCACGACTGGCCTTTAAAAGAACAACATCTGCATCTTGTGCAATAGAAAGTATTGTTTTTGAAACATTTTCTATAGATTCTTCATCGTGTAACGGAAAATACTTTACATTTTTAAATTCTTTTTCAGAAAGAAAATCGGCTGCATTCTGCATTTCTTTTCCTATAAGAATTACAAAATCCGACTTTGCAGAAAGAATTTTTTCGCCAACCATTCTGTGTTCAAGTGCAGATTTTTCGCCAAGTTCAAGCATATCGCCAAGAACAAAGATTTTTTTGTTCACATTATTAATAGAAGAACAAAAATTTAAAACGCTTGCAACAGAGTCAGGATTTGCATTGTAACAATCTTTTATCAAAGTAATTTTTTTAGAATTCTTTAATAAAACAGTTTGAGTTTCCATACGGCCGCTAACCATTCCAAGACTTTCAAGGCCAAGTTTTATTTGTTCTGCAGAAACAGAAAGAGTTTTTGCAACGGCACAACTTGCAAGAGCATTTCTATAATTATAAATTCCAGGATTTTTAAGATGAACAGTAAGACCATCAATACTAAAAATAGTGCCGTTAAGACCTTCATCTTTTATATATTTAACGCCAGAAACACTTTCAGGAACAGAAGAACCATAAAATTCAACCTTACCTTTTACATTTTCGCAAAGAAAATCCTTAAAATCATCTTCTGCAGGAATAAACGCTTTTCCATTTTTAGAAATATAATTAAAAATATTTCGTTTTTCGCGTGCAATATTTTCGCGTGTTTTTAAAATACCAATATGAGCCGTTCCAATATTTGTAATAACTGCATACTCAGGTTTTAAAACGGAAGCAATTTCTGCAATTTCATTTTTACGATTCATTCCCATTTCAAAAACACCAACTTCGTGTTCTTTACGAATATTAAAAACAGAAAGAGGAAGCCCCGTTTCAGAATTAAAATTTCCTTTTGTATAAACAACATTAAATTTCTGCTTTAAAACAGAAACAATCATTTCTTTTGTAGTAGTTTTTCCGCTGGAACCTGTAATTCCAATTTTTATTAAAGAAGGAAATTTACAAACATAAAAAGAAGCCGCATCCTGCAATGCTTTTAAAGTATTTTCTACAGCGATAATAAAAAGATTTTCGTTTTCATTACAAAGTAAATCATATTTTTCAGAATTATTTTTATATTCATCATTATTTATAAAAATTACTGAAGCACCATTTTTAATGGCCAAAGGAACATACTTATGACCGTCTTGTTTTTCCCCAATAAGAGGCACAAAAAGCGAAGCCTTTTCTACATTTCGGCTATCCGTTTGAACGTTAGAAAAACAAAACGCATTTTTATCTTTTTTACAGCCGCAAGCCTTTCCGTTTACAGCCTTTAATGTTTCATCAAAATTTAATAATGAAAAAAACGACATTCCCTTATCTCCTACTT
Source organism: uncultured Treponema sp. (assembly GCA_964482455.1). Taxonomy (GTDB): domain Bacteria; phylum Spirochaetota; class Spirochaetia; order Treponematales; family Treponemataceae; genus Treponema_D. The sequence goes on along the minus strand of CAYZXM010000030.1, from coordinate 2,721 downwards.
TTTAGAATTGTTCATTTCTACACGAACAATGTCTTCTGATTCTGCCTTGTGCATTCCAAGTTCTTCACTGGCAATTTTTTCTATTCTATCTGTACTTGAAAGAAGACTTATTTCCCCAACAAGTTTTTTATTCTGTTCAACAAGCCGTTCCTGTTTTGTTTCAAGTTCAGAAATTTCCCTTGAAAGTTCCGCATATCTTCGTGTTTGAACTGCGTAAAAAATTAAAAGCAAAGGAATTGCCGCAGCAAGAAGATACAAAGAAACTCTATAAAAAATATCTTTAATTTCTGTTTTCATTAAAAACCCTCCACGCCTAAAAGATGAAATTTTCCAGCATCGCGAAGTTTTCGCACAACACGAAGTTTTGCACTACGTGACGGAGAATTTTCCTGAACCTCTTCTTGAGTAGGACCAATTGGTTTTCGTGTTAAAATTTCTGCACAAGGAGAACCGCCGCACTGACACACAGAAACTTCCGGCGGACAAACGCACTTTTTTCCAAGATTTCTAAAATAATTTTTTACAATTCTATCTTCTAAAGAATGAAAAGTTATAACGCCCAATTTTCCACCAGGATTTAGGCAATTAAAAGCATTATGCAAAGCCAAAGGAATATGATTTAACTCGTTATTTACCGCAATACGCAGTGCCTGAAAAGTTCTTGTTGCAGGATGCAAACTCCCATAACGATAAGAAGGCGGAACTGCATTAAAAATTATATCTGCTAAAACCTTAGAAGATTCAATCTTTGTAGAATTTCTTGCCTGAACAATTGCTCGGCTTATACGCCTGCTTAGTTTTTCTTCGCCATAAAGATAAATAAGATTTGCAAGCTCTTCTTCTTTATAATTATTTACAATATCTGCTGCCGATTGTTTTTCACTTTCAGGATTAAGACGCATATCCAACGGCTCATCGTATCTGAACGAAAAACCACGACCGCTTTTTTCATAGTGAAAAACAGAAATGCCTAAATCAAACAGAATAATATCAGGTTTTGGATATTCCGATGGATAATTTTCGTAAAAATCATTAAACCAGCCGTTGTAAAAATGCATCCGTTCGCCAAAGCAAGAAAGACGCTCCCTTGCACGAGATTGGATAACAGAATCTGCATCAAGGCCGATTACATTAAGAAAAGGAAAAGCAGAAAGAAATGCATTTGTATGTCCGCCTTCGCCAAGAGTCGAATCCACCATCCACGCAGATTTTTCATAAGATTCGCCAACTGGACTAAGATATTCAAGGCAAGGTTTTAATAAAACCGGAGTATGAACAATTTCCACTTTATTCCCCACAAAAAACTTTTAAAAACTTATATCTTTAAACTGTTCACTAGCTTCTAAAAGTTTATCTTCTGTTTGAGTTAGATATGTTTCGTACAAAGACGCATCCCACAGTTCTATAAATTTTTGTTCTGCAAGAAAAACACAATCTTTTGTAAGAGAAGCATATTCTCTTAAACTTTGCGGGATAGAAAGACGACCAGATTTATCAAATTCAATTTCCTGAGCAGGTGCAATAAAACGACGCATGATAATTCTATTCTGTTCACTAAACGGAGAGGCATTTGATAACATTTTGCCAGACATATTCTGCCATTCTTCAGGAGTAAAAAGCCACAGACACTTATCAATTGCTTTTGTAACAATTAAAGAATCTGATAAAAGAAATGAACGAAGCTTTGCAGGAAACATAATGCGTCCTTTTTCGTCGAGCGTATTTTTATATTCTCCTGTAAGAAGATTCATACCACTTTCTTCCACTTTTTACTATTTTTTCCCACTTACATACCATTTTAACCATCAATTATATAAAGTCAACTGTAAAAAACACCGACAAACAAAAAAACTGATTAAAATTCAATCAAATAAAATGATAAATACTTATAAAGAAAGCGACTTACATAGAACATTAAAGGCAATTTACGCTCTAAACGAAGATGCAGAAACAGAAGTTCAAAAAGACGGCTTTATTTATGACATTCTTACAAAAAAAGACGAAGTTATAGAAATACAAACGCAAAATCCCGGAAAACTATTAAAAAAGATTCAAAAAGTTCTTAGCCTTAATAAAAAATGCACAGTTGTTTTTCCATTAATTGTAAAAAAAACGATTGAAACATATTCAATAGAAGGAAATCTTATAAAAAAAACGCATGGAACAAAAAAAGAAAATGAATACACAATGTTAAAAAATCTTACCTCCCTTTATTCCGTGCTTTTACAAAAAAATTTTACTTTAAAAGTGCCGTTCATTACGATAACAGAAAAAAGAAGACAAACTAAAGAAGCAGAACAATCAGAAAACGGCAGACGCCGCTTTAAAAAAAACTGGCAAAAAGAAAACAAATACTTAAACGAACTTCTTTTTGAAAAAACATTTTCCTGTAAAAAAGATTACATTTCGCTTTTACCCAAAAACCTACCTAAAATCTTTTGTGCAAAAGATATAAAAGACGCCCTTAAAAGCGACGTAGAAAAGCCAAAAAACGCATGGCAGAACGCAAATCTTATTGCATGGCTTTTTGTGCGAATGAATATTTTTAAATACATTGAAACAAAGGGAAAAACAAAATATTACAAACTTAAAAATGAGTAAAAGCTTTTAATTTTATTTTAAAAAACAAAAAACACAATTCGTCCTGACTACGAATTGTGTTTTTATTTTTTTTACATTCTATTACCAGGTCCTGCGTTTGGGTGATTTCCTTCCATTGCT
>CAYZXM010000029.1:0-24597 GCA_964482455.1 uncultured Treponema sp. | reverse complement strand
ATTTTTCAGGAGCGGAAGGTGCAGTTTTATCGATGTTTTCAATGTTGATGATTGCTGTTACAGTGGTGTCAGCTGAATCTTTTACTGCAACTGTGTAATAGCCATTTTCCTCTGCTGTAAAAGAAGATGCAGAAGTAATGTCCGTTCCGTTAAGGATTTCTGCTGCATCAGTTTTAAGACCTTTTACATATGTAATTTTGCTTACTGTACCACCAGATACTCCTACACTAACTTTTACGTCTTTATTTGTAGTTTCTGTTGTTTCAGAAGTGAGCGTAACGCTTAAATTAGTAGTTTCTACATATTTTACTGTTATATTTTCAGTAGAAACGCCAACACTTGCTTTTTGATTTTCATCAATTGTCTTTACTGTAAATTTATAGGTACTTCCTGATGTAAGACCTGTTGCAATAAAGCCTTCAAAGCCAGGTTTTACGTATACAGTTCCCTTTAATGTTTCTGTGTCAGTTACTTCGTAGCAGCTTACTTCTACAAATGCAAGAGTTTCGTCTGTTGGGTCTTTCCATTCGAGAACAGCTTTTACATTTCCGTCTGAATCGTTCATATAAGAAGCTTTAAGACCAGTTACTTCTCCGGCTGATGTAGTTGTTGAAGTTGCTTTTGTTGTTGCAACTTCAGAAAAGTTAAGGCTTGTGTCAACGGCGTATACTGCAAAAGTATATTCAGTTCCGTCTTTTAAACCTTTAAAATCAACAGAGCCAGCTTCACTAGGCTTTCCTTCAATAATTACGGCAGAGTTTTCGCCTTCAAGTTCAGGGGAAACTTCAACCCATACCGCATATAAATCTGTGTCAGAAGGATTCGTCCATGTAAGTTTTGCCGTACCGTTCTTTGCTGTTGCAGTAAGGTTTGTAACGGCTGCAGGGGCAGTTTTGTCCGATGGGTCGGTTGGAGTTGCTGTTCCTATTACAGATTCTGAAACGTTAAATGCTTTGTCTAATGCATAAAGAGTAAAAGTGTATTCTGTTCCATTTGTAAGACCATACACTATGGTTGAAGAAGATTCTTTTGTATTTCCTTCTATAACAATAGTTGCGTTTCCTTCTTTTGGTTTAGGACTGATTACTATTCTTGTTGCATAAAAGTCCGAATCGGAAGGATTTGTCCATGTTAATACTGCCTTTGCGTTTGACGCTTTTACAGTTAAACCTGATACTTTTTGAGGAGCAGCAGAGCCTGTTTTTATTATTTTTGTTGTAACATTTGAAAAATTAAGGCTTTTGTCTGCTGCATAAACAGAGAATGTGTATTCTGTTTCATCTTTTAACCCTTTAAAGTCAACAGAACCGTTTTCGCCAGGTTTTCCTTCAACAATCATGGCAGAGTTTTCGCCTTCAAATTCAGGGGAAACTTCAATCCATATTGCATACAAATCTGTGTCAGATGGGCTTTCCCACGTAACTGTTGCTACACCGTTTTCTGTTGTTACATCAAGGTCTGTAACGGCTGCCGGGGCTGTTGTATCAGTTGGACCAGTCGGTGTTGCCTTTTCTGTTACAGGTTCTGAAACATTAAGTGATTTATCTAATGCGTAAAGAGTAAAAGTATATTCTGTATCATTTGTAAGACCATATATAACTTTAGAAGATTCTTTTCCAGCATTTCCTGGTATTACAACACTTTCATCTTCGCCTTCTGTTTTTGGGCTGATTACTATTTTTGTTGCATAAAAGTCCGAATCATTCGGGTTTTTCCATTTTAATACTGCTTTTCCGTTTGCTGCAGTTACTGATTGTTCTGTTACTGCTTTTGGTGCAGTTGTGTCAGTATCATCGTCTGAATCCGTGCTGCACGAAATAAAAAATGCACACATTGCGAGGGCTATGAATAAAGTCCACGTTCTAAATAATTTTTTCATGTATTCCTCCACAAGCGAAAATGAACTCTCACCGCCAATTTTATGTCTGTTTGTTTTAGAACGCAAGATTTTTTTTAAATAGCCTAAATGTCGAGTTTTTTAGCAAATAGATAAAAGCGTAAGTGGCTTTATTGCACTGCTTACTATATTGCTATCGCAAAGTAGTAAGTATCACAGTTAAAATTTAGTCAGATCACAGTTAAAATTTAGGCCATATGCCTGTCATGCTTAACTTTTCCTATTTACAATTTTGTAACAAAAGAAATAGACGGAGAATGGATATTGAATGACAGAATCCAAAGTAACACAAGATGAGTCTAATGATGTAGTTTTTTTGCGTTGACATTGTTTTATAATTTGAGTTAAAATATCGAACTACAATTAAATCTGTATTTTATTTTTAAGGAGATCCTCCATGTCAGGACATAGTAAGTGGGCAACCATTAAACACGCAAAAGGTATCGCAGATGCAAAACGCGGTAAACTTTTTACAAAATTCATTAAGGAAATTTCTATTGCTGCAAGAATGGGCGGGGGCGATCCTAACTCAAATCCTCGTCTTCGTACAATTATTATTAAAGCTCGTGCAGCAAATATGCCAAAAGACAACATTGAAAGAGCAATTAAAAAAGGTACTGGCGAAGATGGCGGAGCTTCTTACGAAGAATTGGTATACGAAGGATACGCTGCTGGTGGTGTTGCTGTAATGGTTGAAGTTCTTACAGATAACAAAAACCGTGCTGCTGCTGATGTTCGCAATATTTTTACAAAGAATGGCGGTAATCTTGGAACAACTGGTTCAGTTTCTCGTATGTTCCAAAGAAAAGGTACAATCGAATACGATGCAGAAAAAGTTAGCGAAGACGAAGTTATGGAAGTTGCACTTGAAGCAGGTGCAGATGACATCGTTAATGAAGACGGAGTTATTACTGTAACAACTAGTCCAGATTCTTTTGCTGCTGTTGCTGATGCATTAAACGAAAAAGGTTTTGAATCTCTTTCTGCAGAAGTTGGAATGGTTCCAGATGCTTATACTGCTGTTGACGCTGAAACTGCTGCAAAAGTTCAGAAACTTATTGATAAACTTGAAGATAATGATGATGTTCAGAACGTTTATCATACTGCTGAATTCCCAGAAGATTTTAATCCGGAAGAATAATTTTTAATTTCTGTTTTATTATAAAACTAAAAAGGGAAGTCCATAAGGTTTGTTCCGTTTGGATTTTCCCTTTTTTTTTATCTTTTTTTCTTTTATACTTTTTATATGGAAGATTCTTTTTATACGTTTAATTCTTTACCAGGTACAAAGACTGCTGAAAAATCATTTTCTAAAGAAAAAATACGTCGTGTACTTGGAATTGACCCAGGGCTTAAAAATACTGGTTTTGGAGTTGTTGAATGTTATAAAAATAAATACAGAATGGTAAGTTATGGTGTTATAGAAACATCTTCTGAAAGTCCGCATTCAGAAAGGCTGCTTACAATTTATTCAAGACTTCAGGCGGTGATTAATGAGTTTAATCCTACAGAAGCATGTATGGAAGCCCTTTTTTTTGCAAAAAATGTTACAAGTGCAATAAGCGTTGCTGAAGCAAAAGGAGTTGTAACTCTTTGTCTTGCTCAAAATGTAATTCCTATCTTTGAATATAAACCGAATCAAATAAAAAAGGCGGTTACAGGAACCGCCTCGGCAGATAAAGAACTTGTTGAAAAATATGTTCAGATTATTTTGAACTTAAAAGTTAAGCCTGAACCTGACCATGCTTCTGATGCACTTGCTGGTGCAATCTGTCATTTACATTCTTTTTCTATCTTATAAACATTGCGTCTCCATAACTAAAAAATCGATAACGATTTTCTACGGCTTTGGAATACGCAGAAAGAATATTTTCCCTACCGGCAAATGCACTTACAAGCATAATTAATGTGCTTTCTGGCGTGTGAAAGTTCGTAAACATCTGGTCTACTACCTTAAATTTGTAGCCAGGATACATAAAAATGTGCGTGCTGCTAGTTCCTGCTTTTACGTTTCCGTTTTCATCACAGGCAGATTCAAGTGTGCGTACTGATGTTGTTCCTACCGCAAGAATTGGGCAGCCTTCTTTTTTTGCCTGATTTATTTTATTTGCAGTTTCTTCTGGAACGGTGAATACTTCTTCGTGCATTTTGTGGTCTTCAATATTTTCTTCGCGTACAGGAAGGAATGTTCCAAGCCCAACATGTAAGGTTACAAAACATCGGTCAATGCCTTTTTGGCTAAGGCGAGAAAGCATATTTTGTGTAAAGTGAAGCCCAGCTGTAGGGCAGGCTGCACTACCTGTTTCTTTTGCATATACATTCTGGTATCTTTCAGAATCTTCGTCGGTGTCGCCTCGCTTTATATATGGCGGAAGAGGAATGTGTCCATTTTTTTCAAACCATTCTTCTGTAATTGGAAAATCGAACTTTAATGTTCTAAATTCAGTTCCTTCGTTACCTTTGTGTTCAATTATTGTTCCAATTGAACCGTCTGGAAATTGGTATGTCATTCCGGGTTTTTGTTTTTTTGCCCCTTTTGTCATTGTGTTCCATTCCCGGCCTTCGCTATCCATTTGGTTTAAGAACATAAACTCCTGTTCGCGTCCTGTTGTTTGTTTTATTCCGTAACAGCGTGCTCTTCTCACTTTTGAATTATTAAAAATCATAAGGGTGCCAGGAAGTATAAGGTCTGGAAGGTCATCCATTTTATGATGTTCAACTTCGCCTGTCTTTCTGTTTAAAAGCATAAGTTTATCTTGTCCGCGAATCCCGCTTGGATGCTGGGCAATAAGTTCTTCTGGTAAGTTAAAGTCAAATTCTTTTAAAAGCATAATTCTGTTCCTGTTTCTTTTTTTAGACCAAGATGGGCATATCCTTTTTCTGTTACAATTCTTCCGCGTGGAGTACGTTGAATAAAACCGCATTGAATTAAATAAGGTTCGTAATAATCTTCTAACGTATCCTGACTTTCTCCAATGGAAATTGCAAGAGTTTCAGAGCCTACCGGTCCTCCGTTAAAGTTTTGTATGATTGTTCGTAAAATTTCTCTATCGATTCGTTCAAGACCAAACTCATCGATTTCAAGTCGATTTAAGCCTGCTTTTACAACTCCGACTGTGATAAGTGGTTTTGCCATTACGGTTGCATAATCGCGCATACGGCGTAAAATTCTATTTGCAACGCGAGGCGTTCCGCGTGAACATTTTCCCATAAGAAGTGCAGCTTCTGGTTCTACTTTTACATTTAAGATTTTTGCAGAACGATTTATTACATCTGCAAGTTCTTCTGGTGAATAATATTCAAAACGCTGGATTATTCCAAAGCGGCTTCTTAACGGGCTTGCAACGGAGCCAGCTTTTGTTGTTGCTCCTACAAGCGTAAAGCGAGGTATTGGAATGCGTACTGTTCTTGCGGCGGCACCTTGTCCTATTACCCAGTCAAGTTCATAGTCTTCCATTGCAATGTAAAGCATTTCTTCTATTGTGTGCTTTAAGCGATGAATTTCATCTATAAAAAAAACTGTTCCTTCGGTTATTGTAGAAAGAATTCCTACTAAATCCTTTGGTTTTTCAAGGGCTGGTGCACTTGTAATCTTAAAGTCTGCGGCAAGTTCACGAGCGGTAATTTGAGCAATAGTAGTTTTTCCAAGACCAGGGGGGCCTATTAAAAAAAGATGATCTAAAACTTCTTTTCTTTCTTTTGCAGCATTTATAAAAACTGAAAGGTTTTCGCGGACTTTTGCCTGTCCAATAAAATCGTCTAAATATTGCGGACGGAGGTTTATTCCTTGTTCAAAATCTTCGTCAAAGTCATCAAGTTTTTTTTCTGAGCGTACAATGTGAAGAAACTTATCGTCAGAAAAGTTTTGAAGTGCAGAATTATCAGAGTTTCTGTCGTTTTTGCTTAAACTCATCGGGCTATCTCCATAATCGCTTTTTTAAATATAGAATCTTCTTTTTCTGCCTGTGTTTTTTTTGCAAAATCTTCGTTTTTAGAAAGTTCTTCTGCAACTTGACCAACGGTTTTTTCTGCAGTAAGCCTGTCGTAGCCCATTTCGCAAAGAGAAGATACTACAACTTCAAATGCATTTTCTTTTTTTATAATGATAGTTGTTTCTTGTGGAATAGTGAGTTTTCCTTTTAAGGCAAGAAGCATTTTTGCCGCAGTCTTTTTTCCAATGCCGGGGATTTTTTCTAAAACGGAAACGTCTCCTGCTTCTAGAATTGCAAAGAGTTCTTGTGGCGAAACGCTGCTCATAATTTTTATTGCTGCTTTTGGTCCAATGCCGTCTACTTTTAAAAGATCAAAAAAAAGGCTGCGTTCTTTATCGGTTGCAAAACCATAAAGATCCATTCCGTTTTCGTAGTGATTAAGGTAAGTAAAAACTTTTGCACTACTACCAACAGAGCCAAATTCATTAAGGCACGAATCTGGAACTTGAATAAGCCATTCGATTCCAGAGGTTTCAAGAAAAAGTTGTTTTGGAAACTTTCCAGTTATTGTTCCTGTAAGACTGTTGAACATAATAAAGATTATACCTAAATTAACTGTTCAAAGGAATACAAAATAAGATTTTTAAATTGTTGCCTTAAAACAGGATTGTATTCTGTTTTTTGTGCAACTTTATCAAACTTTAAAACAGCTTCTTCGGCATATGTTCCAATTTCAGAAGAAGGTAGCGGAAGCCGTAAGCCTAACATTTTATTTTCTAATTCCTGACACCTGAATGTAATTTTTCCTGAAAGTGATATTTTTATGTTGTTAATAACGCTTTTTTCTGAATCGGCTAAAAACGAAAAAGAAGCCGAATCATCAGAAAGCGTATTTTCAGGACCAACACGCTTAAAAATGCTAACATCCCAATCGTTTATAGGAATGCGGATATTTGTAAGCACAAAACCTTCAGGGATTTTACTAAAATTTAAAAGGGGAACATATTTTGTTTCAGACGGAGATTTTAATTCAAGGTACGCATCTAATGCTAAAAGCGGTCCATATAAAGTGCCCTTTTGCGGTGTATTAAAAATATTTCCTGCAATTGTTGCAATATTACGAACGAATGGATTTGCAACAGAATCGATGGCTTCTGGTAAAAGTTGCGGAAGGTTTTTTTCACCAAGATTAAGAATAGAAGAAAGTGGAGTTCCAGAACCAAATTCAATAAAGCGTTCGTGTTTTTGTATTCTGTTAAAATCTTTTATTAAAACTGTAGAAATACATCTTTCCGGCATTTCTGTTAGTCCGGTACAGGCACCAACAATTTTAAGATTAGAAATCGTTTTCATCTGATAAAAAAGATCAGAAAGATTTTTAGCATAGAATATGCTGCATTTTTTTTCGCTCATATTTTTTATCCTTTAGTTACTTGATCTCTTATATCTGCAGCGTAGATTATTCCGTTTGTAAGGGTATCTAAATCTGTGCAGCAGGAAGAAAGGTGGCTTATCTGTTTTTTTATGCTGGCACGGTCAGGTTTTTGCTTTTTACTAAGGATTTCTGCTGCTGCAAATATTTTTCCAGCATTACAATAGCCGCAAAGTTTTATGTTTGCTTTTTGAAAACCTTTTTCAATGTATGAATATTCTTCTGATTTTACAAAGTGTTCCAATGTTTCTACTTCCTGGTTCATTGCAAGTGCAACTTTTAGTTTGCAGGCTGGAACTGGTTTTTTATTTAAAAGAACGGTGCAGGAACCGCAAATTCCTTTTGAACATCCTGGTTTTACGGAATAAAGATGCATACTTCGTAAAACTGTTAAAAGTTTTGAATCCGGATTTGCTTGAATCATCATTCTTTCGCCGTTTATTATTAACGGAATATTCATTTTTCTTCCTCCAGATTTTCGTTTATTGTATTTTTTGCGTTTTGTTCATCTGTTTTAGCGGAAGAATCATTTTCTTCTTTATTTTGAACGTTTTGAACTTCTTTTTGTTCTTCATTTTTATCTAAAGAATCGTTTACTTCCTGTTCAGAAGAAGTTTGTGTAAGTTCGTAAAGTTCCTGCTCTGTGCAAGGAATATGCGAAACTGCTTTTTGTAACGCCATTGAAAGTGCAGAAGAAAACGCTGCCGGCAAAAGATTGTGAACAAGTTTTCCAATTTGGCACGGAGTTTCATCTGAATTGGCAAAAACGATTTTTATCTGTTCGTAAGGTACAGTTGCGTCTTGAACAAGGCGTTCCATTTCCTGTTGAACAGAAAGTTTTATTGTATTTTCTGCGGATTTAAGTGAATATATTTTTCCGCAATCAATACCAATCCAAATTCCTTTTATTTTTTCCTGAAAAGTGTAGGCATTAAGTTCAACTTCTACGATTGCACAGCCAAAAGAAGATGCTTGATATGGGTGTCCTGAAAAAGTTTTTAAGTTCCACTGTTTTTTCATTGCAGGTGAAAGTGTTTTTTTTACGGTTATAGGAAGACTTTCTTTTTCTCGTTTTTTTCTAATATCTTCGCACGCTCGTTTTAAAAGAAGAGACATTATGCTTATGTCATTACAAAAACTTTCCGGCATAAAAGTTTCATAATCTGCGGCATACTCGGTGTTCATTGAAATTTGTGACGGTTCAATATTTAAAATATTAGACGCAATTTGTTTCCAAATAGCAAGAACTGCTTCCGATGGCGAAATTGCGTTTATTTTAAGTTTATTATCTTCGCTAAGTGTTACTTCTATTTTTTGCTGGTCAAAAGAAAATCTTGTTCCGTAAAAACATGAACCGTCATAGGCACATGAAAGTCCGATTCCTCTTCTTGGAAGAGCAAAAAAAGTGTGTCCGTTTTCTTTTTGGGTATCGAGTGCATTTAACCTGAACGAAGAATATTTACGGTTAAAATCGCTTTGTTTTATTATTGCATTAATAACATCAAACGCTCTTGTAAAATGAAATTTAAAAGGCGATTTTATTTCGCGTTCAATAAGACAAATGTTTTTTGTTCTAAGTTCTTCCGGCAAAATGTGCGTTTTTTCTGCAATAAGCTGCATATGATTTTCCATTGCAAAGAATGCCTGAGAATCTATCAGTTGCGAATAAATTGAAGTTGGCGGATTATCAGAAGAATGAATTTTCGTTTTTACAAGCAGATGTCGCGGATTATAAAAACTGCAGGAAGCAACGGTAAGCCTATCTGCAATTTCTTGGGCAAACGGATTTGAATAGCCAGCGTCGCAATCAATATTTACAATGGCAGCTTTTAAAGTTCCATCTGCTTCTACGGCGGTTCTTATTTTTATTTTTGAATCAACGCCTGGGTGAAAAAACATTCTTTGCTCATCTTTAGAAAGAATTAGTTTTACTGGCTTTCCTGTAATAATGCAGGCAAGGGAGGCTTGGCAGGCAAGAGTTGTGTTCCTCCAGATTCCACTTGTGTTTTCATTCTGCGAAACTGTTTTTTGGATAACAATTTTTTCTTCATCGATATTTAAAACCTGACTTAAATTTTTAGCAAGGTAAGAAGGCCACTGCGTTGTAGTTATTACATTTAATTTTTGGCCATCTTTAAAACAAAAAACGCCGTTTGGCTCTGTCCATTCAGGCGAAACTTCGTCCATTGACCATGAAGATGTTATGTCGTAAGGGCAAAGGGCGAATTCATCTTCTAGAATCTGTTTATCATCTGTAAAAGAAAAAAAGCCAGCGGTTGCAGTACGTTCTGCAAGAAGCCGTTCTGTGTGCTTTCCTGGATTTATGTTTTCAACAGCGTCTTCAATTTGCGATGGCTGCGTGTAAGTCGATTTTTCTGTAGGTTTTGGCATTGCGTCTAATGAAGGAAGAACATTTACCATATCTACAAAGTCTGCAATTTCAGAATCTTTTTCTGCGTTTACAAGCGATTCTGAATGAAGCAACTGTTCTGAAACTTCTTTTATTTTTTCTGATTCAACTGTTGTAACATCGAATGTAATTTGAATCTCTTTTGCAATACGCTGAACTTCGTCTGCATCAGGCCCTGCAATAAGACCAACCGCCTGACCTTTATAGTGAACTTTTTCATTGCAGAAAATACGAGTATTTATTCCCATTGTAGTAATGTAATTTACGCCTGGAATATCGCGTGCAGAAAAAAAGTAATAACCTTCCGGTAAATCAGAAAAGTTTATATTTGTAATTTTTCCACCTGCAGTTGGACTTCGCACAAGGGCAGCGTAAAGCATTTCTTCTTTTGAACAGTCAATTAAATAATTTTTTAAAAGATAAGAACGCCTGCTCTTTTTTTTTGTAGTGGAACTTTGCTTTTTAATTTTTTTTTCTGTTTTTTCGCTTTCTTTAGACATGATTTTCCTGTCCTATTCTTATAACTTCATTTATTACAAGAGATGCCATTTCTTCTGTCATATCAGGCCATAATGGAATTGAAATTGTTTCATTATATTTTTTTTCTGCCTGGGGAAAGTTTTCTTTTGTAAAGTCAGAGTAAAGAGATTTCCAATATGTAAAATGAAAAAGAGGAATAAAATGCACAGAAATACCAATACCCGCTTTTTGAAGTAATTTTGCAAATTCATCACGGTTGATTTTTAGTTTTTCAAGATTTAACCGCATAAGATAAAGGTGCCATGCGTTCCCTTCTGAGTCTGGCGGCGTTTGTATAAAATCAACGTTTTTAAATGCTTCGTTGTATTTTTTTACTATTTTTACGCGTTTTTCAAAAAATAAATCTGCTTTTTTAAGTTGTTCAACACCAATACAGGCAAGAAGGTCAGGAAGATTAAACTTATAGCCGGGGGCTACAATATCGTATTCCCAGCTTGCTTTTGGAGAAGTGTAGCGGTCCCATGTAGACCTATCCATTCCGTGAAGGCGCATAATTTTCATTCTGTTTAAAAGATTTTTGTTTCTAGTGCAGACCATTCCGCCTTCTGCTGTTGTAATTGTTTTTGTTACATAAAACGAAAAAACACCGACGTCGCCAATTGAACCTGCAAATCCTAATTCTGTTTCGCTAGGAAAAGCATGGGCGGCGTCTTCAATTACCATTACATTAAATTCTTTTGCAATGCGGCAGATTTCTTTCATATTGCAAACGTTTCCTGCAACGTGAACAGGAACAATCGCTTTTACTTTTTTACCTTTTTCAGAAGAAAGAATGTTCTTAATTTTTACTGGGTCAATGCTGTAAGAATCTTTTTCAATATCGCAAAAAATTACATCTGCTCCCAGATGTCTTGCACATGTTGCGGTAGAAACAAACGTGTACGGTGTTGTTATTACATAAGTTCCTTTACAAACTCCGCATGCTTCCATGGCAAGAATCATTCCGCTGGTATTGCTGTTTACTGCAAGCGAGGAAACTGGTTCAACTGAAAGACCTTCTTTTTTTCGTTTAAGGAGCATTTGTGGCTTTGAATTCATTTTGTCGGAAAAGTTTTTTTCAAATTCAAAAGTATATTTTCCGGTTGTAAGCCACCCAGAATTTAATACTTCTAATACTTTTTCATTTTCTTCTTTTGAAATTGAAGGACGCGAAAAAGGTACTCGTAAAGAATCAGAATCTGACATTATTTCCTCCGTAAAAACTAAAATCTTTTTTTATAAACATTATTAAAATCTGGAAAAAGTTCGCATAAAATGGATAAAAGATATTCTCTGTTTCTGTAAACATTTTTTTCGCAAAAGTTTTCATCATAAAAACAAATTGGTTTTAATTTATTTAAAAGGGATGCAAGGTCTTCGGTTTTAAAATCAATGTTTTTTAAATGGAAAATCTTTTCGTATTCTGTTTTACCAGGCTCTTCTTCTTTAAGCCATAAAGGTTCAACAGAACGTTCGCCTTTTCGTTTGCCAATAATTTTTATTTCAATATCTTTTTCAGGTTCAAGTCCGCTGAATTTTATAATTTGACGGGCAAGATCCATAATTTTTATTGGTTCCCCCATATCTAAAAGGTATGATTCGCCGTTTTTTCCAACTCCACCAGCCTTTAAAACAAGAGAACACGCTTCTGGAATTGTCATAAAATAGCGTTCCATATCAGGAGAAGTAACCGTTACAGGTCCGCCGTTTTTAATTTGTTCCATAAAAAGAGGAAGAATAGAGCCACGGCTACCTAAAACATTTCCAAAACGCACGAACATAAATTTGTTTTCGTTTTTGGCTTTTTTTGCAGTATCTAAAACAAGTTTTTCAGAAATAAATTTTGAAATACCGTAAACGCTAACAGGAGCAACTGCTTTATCGGTTGAAATAAGCACAAAACGCTGAACATTGTGTTTTAACGCAGCATCTAAAAGATTTTTTGTGCCAAAAACATTATTTTCTATTGCTGCAACAGGATTTTCTTCCATCATTGGAACGTGTTTATACGCAGCACAATGAAAAATAACATCACAGCGAGTTTTTCCAATTATGTAATCAATGTATTTTTCGTCTACCATGTCGCCAATGATTGGGACAATAATTGCTTTTTCGCCAACACCTTCAGCCTGCAAAAGACGAAGTTCCCTGTCTATTTGGTAGATTGAATTTTCACCATGACCGAAAAGATAAAGACGTTCTGCACCGCCGCTTAAAAGCTGCCTTGAAAGTTCAGAGCCGATTGAACCACCAGCTCCAGTGATTAAAACTCTTTTTCCACGAAGATATGAAAGAGTTTCTTTTAAAGAAATGGTTACTGGCGTTCTTCCTAAAATATCAAGAGGGTCAATTTCCCTTGTTTGAACAAGATGAGCAGAACCTGTTACAACTTGGCTTATTCCGGGTAATATTCTGATATTTCTAAAACCAGCAGATTTTAATACTTCGTAAATTTCTCTTATTTTTTCTACAGGAGCAGAAGGAAGGGCGATAATTGCTTCGTCTTGAGCCTTGCTTCTTAAAACACCGGCAACATTTTTAATTGGTCCTAAAACAGGAATGTCTTCTATTTGAGTTCCGATAATTTTTGTATCATCGTCTAAAAATGCCGCAACTTTTCCGAAAATCTTTTTTCGTTTAATATCATCTGCAATAGTTTGACCTGCAAAGCCTGCACCAATAATGTAAAGATTTTTTTCATTTTTCAAAGGCATACCAAAATCCCACTTAGTATAATTCTATCACAATAATTTTTTCAAAACTAGATATTTTTTATTTATGGCAAACGTTATTTATTCTAAATGTCGAGTTTTTTAGACCAAACAGATAAAAGCGTAAGCGGCTTTATTGCACTGCTTACTATATTGCAAAGTAGTAAGTATCACAGTTAAAATTCAGTCGATGCAAGGTTAAAATTCAGTCGATGCAAGGTTAAAATTTAGTCGATGCAAGGTTAAAATTTAGTCGGTGCAAGGTTAAAATTTAGACTAGAACACGGTTAAAATTTAGACTATATTACAGTTAAAATTTAGTCTACTGTCACAAAAAAAATCTAAACTAGTTTTTTTACATTCCGATAGATAAAAAGAGAAAACAAAATAGAACGGGGTGTTTTATGGGGAAAAAATCTATTTTTGCAGTGTTACTGGCTTTTTGTGCTGCATTTTCTTGTTCTGCAAAAAGCCTGTCGTTCCAAATTCTTCAAAAAAATGACAGTTTAACGGAAGTCTGCGAATCTAGCCTTGCTTTTGAAGATGAAATATTAAATTATTTTTTTGAAAAAGGTTATATTGTTTCAAATGCACCGGCTGTAGTTTCTAACAGTGAAGAAGATGACATAAAATATTATTCTGATTCTTTTAGAGAAGCATCAGAAGGTACTGTTGACTATTTTTGTTTTATAAAAGTTTATTTTACTGGCGGAGAAAAAGAAAATCAGAAGATTTCTCTTGGAAATTTAAAAAATATTTCCTGGAAAATCGTTTCAGTAGAAAGTGGCAATGTTCTTGAAGAATCTTCTTCTAAAGTAAAAGAAAAGATTAGTCAGGACGATATGGAAAATGTAAGGAAATTCGCTTCGGATTTTGCCTTGCACATTCACAATGTTTTAATAAAGAAAGGCGTAAGGTAAGGAAAATATGAAAAAGTCATTTGTTGCAATTTTAAGCGTACTTTTATGCACAACATTTTTTGCATCTTTTAGTCCGTCGTTGGATGGCAGGGCAGTTGTTGCAGAGCAAGGAGCAATGCCGAAAGGTCTTTTTGCAAAAACTGTAGGATATTTGCCAGGAGATTCCATTAGCGTAACAAGCCTTTCTACAAAAAAAGCGGTAGATATTCTTGTTGTTGGCTCAATAGATTCCTCTGAAGGTATTGCAATTTTACTTTCGCCAGAAGCAGCGGAAGTTTTAGGTCTTTCAAAAGATTCTAATAACGTTGTAAAAATTACAAAACGTTCAGGACAGTTAGACGAGGCAGTTTCTGGAACTGCTGTAATCGGCGGAAAAATAGAAGCAGAAGAAGATAATGTTTCAGAAGAAACTGAAGAAGTAGAAGAATCAGATGAAGTAGAAGAGGTTGAAGAAGTTGCTGCTGCAGACGATTCTAGCGAAGTAGAAAAAGAAGCCGAAACTGAAACTCCTTTAAATGCTGCAGAATCAGTAGCAGAACCTGCAACGGAACCTGCAACTGAATTATCAGAAGAAACTGAAGAAAAAGTTGAAGTTATCGATGATTCTGACCTTACTCCACCGTTACAGGAAGAAGATAAAGCAGAGGCGACTGTAACTGAAGTTCCAAAAGAAGAAGAGATTTCTGAAATTGTTCCACAAGAAAATGTTGAAACTCTTGGAACAGCAGAAGAAGAAATAAAAGACGATTCAGAATTACAAGAAACAGAAGTAAAGTCTGAACCAGAAGTTGAAGTTGAAGAAGTTCTTGAAGAAAACGTAATCAGTGAGCCTTTAGCAGAAACTGAAAATACTGAAGCTGAAAATGAAGCCACAACAGAAGAAGAAGTTAAAGATTTTGAAGTAATCCAAGATGATGAAAATGTTTCAGATATTCCAGAAGAAACAGAAGCAAAAACATTAGAAGAAAACACAGATATTGTAGAAGAATCTGTGGCTAGCGATGAACTTGAAGATTACACAGAAGAAGAAAAAGAACCTTCTGAAGTAGAAAGCGAACCTGAAAAAATAGAAGCAACAGAAGCTCCTGAAATTCCTGAAAATGTAGTACAGGAAGAGCCAAAAGACGAATTAGAAAGTGAGTCATTTGAAGAAGATGCACTTATCCCTCTTTCTGAACCAGAAAAAAATATGGTAAATCAAGAAGATGAAGAACTTTCTGAAGTACCTGGTGAAAATGAAAAAACTGATGAAGATGTTGTTTCTGTAGTTCCATTTGAAGAAGAAGTTTACTCTGATGACCTTTCTGCTCTTCCAGAAGAAGAGAAAAAAGAAGAAACTTTGGAAAGCGAAACTACAGACGAAAATGTATCTAGTGGTGAAGAAGAATCTTACGAGCCGATTATTTTAGTTCCAGCGTCTGAAAATCCACCAATTGAAAATAAAGTTACAGAAGTTCCTTCTGAAAGTGTTCAAGAAAAGAACGTTGTTCCTGAAGAAACGAAGAAAGTTGAAGTAAAAAACACAACAAAGAAAAAATCTTTAGTTGAAAAATACAAAGTTCAAAGTCTTTCTGACCTTAAAAAAGGAAAGTATTATGTTCAAATTGCAGTTCTTTCAAATAAAGAAAATCTTGAAACAACTGTAAAAACTTTTGAAAAGCAGTATCCGATAACCCTTGTTCCTTTAAAAGATAATAAAGGTTACCAGGTATTAATTGGTCCTTTGAATATGGACGAATACGGAACAGTCTTGAACCGTTTTAAGAAGTCTGGTTATAAAGATGCGTTCTTAAGGAAAATAAAATAGTTAAAACAAAACAGCATCCCTAAATTAATTATTGGGATGCTGTTTTTTTTAGAATAAATAGATTTTTTTAAAGAAACCTATTTTATTTCTACAACCCAACCTTCTGGTGCTTTTAATTCGCCCATTTGGATTCCGGTTAATGTTTCGCGGAGTTTTCCAAGTACAGGACCAATTTTTTCCATGCCAGCAGGAACGTTTATTTCTTTATCGTGATCAACAATTTTTCCAATTGGACTAATTACGGCAGCAGTTCCACAAAGACCAACTTCTGCAAAATCAGAAAGTTCATTCTTGTTAACTGCTCTTTCTTCTACTTCAATGTTAAGATAGTCTTTTGCAACCTGTACCAAAGAACGACGAGTAATAGAAGGCAGAATAGAATTAGATTTTGGTGTAACAAGTTTTCCATCTTTTGTAACAAAAAGAATGTTTGCACCACCAGTTTCTTCTATATAAGTATGTGTTGCCGGGTCAGTGTACATATTTTCAGCAAAACCATTTTTATGTGCATCTACAATGTTATGAAGACTCATTGCATAGTTTAAGCCGGCTTTAATGTCGCCAGTTCCGTGTGGAGCGGCACGGTCAAGATCAGAAATGCGTACAGTAATAGGTTTTACTCCTCCCTTAAAATAAGGACCTACCGGAGTTACAAGAATTCTAAACTGATATTCATCTGCAGGTTTTACACCGATTACTGCGTTTGAACCAAACATATAAGGACGAATATAAAGAGTAGCACCAGAACCAAATGGAGGAACCCATGAAATATTTGCTTTTACTGTATCAATAACGGCCTGAACAAATCTATCTTCCGGGAAAACTGGCATTTCAAGACGTTCGCATGAACTTTTCATTCTTGCAGCATTTAAATCCGGGCGAAAGCAAACAACTCTGCCATCTTTTGTTGTATATGCTTTAAGACCTTCAAAACAAGTTTGAGCATACTGAAGAACGCCAGCACATTCATTTATTTTTACTGTATTATCTTTTGTAAGTTTACCATTGTCCCATGCTCCGTTTTTAAAATTAGAAACAAAGCGCTTGTCAGTTTTCATGTAACCAAAAGGTAAATTACCCCAGTCAAGATTTTTTTTTGCCATTTTATAACCTCGCTTTTAAAACCGTTAAAATGCGGCCAGAACTTAAAGTTTTGTATTAAAACAAAACTTATAAAAAAAACATATCACTATAAAAATGATTTTTCAATTACATATTTTTGCTATAAGGAAATTATAAAAAAATCCCATTATTTATTCTCTTTTCAAACTGTACATATTTATGATATTTTATTTTTGTTATGTTTTTGTTTTTGATTTTATTATTTCCTACTGTGCTTTGTTTTTGTGCACTCCATTCAAATAAAAAAATATATCCATTTATTATGGGCTTTGGTGCATTTTGCGGTGTTATTGTAACAGCGTGTACCGCTTTATTTTCTTATATGCATCGTATTCCAGAATATTCATTTTTTTCTAACTTTGTATATTTTTCACTAAAAGAATATGTGCTTCCGCTTATTTTGCTGTACGCCATTTATTTTTTTGTTACAAAAGATTCTGTTGAATTTAGAATAAAGGCATTTTTTCCATTAATTTCATCGTTTTATGCAATTTATATGCCTTACTGTATTATTGCGGCAAACTCTGTAAATTTTTCGTTTTTTATTTTATTTGTAAAACCTGTTATTTTTCTTTCTTCTGTATTCCTTGCAAGTTTTTTTGCATATAAAATATATGGCGATTCACAAAATAAAAATGTAAAAAAGATTGTTTTTCATTCTGTTTTTGCCTTTGTAATGCTTTTAATTCCACCGGCAATAGAAACAATGTATCTTTTGTGTATTGCTCTTCCTGTAGTTTTTATTCTTTCTGTTCTTTATGGTCTTTTTGCTTTAATTCTTTTTTTTATAAACTCAAGGGGAGATTCGTCGTTTTTGTACTAAATATTTTTTAAGTTCATTTTAAGAAATATTTATGTGATTTTTGCAATTTGCTGTTAATTTCTAAAACGATTTTAGCAGTATAAAATATAAAGAGGTTTTTATGAAAAAGTTTGCCAGCGGCAAAGTTCGCGAAGTTTATGATTTAGAAGATGGAAGAATGGTTATTGTTACAACAGACAGAATTAGTGCGTTTGATGTAATTCTTCCAACTATGATTACAGATAAAGGCAAGGTTTTGAATGCTCTTGCAAATTTTTGGTTTGATTACACAAAAGATATTGTAAAAAACCATATGATTTCATCAGATTTAAAGGATATGCCACAGGAATTCCAAAAGCCTGAATATGAAGGCAGAACTATTCTTGTAAAAAAACTTAAGATGATTCCTTATGAAGTAATTGTTCGCGGTTATATGTTTGGTTCTATGTATGAAGCATATAAAAAGGGTGAGCCATTTCTTGGACACAAATTTGATAAAGAATATCAGCAGGCCGAAAAACTTGATGAACCGATTGTAACTCCTTCTACAAAAGCATCTGAAGGTCATGATATTAATGTTACGTTAGAATATATGAAAAATGATCTTGGTGAAGAACTTGGAACTAAGATTGAAAAAGCAGCACTTGCTATTTATAAAAAATGCTATGAACACGCTTATAAAAATGGAATTATCATTGCAGATACAAAGTTTGAATTTGGTCTTGATGAAAACGGAGAACTTGTTCTTGGGGACGAAGTTTTAACTCCAGATTCAAGTCGCTTTTGGGATCTTTCAAAATATAAGGTTGGTGGAAGTCCAGCATCTTATGATAAGCAGTTTGTTCGCGATTGGTTAAAAGAAAATAAT
This sequence comes from uncultured Treponema sp., assembly GCA_964482455.1. Taxonomy (GTDB): domain Bacteria; phylum Spirochaetota; class Spirochaetia; order Treponematales; family Treponemataceae; genus Treponema_D. Next base: position 6,177 of record CAYZXM010000029.1, on the reverse strand, counting down.
CTTGCAGGCGACCCTAATATTAAAGAGATTCCAGCAGATGTAGTGGCAAAAACTTCTGCAATTTATAAGGAATGTGAAAAAAAGATTTGCCACAAATAAAAAAAATTGAAAAAAAATTAAAAAAAAAGTGTTTAACCTGTTGACACTTTATATCGGTTTCTGATATAGTATAAACATCAACGAACCGATACGGACGGTTAGCTCAGCTGGTACGAGCGTCTGGTTTACACCCAGAATGTCGGGAGTTCGATCCTCTCACCGTCCAAAAGACCTGCTACAAAGTAGCAGGTCTTTTTTTGTCTGTAAAATTTCTGTTAATTTTTTATTGCTTTATTTTCATTATTTTTTTTATATGTAATAATAAAAATATCTGGTGGATTGATTTTTGCTGGATTTTATATTTATTTTTTTAGGAATTGCTATGAAAAAAATAAGTTTTATTGCCACTTTGTGTGCGTGTGTGTTTGCTTTTTCTGCTTGTTCAAAAAACAACTCTGCAGAAAAAAAAGTTATCATTTATTCTAATGCTGATGATGAAGCGGTTGTTTCTGTAAAAAAGGCACTTGATGAAAATGGTTATGCTGGAAAGTATATTTTTCAGTCATTTGGTACAAGTGAACTTGGTGGAAAACTTTTTGCAGAAGGTTCTGATATAGAAGCTGATCTTATAACGATGAGTTCTTTCTATATAGAAAGTGCACAAGAAAGAAATAATATGTTCAAAGATTTAACTTTTTCTTTTGATTCTATTGTTTCGCATCCTTCTTTTTATACTCCGCTTCTTGCTATCCAGGGTGCTGTAATTGTAAATACAAAACTTTTAAGTTCAAGTGGACTTTCGATTCCAAAAAGTATAAAAGATATTGGAAATGCTGAATATAAAAATCTTGTAAGTGTTGTTGATCCTATGGGTAGTACAACTGCATGGCTTATGGTTCAGGCTCTTGTGTGTGAATATGGTGAAGATGGAGCAAAAGAAGCATTAAAGGCAATTTATAAAAATGCTGGTCCTCATCTTGAACTTTCTGGTTCTGGTCCTATTAAAAAGATTCGTTCCGGCGAGGTTGCTGTTGGTTTTGGTTTAAGACATCAGGCAGTACGTGACAAAAAAGCAGGTCTTCCAATAGATTTTGTAGATCCTACAGAAGGTAATTTTTCTTTAACAGAATCTATTGCGGTTGTAAATAAGAAAAAATATAATCCGCTTGCAATGGAAATGGCAGAATGCATTATTAAAAATGGCAGAACATTCATTCTTAATGACTATCCTGTTGTTTTATATAAGGGTGAAACTGTAGAAAAGGAAAATCAGGCTTCTAATAGTAAATTTTACCCAGAAACGCTTACAACTGAACTTTTAAGAAAACATCAGGAATTAAGCGAACTGTGTAAATAAAACGAAAGTTTAAAAATAAAAAAGGCAGGCATCTTTTTAGATAACTGAAGTGTACCTCCTAAAATTGAACTTTATTTGTCCAACTTTAGGGGTGCACTTCATAACCTGCCGTTTTTTTTTATTTTTCTACTTTACTAATCATAAAATCTGCAATATTTTTACCAGCGTTTCCTTCGTACATCCACGCTTGTTCTTTTGCCTTATGGCGTTCTTCTTTAAGTGTTTCGCTATCGCTTACTGCTTGAATTACATTTTTAATGTTTTCAAACTGTTCTTCTTTAAGTTCTGTTCCAAACTTTTTAAGCACTGAATACTGCCACAATTCTTTACCATCAAGGTCGTATGCATCATAAGGACGTAAATCCATTCCGGCGTTTACGTACATTACAGGCTTATCGCAAAGGAATGTGTAGTCAAAGATGATTCCTGAAAAGTCGGAAATCATTATATCGGCTTTTTTAAGGGAATAAATATTCTGTCTTTCATAATCCCAAACGATGTTTGCATTATCCTTGTAGCGTTCTGTAAGGCGGTTAAGCATTTCTGCTTCTGATTTTTTAGACTGTGGGTGAGGGCGAACAATAATACGCCAGCCAGTTTTTGAAAGTGGATCAAGAAGTTTTTCGCCATACTTTTTTAATAAGCCTACATCGCCCCAACTTGGAGAAACTAAAACTGTAAACGGATGATTTTCTTCAGTAGGGATTTCTTCAATATTTTTTCTGTAAACATCAAGATATGGACAACCTACTGTAACAAGTTCTTTTTTATTAATTCCTCGTTTTTCTTCTAGAAAACGAATATCAGTTGCCTGGTAGTCGCCTGTAAGAAGAACTGAATCAAAATAATCAAGCCCAAAGAGTCGGTACGTTGTTGCATCATTTGGCATATGAAGTATATGTGAATAGTGTTTTACGTTTTTACTTCGTTTTAATTGATAAACCTGAAGTCCTGGCGTTGTCATAAGGACTATTCCGGCACTAAGCATGTTAAGGCGTGCAAATGCTGTGTTTCCTTCGCCAATGAACTCTGATTTTATGTAACTGTAATTTTGTTCAAAAACAGGGTCGGTTTTGGAAGACGTAAGATAGAAGAGGGGGATTTTTCGTTTTTCAAATTCATCAAGAACAGGTTTGAATGTGTTCCAATATTGATTTCCTTCATTGTAGATTACATAAGGTTTATATGAAGAATCTAATTGAACGGCTCCGCCTTTTTTTCCTGAAAAGAATAGTTTTATCTTAAGAATAAGAGCTTTTGAAAGAAAAAATAAAGTTGCAGCTGCACCAATCAAAATACTAAAAAGCATGGAACCCGTTCCAGGGTCAATGTAAAGTGGAAGAATTTGAATGGAAATCATTTTTAGTTAACTCCTTGTTGCCAGTTTTTGGCTTTGAATATATTTTCAGAAATTGTGTAATAGTCTTTTTCTGGAATGGTAAAAGTATTTATACCGTTTCCTCCAGGTCGCCAGTTATGTGTAAGAACTACGCCAGAAGCTTTTTTTGTTTCAGGTGGAATTTCTTTAATTTCCTTTTCTGTAGCCGGATTTTTAGGATTTTTAATTATTCCTTTTGTGGCAATGGCTGGAACGTCTGCATTTGTCATAAAATCAGTGTTTACAGTAAGTTTACCCTTTGCATTAAAATCTTTTACTAAAAGTAGCGGATGATTGTGGTCAGGATTGTAACCATTAGGAAAATCTGTCTGCTCAAAATCTAAGTTAAACGCTTCGTTTGTTCCGATTCCGTGGTCTGCAACAAAAATAATGCGGGAATTATCATAACAATCGTTTTGTTTTAAGTATTCAAGCCATTCGCCAAAACGTTTGTAGGCTGCAATGTTTCCTGAAACGCTGCGATATTTTTCTACTTTTGAAACTGTTTTATCTTCAACTTTCATAGAAGGAACATAATCAGGAGCCTGAAGAACCTGCCCTGAGTGTGTTGTATCGTTTACAATTGCAAAAAAGCGGTTTCCTTCTGCTGAAAAGTCTGTAAGTTCGCACATATAATCAAGAGCAGAGTAGTAGTCTATAAACTCCATTATATCTGAGGTTTGCTCATCGGAAGACCACCATGAACCGTCATCATAAATGCTGTCGCGTGCAAAAACTGGAACAGCTTTAAAAAGGCTGAACCATACAAGGTTTCTTTTTAAGCAAGTGCTTGTAATGTTAGGGCGAACTTTATCAGGATTTTGTTTTACCCAAAGATCTGTGTATTTTCGTTCAACATTGAATCCTTCGATTTTTTCATAAGAATCACAAATTGACATATCTGGAATCCAACTGTAATTTGCCCAGCTTAAATCGGAAACTTGTGCCGTAAAATCTGCTTGTTCTGTAAAAATACGTGGCATAGTTAAAAGTGCTTCGTTTTGCTTATCAACAAGTTTTTCATTTTTACGTTTATTTATTTCGTACGGAGTATATTCGTAGCCGCCAAAAAGAGGTGGGGAGGCAAGTAAAGTTCCCTGATTCCAAGATGCTGTATTATGGTAAAAAGTAAAACCATCATAAATATTATAAAGTTCTGGAAAAGCATCAAAAATAGGAAGAAGATATGAACTTTCGGCACGGTCAAGCATAATTACAAAAACATTTTTTCCTGTTTTTGAAACATGATATACTGGCGAGATTTTTTCAACTTCCTGAATGTTTTGTGCAGTATTTTTTTTGTAAGAAGAATATTCACTTTGAATCTGAATAATGTGAACAAAAGAAAGTGCAACTTCTGCAATAAGAATTACAGAAAGAATCCCGCTTAAAATCTTTTCTTTTTTTATTTTAAGAAGAATGAACGGAATGCAACACGCAACGATTATGCAGACAACATTCAAAATCGATGTTCCGATAGAAGCGGAATCAATATTTTCTGCAAAAGTTATAAGGCGCGAAAGTGTTCCGTAGTCGCCTGAAAATATGAATGCATCAACAAGTGAAACTAAAAGAAGAGCCGGCATAACTACCGCAAAAGACGCTTGGATGCGTGCATTAAATAAAAAGTAAATACATAAAAGCCAAAATACTAAAAGCCCAAAAGTCTGCGTGAATGAAGTGTAAATAAAGTAAAGCGGAGAGCCGTATCCGTCTATATTTGAAAATTCAACGGGAGAAGAACCTATTATGAATGAAGGAATTACAGTTCCAGCAAAAAGACACAAACTAAGACATGAAACAAAAAATATTGAAAAGCGAGTTTTTTTATTTTCTACAAGTGGTTTTAGAGTTGTATCCAAAAGTTTAGAAACGAATCTAACTGCATATGGCACAAATAAAAGAATTGTTAAAACTGCCGCAAGAAGAATTCTTTTGTGTAAAAATCCGTTATGAACAAAAAGTACAAACGCATCCATAGCCAAAACTGCTATTGCAAAAATTATATATAAAACTTTACGCGGATTTTTAATTTTATAAAAAACATTTTTTACAAGGGAAAAAACATTGTTCATTGTCCAGTAAAGAACAAGACCAGAAGGAGAAGTGTAAAGGATTACAAGAAAAACAAGTGCCATTGCATAAATTGAAATCTTATCCTTGAACTTAAATCCTTTTGTATAAATCGCACCGGCAATTATGTTTATAACCGTCATTGCAATAGGAAGAACATTTACAGGAAAAGAACCTATAGAAAAGAACGCATCCTGACTTCCCATATCGCGTATAAAAAGAAAAGAACAGCCTTTTAGCGAAGAAAGATTTGAAAGAAATGAGTACGCCGCCATAAAAAACGGAATTTGAATTAAAAGACCGAATGAAGAACGCAACGCCATAAGCGGATGATAGTGATTTTCTCTATAATACGTAGACAAAATCATATATTGTTCATCACCCTTAAATACAGACTTAATTCTTTGAATGCCTGGTTCAAGTTTTTTTTCAGTATCACGTTGAATCTGCTGCCAGTGTTCAGCCACAATATAAAGTGGAAGACACAATATTGAAACAGCAAGACTTACGCCAATAACTGCAATACCTTGGTTTTTGAAAATACTATCAAAAAGAACGAACGAAAATTCGATTATCTGCACAAGCGGATAGATTATGACTGTGTAAAGAAAATTTACCATTCTGTTTTCCTTAAAAAAATGTTTTTAATTATATCATTTTAAAATGACTATGGCAAACTTTAGAAAAATGTTGATTTTTTCTGTTTTTTGCTTTTTTCTGTTTTTTCTTTACTGTACGCCTTTACTGTATTACACTGTTTGAACGGAGAACTGCATTTTTATCAGTGTTGGAGTTTTTATGGAATCAAAAGAATTAAATAAAAAAGAAGATTGCAAATGTAAAAAAAATAAGGTTAGCGTAGAAAAAGTGCTGATGATAATCGCCTTTATCGGCTATTCGCTTTGGCTTATATTGGATACAATCCGAGTTCTGCTTTATAATCGTGAAGAAATACCTGGAAATTTGCAGTTTTGGGCTGTTTATTTTGTATGGGAGTTACTCTGCGAAGGCTCTCTTGTAGTTCTTACATTCGTTCTTGCAAAAAATAGAAAGGCAAAAGTGATTTTAACTATTGTGCCGGCTCTTTTAATAACGGCATACATGGCATTTCATTTAGTTCAGCTGATTCAAGCCGCTTGTATGGGCGAATTGGAACTGAATATTATAAATGAAACATATATGCTTGCAACGCTTCTTGCACTAATCTCCGTTTCGATTACCAGTGTAAAACTTATTAAGGAAAGAAAAGCCGAAAAAAACGAAGGTGCGGAGTAATTATGAAAAAATTTACAGTTGAACAGCTTGAACAGAAAAATCTTCCGTTGCTTTT
>CAYZXM010000028.1:4651-24995 GCA_964482455.1 uncultured Treponema sp. | reverse complement strand
CGTATATTTAACGCAAATAAAAATCAAATTCGGAAGTGTTTTTAAAAGTTTTTTTATAAAAAACTTAGGACACTATACAACATTTTAATCTCTTTGACCTTTCGCTAAATTCTCAGTGGGTTTTAGGTAAAAAGCCACTGAGTTTTCCCTAAAAAGCCTTTGGCTTTTAAAAAAATCTCAAAGGCTTTTTAGGGAAAATCCACTGGCTTTTTTGCAAAACCTCACTGAGAATTTACCCCACTATACAAAGAAACTGCAAAACAATAAAAAACTACAAGACAGATTCAATTAGGTTTATATCAATTCTGTTCTTGTGTACTTGTAAAAAATGCGATTAAAAACTATTATTTTGATATGGCTATTTCTAACAAAGCAGAAAAACTTATTGAAGAATTTATTGATGCAGAAACGCTGCAGGCAGCAAAAAACTTTTTGACTACAGAACAAAACTCTGATTCTGATGTTGAAAAAATTGCTGCAATGTTTGGCTTTGCCGGAAAGTTTTCATCTTCGGATGAAGCTCAGCTGGTTGCAAGTTTTAATAAAAATCTTAAACTTTTGATAGAAAAAACTTGGGTTGAAAAATCTGATGTTGCCTTAAAAACTCAGATTCTTTATCAACTTGAAGTTCTTTGTTCAAATTATTCGGATTGGTCAAAAATATACAACGAGTTCCTTTCGATTCTAAATGATGCTGTTTATCTTATGTTCGGTCAGCAGACTAAATCAGAAGACTTTACGGAATATTCTTTAAGAATCGATCCTGGTTTTGGAATCTTTTGGTGGTATATAAAAAGTCTCCCCGTTGCGACAAACTGGTCGGTTGAAAAATGTCGCAATGCAGTTCTGCTGGGAATGTACTTTCTGGCAAATTATTAATGCGAAAAATTAACAGGCCGGAACTTTAAAGAGTTTCGGCTTTTTGTTTTAACTTAAAAGAGGCGTTTTATGGATTTAGAAAAAATATGTAAAACCTTAAAAAAGGGTAGTGAAGTTCTTAGTATGCAAAATGCGGTGGTAAAGAATGCTGCTTTAAAAGCGGTTCGTTCTGCATTGGATTCTGAACGGAATAAGATTTTTAATGCAAATGAAATCGATGTAAAAAATGCTGTTTCGCTTGGAATGTCTAGTGCTTTGGTAGACCGACTTTCTCTTGATGAAAAAAAGATGAACGGTATTCTTGTAGGGCTTGATACCGTAATTTTGCAGTCTGATCCTGTTGGCGAGGAGGTTAGCGGCTGGAAAACTCCTAACGGTCTTAATATTCGTCAGGTAAGAGTTCCTCTTGGTGTTATGGCGATAATTTACGAAAGCCGCCCGAATGTTACGGTTGACGCATTCAGTCTTGCCTATAAAAGTGGAAATTCCATTCTTTTAAGGGGTTCTTCTTCTGCGTTAAATACAAATAAAGCAATCGTTGAAGTTATAAAAAATGCGTTATCTAATGTAGAAAATGGTGTTCCGCAGGCGATTGAACTTGCAGAGGCAAAAGAGCATGACCATTCCGATGTTGAACAGATTTTAAATGCAGTGGGTTTAATTGATGTTGTTCTTCCGCGTGGCGGTAAAAAATTGATTCAAAACGTAGTTTCTAATGCAAGAATTCCTGTTATTGAAACGGGAAGTGGCGTTTGTCATCTTTATGTTGATGAGGATGCAGATTTAGAAATGGCGGTAAATATTGCCGAAAATGCAAAAATCCAGCGTCCTGGCGTGTGCAATGCTGTTGAATGTATTGTCGTAAACAAAAAGATTGCAGATAAGTTTTTGCCGTTGCTTGTAAATCGTTTTGCTTCTCGTGTAAAGTTCCATGCAGATGATTTTTCTTATTCTATTCTTAAAAAAACAGACGCACACGAAAAGAATCTTTTGTTTATGGCAAATGAAAATGATTTTGGAAATGAATATCTTGATTATGAGTGCTGCATAAAGTCTGTAGAAAGCATTGATGAAGCAATTTTGTACATAAATACACACAATTCAGGACATAGCGAAAGCATTATCACAGAAAATCTAAAGAATGCACGACTTTTTCAAAAGAAAATTGATGCAAGTTGTGTTTATGTTAATGCTTCTACTCGTTTTACTGACGGTGGAGAGTTTGGTTTTGGTGCAGAACTTGGTATATCTACGCAAAAACTTCATGCTCGTGGACCAATGGGAATAAAAGCACTGACTACTACAAAATATTTAATTGATGGCGAAGGACAGATTCGCTAAAAGTGAGGAATAATGAGCGAAGAAATTGCAAATGCATTAAAGAATGCAAGAAAAATAGTTATTAAGATTGGTTCAAATACGCTTGCAAAAGCGGATGGTACGCAAAATACTGAGTTTATGGCAAGTTTTGCAAAGCAGTGCAGACGTTTGGTTGACCAGGGAAAGCAGATTGTTGTTGTTTCTTCTGGGGCACAGGTTTCGGGTGTTTCAACTTTAAGTGAATGGGCTAGAAAAAAGGATGTTCATTTTAGGCAGGCGTTGTGTGCGATTGGGCAAGTTGAACTTATGGTTCAGTGGCGAAAGGCTTTTAGCGAGCAGAATCTTCATATCGGTCAACTTTTGCTGACAAAAGAAGATTTTGAAAATGATCATCGTTCTTTAAATATTCGTAACACTCTTTTTACTTTGGAAGATGAAGGTGTTATTCCAATAATAAACGAAAACGATTCTGTTTCTATTGATGAATTTCAAATTGGTGATAACGATAATCTTTCTGCTCTTACTGCAATTTTGTGGAGTGCGGATTTACTTATTCTTTTTAGTGATGTTGACGGCATTTTTACGGATAATCCAAAAACTAATAAAGATGCAAAAATTGTTGATGTTGTAGACGATATTGCACAGTTAAGAAAATCCATTACGATTGGCGAAAAGAATGCTTTTGGAACAGGTGGTATTGAAACAAAGATTCAGGCTGCCGAAAAAACTACGGTTTATGGTATTCCTATTCTTTTAGCAAATGGAAGTCACGAAAATATTTTAATAAATCTTGAAAATGGTTCTGCAAAAGGTACGCTGTTTTTAGCAAAATAAATAATAGTATAGGAAAGATATTATGGAAAAGATTGCTTTTATTGGTTGTGGTTCTATGGGTGGTGCTATTGCAAGTTCAATCTGCAAAAAGTTTGATTCAAAAAATATTACCGTTACTGCAAAGCATTTTGAAAATGCTAAGGACTTTGCCCAAAAGAATGCTTGTAACGCTTGTGAAAAAAATGCTGATGCCGTAAAAGAAGCAAAATATGTTTTTCTTGCAGTAAAACCGGCTTATATTCGGGAAGTTATTTCTGAAATAAAAAAATCACTTCGCCCTGATGCTGTTCTTGTTTCTATGGCGGCTGGTGTTTCTATCAATAAACTTATGGAATTTTACGATGCTCATTATATTCGCATTATGCCAAATATGCCGGCTCAAATTGGCGAAGCAATGACTGCTCTATGCTGTTTAAGCGAAGTTCCTTGTGATGATGTAAAAGTCGTTACTGAATTACTTGAATCTTGTGGCGTTGTAGAAAAAGTTGATGAAAAACTTATGGATTGTGTAACTGCAGTAAGTGGTTCAGGTCCTGCGTATGCTTTTATGTTTATTGAAGCTCTTGCAGATGCTGCTGTTCGTTTTGGAATGCCAAGAAAGCAGGCTTATATTTATGCATCCCAAACATTAAAAGGTTCGGCTTCTATGGTTCTAGAAAATAAAGGTTGCCCCGCAGTATTAAAGGATGCTGTCTGTTCGCCAGCTGGAACAACTATTGAAGGTGTTGCAGCATTAGAAGCGAACGGCTTTCGCAATGCAATAATAAAGGGGGCAACCGCTGCCTGGGAAAAATCCATTAATATGGGTAAATAGTTATTAAAAGTTATAACTGGCAATCTGCAATTTTAATTCCAGATTGCTAAGTGCTTTTTCCATTGATGCAATCTTCTTTTCCCATGTAAACTTACAACTGGGATGTTCAGACGCATATTTTTTATACTTTTCTATTTGTCCCCGATAATCCGCAATGGATTCCATTAACTCAATAAGTCTGTACATTTCTCTTCGTCCTCCTTGTTGTACAAACGTGTTTGTTTTCCCTCAAACATGTTTTGTAAAAAAAAGGCAAACTTGACCTATTATAAAAAAAAGTCAAAAAACTTTAAATAGCAAGAATTGATTTTTAATTTTAAAATGTTGTTCGACCGCGAAAACTTCGGGCAAGTGTTAATCGGTCTGCATATTCTAAGTCGCCGCCAACTGGGATTCCTGTTGCAAGTCTTGTTATCTTTAATTCCGAAAAATTGTGTAAAAGCCGTTGTATGTACATTGCGGTTGCATCCCCTTCAAAAGTTGGGTTTGTTGCAATGATTATTTCTTTTACATTTCCGTCTTGTACTCTTTTTACAAGGTTTGAAATATTTAATTGTTCAGGTCCTACTCCGTCTAATGGGGCGATTACTCCGCCTAAAACGTGGTAAAGTCCCTTAAAATCTCCTGCGGCTTCTATTGTTTGTACGTCTTGTGGTTGTTCTACAATGCAGATAATGCTTTTATCTCGCATTGCATTTGAACAGATTGGGCACGGATCTGCTTCTGTCCAAAATCCACAGATTGTGCATGGTTTTATTTTTTGCTGAAGTTCGCCCAGTTGTTTAGAAAAAATCTGCACATACGTTGGGTCTGCTCTTAAAAGATAATTTACAATTCTTGATGCACTCTTTTTTCCTATTCCCGGAAGACGTGAAAAACTTATTGTTAAATCATCAATTATGTTCATTTTTTAAAGTCCCAAGTCTGGTATGTTAAGGTTTCCAAGTAGCGAACTTGTTTTTTCTTTTATTTGTTCATGTATTTTTGTGCTTGCGTCTTTATGTGCTGCAATTATAAGGTCTTCTAGCATTTTTACATCGCGATTATCAACGCAGAGCGGATCAAGATGGATTTCTAAAAGTTCAAATTGTCCGTTTATTTTTAAAGTTACCATTTTTCCACCAGAAGAACCTTCGGCAGTAATGTTTGCCATTTCTTTTTTAAGATTGTCTGTCTGCTCTTTTATTGCCATTGAGTTTTTTAATAAATCAAATGGATTCATTGTTTTTTTACCTCTAAAATTATTTTTTTATACTTTTCCGCCAACGATACTGCCCTTAAAAGCATTTACAAGAATCTTTACTTGCAAGGGTAATTCTTTTGGTTCGGTTTGGGTTTCTTTTTTTTCTTGTATTTGAACTTTAAAAGTTATATCTGCATGGCAAATCTCTTTTAGAACTTCATCTAATTGCTGTTTGTTTTTAGTTATTGTATCTACCAAAATAACAGAATCTGTTGTACAAGAAATTTCATTTTTATCTAAAATCCAATCTGAAGTTTGCATAAGTGCGGAACTTAGCATAGGATTTTTTAACGAAAGAATTTCAATTGCTGTTTCTTTTATTTTTGGCGGTTGTACACCGCCATCATAAAAAGGGTTAGGTTTTTCCTCCTTTTGTGGAGTTTGTAAATTATTTGAATTTACGTTTTGTCCCATTGCTTTTTGGGCAAAGTTTTCAAAAATATTTGTATTTGGAACTTCTGTTCGCTGTGTCCATGCTGTATTTTGCTGCTGCATTTGAGAAGGTTTTTGTTCTTTTTGAAAACTTTGCATAAACGGATTCTGTGCAGCTAGCTGCGTTTTCATTTGCGGTTGCACTTGCATTTGCCCTTGCGTTGGGAATGTTTTTTTTGCTGGGCTAGTTTCAAGCAGTGAATGTGCTTGGTCTATTGCAGTTTTTACTTCTGAGGGAGATACATATTGCGTAAGCCAGCAAAGTCTTGAAAATGCAAGTTCCAGTTCATAACGCGGAGAAAGTGAATAGCGAATATCCCGATACAATTGCAAAAATATTGAAAGTGCTCTTTCTGTTTGAATTGTGTTCCATGCGTCCAGTACGTTTTTGCTATAACGTTCCGGTGATTGACCAAGAAGACTTTCTTTTGTAATTCCATTTTTTAAAAGAAGAATACTTCTAAGATATTCGCAACTGTTTGAAATCAACTGTTCAATTGAAATTCCTGACTGAAGAAAAGTGTCTAATTCTTGTAAAACTTCCTGAGATTTTCCAAGAACGCAGGATTCAAAAATTGAGTTTAATCGGTCAACACCTAAAAGACCAAGTTTATCGCGGATTTTATCGTAAGTTATTTTACCGTCGCTAAATGCTGCAATTTGATCAAAAAGAGTGTAACAATCGCGTACGGAACCGCCAGATTCTTTTGCAATCCAATAAAGTGCTTCGGAATCTGCTTGAATGTTCATTTCGTTACAGGCATCGCTAAGAAGTTCTTTTAGTCGTTCTGCAGAAACCAAACGGAAATTGTATTGCTGACAACGTGATTTTATTGTTGCCGGAACTTTTTGAAGTTCTGTTGTTGCAAAAATAAAAATAACGTGAGCAGGCGGTTCTTCGATTGTTTTAAGAAGTGCGTTAAAAGCACCGGTTGAAAGCATATGAACTTCATCGATTATGTAGATTTTGTAACGTGCACTTGTTGGCGGAAACATTACTTCATCGCGGATTTGTCTTATATCATTTACAGAGTTTGTTGAAGCACCGTCTATTTCGATTACATCAAGGCTTGAACTGTTTGTAATCGCTTTGCAGGATGGGCAAGTTCCACATGGAGTGCATGTTGGACCGTCAAAAGATTGACAGTTCAGCGATTTGCTTAAGATTCGAGCAGTGGAAGTTTTTCCACATCCTCGTGGACCTGTAAAAAGGTAAGCGTGTGCAATTTGACCTGTTTTTATTGAGTTTTTAAGAGTTTCTGCAACAAATTCCTGACCTGCCAAATCTTCAAATTTTTGCGGACGCCTTCGGGTTGCTGTAACTTCGTATGCCATTTTAACCTCTGGAATTAGTTGATTTTTGTTTTTTTGCAATTATATAAGTTATAAGTCCATAAAAAAAGCCACCTAGAATCATAAGAAAGCACAAAATCTGTCCTGTTGAAAAATTTAAAAGGGATGTATTTGTGTATATTGGGGCAGACGCATCGGATGCGATTCTAAAACCAAGATCTGCGTCTGGCTCTCTAAAATATTCTATTACAAAACGAAAGATTCCATAACCGCAAAGATACACAGAACCTAACATTCCGTCCCATTTTTTATGTTTTCTTAAAAGCCATAAAATAGCAAAAAGAACAATGCCTTCAAACAATGCTTCGTAAAGTTGACTTGGGTGTCGTGGAAGATTTACTAATGCAGATGAAAGCGGAAGTCCGATTTTTTCTGCAAAGGCTTGTACCCATTCTAATGACGAAGAAAATCGTTCTGCGTCTGGAAAAACTATTCCCCAAGGCATTGTTGTAATGCGGCCGTAAAGTTCTCCGTTTAAGAAGTTTCCAAGCCTGCCAAATGTGTAGCCCAATGGAATTGCCGTAACCATTGCGTCACTCCATTTTGTAAATGATTTTTTATTTTTAATGCACCACAAAATCATTCCAAGAATTCCGCCTATAACGCCGCCATGATAACTCATTCCAGCAAGGCCGGTAAATTGTCCTCTTGAATTAAATGGCCAGAAAATAAGATACGGTTTATGTCTGTAAAGTCCGCTTGTGTCATATACAAATGCAGAAAAAACTCGTGCTCCAATCAAAAGAAAAATAATTCCTGTTGCAATAAAACTAAAAATATCATCTTCTGATGCTTTGTAATTACAAGAATCAAGACGGCCTTCTTTCAATTGTTTTTTTAAGACTGCGTATGCTGTAAAAAAAGCAAAAACGTACATAAGACCGTACCAGCGTAAAAGTCCTAAAAATGGAACTCCTGGTAAAATCTCTGGGTGAATCCAAGATGGATAATTTACAAATAAAAACATTTTTCTTCCCTTAAAGTTTAAAGCCCATAGAAGCGGCTTTTACTATTTTTGATTTTAAAAGAATATTTTCTTTTTTTAATTGTGTTATTTCGTAATTTTGAGTTTTTAGCATTTCAATTAATTCTCCGGTGGAAAGTTGCCCACTTCCTACAAGGTCATCAATTCCTGAAAGTTTTAATGCATAATCTTCAGAGGCTTCGTCATTCAATTTTTCAAAAGATTCGGAAGTATCGATTAAATTTGAAAGTTCTTTGTCAAAATAACGCGGTTCTGCTGCAATTATTTTTTCTGCAATTCTATAAATTGCTTGCGATAGAACGCTTTTTGGCTTGTATACAATTACAGGTAATCTTGAAGAAAGTGCTTTTTCCTGTAAGTGATCACGGAACATAAGACCTAAGCAATCTATTTCTAATCCTAAATATTGTTTGCATGAATTTCGGATTCGTGTTGCACTAGAAGCATCTTTTGGGTCTTCAATCATATTAAGTATAAGGCGAGGGCAGAACTGTTCCGTTCTTGCCTTAAAAAGTTTTGTGTTTTCCGGGTCGATTTTTTCTAGGGCTTGAGCAAGTTGAGGAATATAAAGACGTTTTAGCTGTTCAGAGTTCTTTCTGATTTTTTCAAGGAATTCGTGCCCAGCAGAGCCTTTTTTGTACGTTGTATACATCAGGCGGAATATACAATTCTTTAAAAAAAGATAACCGTCTAAAGTTGCTGTTACAGTTGGAGCGGTAACAAGCAGTCCCTGCGGAGTTTGCAAAAACATATCCAAAATTATTTGATGAGTTCCTGCTCCAAGATCAAGAATAAGAAAATCAGTATCAATGCTTCTTAAATTTCTAAGGAGTTTAGTTTTTTGTGCTGCCTTAAGACTGGTTAGGCCTGGAATTTGACTGTCTCCAGCGATAAAACTTACGTTTTCGTATTCCGTTGGCTCAATTATATCTTTAAATTCCATTTTATCCGTAAGATATGTGCCAATGCTTTTGTTTTTTACGTTTTGTCCAATTGCAAGATGTAAGTTTGAAGCACCTAAATCAAGATCGCATAGAACAACTTTTTTGCCTGCTTGCCCCAAGGCAATGGCAAGATTTGCAGATAAAAGACTTTTTCCAACTCCGCCTTTTCCGCTCGCTATAGGAAGAATTTGCATAATCTTAATTATAACACATAAAGAATAGATTTTTTAGTATTTATGAATATAAAAAGAAATATTTTTGTGATATATTAAAAATATGGGCTTAAAAATTAATAAATTAAAAAGAAAATTAAGTTTTTTTCGTTCTTGTTTTGTGTTTTTTGTATTAGCAGCACAATCTTTTGTTTATTCTGATATTTATGATGAAATTACAAAAAGAAAATGTGAAGAGCAAATTAAGGATGCATATAATTTTATTCTTAAAAATTATGTAGACGAACTTGATCCTAAAGTTATTTATCAAGGTGCAATAAAAGGAATGATAGATGCTGTAGGAGATCCGTACACTACATATCTTGATGAAGAAAAAATCAGAGATTTGCAGGATGTAATGGTTGGCTCTTTTGGTGGAGTGGGGCTTTCAATTTCAAAGCCGGCAGAATCAAAACAAGGAAAACCGGCTTATGTTGAAGTAGTTTCTCCAATCGAAGATTCTCCTGGAGAAAAAGCTGGAATTCAACCAGGCGATTACATTACAGAAATAAATGGAAAACCTACGGAAAGTATGTCGATGGAAGAAGTCCTTTCGCTTTTGCGTGGAAATATTGGCGAAAAAGTAACCGTATCAGTTTTGCGTGGAAAAGACATAAGATTTAATGCTGAACTTATTCGTGAAAAAATAGAAGTTCCTTCTGTAAAATATGGAATGATTGGAAACACTGGTTATCTTCGTATTATTGAATTTACTTACGATGCACCGGACAGAGTTGCAGAAGCATTACGCGTTTTTAATCAAAATCCTGATTTTAAAAATCTTATAATTGATTTACGAAATAATCCTGGCGGACTTATTATAAGTGCTGTTAATATTGCAGATAATTTTATAGACGAAGGAGCAATTGTTTCAACAAAAACTCGTGGTTCTTCTTTGGAGTATGTTTATAAAGCAAGAAAAGAAACAACTTTAATTAAAGATATTCCTATCGTAGTTCTTGTAAATAATGGTTCGGCAAGTGCTTCAGAAATTCTTTCCGGGGCATTAAAGGATAATCATCTTGCATACATTATAGGAACAAAAACTTATGGAAAAGGGTCTGTTCAAAACGTTCGTACAATCGGTTTTGGTGAAGAAATAAAAATTACAGTTGCCCGATATTATTCTCCTAGTGATA
The DNA here is from genome assembly GCA_964482455.1 of uncultured Treponema sp. Lineage (GTDB taxonomy): Bacteria > Spirochaetota > Spirochaetia > Treponematales > Treponemataceae > Treponema_D. The sequence continues at coordinate 14,840 of CAYZXM010000028.1, read as the reverse complement.
CAAATATTGATAAAATTGGAATTCCACCTGATTTAGAAGTTAATTTTCCAAAATTAACAGAAGAAGATGAAAAAAATTATGTTTCACTTTTGGAATCGGATAAAATTTCAACATATGTAGAATCGCACCCGAATATGAGTGAAGCAAATATTGCTTCTTATGCGGAAACTCTTAAGGCGGAATATAAACTTGATTCTTCTCTTTTAAGAAAACTTATTAGAAATCAAGTAAATAGAACAAAACCAGCATCTCTTTATGATTTAGATTACGATGTTCAGCTAAAAGCGGCTCTTGATTTATTAAAAGATACTAAAGATTTTAAGAAACTTTTAGAATCTACAAAAACATTAAAGCAGTTGCAGCTTGAATCACAATCTGAAAATCAAAAAGATAAAAAATAATGCGGCAATTTATTTCTTCTGAATTTCCAAATAAAGACGGACTCATAACTGTTACCGGAAAAGATTTTCGATACCTTTATCAAGTTTTGCGGATAAAAATCGGAGATATGCTTGCAGTGCGTTTTTCTGATGGAAGTTTGCAAAACACAACGGTTTGTAAAATTTTAGAAAATCTAAAAAAAATTGAACTTCAGGTTTGTTCTTCTGACTTATCGGATTTTAATGATTGTGATATTACTCGTGGAACAAAAGCAATTGAAATTCAAAACGAAGACCAGAGTGTGGAGTACACACTTTTTCAATTTATTGCAAAACCTGTAAAAATGGAACAGATAATTCGGCAGGCGGTTGAATGTGGCGTAAGGTATATTGTTCCAGTTAAGGGCGAATATTCGCAAAATCAAAACATTCAAAGTTTAAGTCATTCGAAAAAAGAAAGAATTGAACGGCTCGTTCGGGAAGCAAGGCAGCAAAGTGGCTCACCAGTTTCTTCGGAAGTTCTTGCACCGCTTTCACTTGAAGAATGTGTTGAATGGTGGAAAAATAATATTAATTCAGAAGAGTTGTCTTCTTGTGCCCTTTTTCTTTGGGAAAGAAGTGAAAAAACGGAATCGCTAAAAAAAATCTTTTTAGAAGAAAATTGTAAAAAAATAAAAAAGATTGCAATTGTTGTTGGCTCCGAAGGTGGAATCAGTCCAAAAGAAGCAGATTTTCTTTTAAAAATGGGTTTTAAGGCAATCCATTTTCCTGGAAATATTTTGCGTTGCGAAACTGCGGCATTGTATGGAATCGCGGCCGTTCAATCTTTTTTAAATCAATAAGAAGTGAATAAAAACAGATTTGAGTTGTTGCATTTTTCTTTTTTGTTTTATAAAATGTAAAAATCTAAAAATAAGTGGGTCACAGAGTGGACAATCTGAAAAATGAAATAAAAGAAGTAATTATTTCTACACTTCAACTTGAAGATGTAAAACCTGAAAACATTGTTGATTCTGAACCATTGTTTGGCGAAGGGCTTGGTCTTGATTCGATTGATGCTCTAGAACTTGGCGTTGGTTTAAAAAAGCATTTCGGTGTAAAATTTTCTACAGAAAGTGCAGATAATAAAAAACATTTCGCATCTGTTGATGCACTAGCTGAATATATTACTCAGGCAAGAAGGGGTTAAGTATGTCTAAAGATGATATTTTTAAAGAATTAAAGGAAATCCTTGTATCTGATTTTGAAATTGATGAAGCTTCTGTTACTTTGGATGCTACATTGTTTGATGATCTTGAACTTGATTCAATTGATTCAATTGATTTGATTCAGAAGATGAAGGAATTTATGCCAGCTGGTACAAAAATTGATCCTGCAATTTTCAAGACAGTAAAAACTGTTCAAGATGTTGTAGATGCTCTTGTTCCATATATGGATTAATGAAAAAATATCTTAAAGTTCTTTTTTACGTTGTAGCGACTATTTATCCGATTCTTATATTTTTAACATTAGTTGTATTAAAAATGCCAGTTCGGATTTTGTCGCTTTGTGTGGTTGCTTTTGCTTGTGTGTTCTTTTTAAGTGCAACAGGCAATTATAAATCTAACGTAAAATCGGAAAGAAAAGCGCTAGACTGGCGACCAATGCTGAGTTCGGCGCTTTTTTTATTGGCAGGAATTCTTTGTTTTGTTTTTAATAAAAAGATTTTTCTAAAATTATATTCCGTGGTTGTAAGTGCAACGCTCCTTTTTGTTTTTGCTTCATCTTTGATTTTTAAACCGAATATTATTTTTAGATTTGCTTGTCTTGGCGATAAATCTGTTAAGGGGTCATCGTTTGAAGATCAAGTTAATGATTATTGTAAAAAAGTAACTATTGTCTGGTGTGTTTTTTTTATTTTAAACGGAAGTGTTTCTGCGTTTACGGCTCTTTATGATTTTGGAAATGATTCTTTAAACGATAAGATTTGGTCTGTTTATAACGGAGGAATTTCTTATGTTCTTATGGGGCTTTTATTTGCTATAGAATTTGTTGTTAGAAAAATGGTGGATAAAAAAATGATAAAGGTATTTTCTTTTACACAATTTAAATCTGATTCAAGGAAAGATGATTCTATTGTTTGTTACGAAGAATCTTGGTCTAAAAAAATATTTAAAACCTGGAAAGATTTTTTAATTGATAGTGCAAAAATTCGCTTATACGTTTCAAAAATAAATGAATCTGATTGGATTTTGCATTGCGAAGATTATTGGTATTTTTTGTGTACGTTTGTAGCACTTCTTCAATGTAAAAAAAGAATTCTTCTTACGCAAAATATTTCTGAAAGTTTTATTGCAGAAATAAAAAAGCCAGGCGTACAGTTTTTAACGGACCAAAATGTAAAAGACGCAACGTCAATTCAAGAAATAATTGAAAACACAGAAGTTTCAGATGAAAAATATATTCGCGACCTTCCAGTTTTAAATGCAGAAGATACAAATATTTTAATGTATACATCTGGTTCTACCGGAAAACCTAAAGCAGTTCTGCAGCGAATGAAGGAATTTGAAGAAGATAATGCATTTGTAATTTCTAAATGGGGAAAAGAATTTACTTCAAGAAAATTGGTTACAACCGTAAGTCAGCACCATATTTACGGCTTTCTTTTTGGAATGAGCCTTCCTTTTGCGTTGGGCGTTCCTTTCCGCAGAAAAAGAATAGAATTTCCAGAAGAATTTGAAAATCTTTCTGATGAAGAATATATGATTATTGCAACACCAGCGTTTTTAAAGCGTACTGTTGAAATAGAAGAAAAACTTCCGCTTAAAAATCCGTGGATTTTTACAAGTGGTGGAGCGTGTTCAACGGAACTTGCTAAAAAAACTGAAAAAGTCTTTGGCTTTTGTCCTATGGAAGTATACGGTTCAACAGAAACTTCGGGAATTGCATACCGACAGCAATCTAAAGACGGATTAAAATTTACTCCTTTTGCAAATGCAAAACTTTGGCTAGGCGATGATGGCTGTCTTCGTGTAGTTTCTCCGTATATAAAAAATCCAGAAGGCTTTGCAACTGCCGACCTTGCAGAATTTTTTGAAGATGGAAGATTTATTTTAAAGGGAAGATCAGATTCGATTGTAAAAATAGAAGAAAAACGTATTTCCCTTACCGAAGTTGAAAATCGCATTTTAGAAACTGGTTTAGTAAAAGAAGTAAAAGTTGTTGCACTTCAAAATGAGGTACGCCAATACCTTGCGGCAGCAATTGTCTTTAATGACAAAGGTAAAAAACATTTTGCGAACACAGAAAAATACCAGATAAATAGATACTTTCACGATTTTTTAATGAAGTATTTTGAAAATGTTGTACTTCCTAAAAAATGGCGATTTGTGGAAAAACTTCCATCGGATGTTCAAGGAAAAGTTCATAAAGATGACGTTGTGGCTATGTTCACAACTGAATAATTTGATATACTAACAGACACTTTTATTCAAAAATTCAGGAGATTTTGGGCGATGACCAACTTACATAATATTACAAATGAAGATGTTATTGAAAAATCGGATAATAAGGTTGTTTTGGGTTTTGTAATTCCTTCTTCTAGTGATTTTTTTGATGGACATTTTCCAGAGTTTAAGCTTTTGCCAGCTGTAGCTCAGTTTGAAGTAATTACGCGATTTTCAAGAAAATATTTTGGAACGCAGAGATATATTCCTCATATTAAAAGAATTAAATTTTCTGCACCAATTTTGCCAGATTCTAAAATAAAACTTACCCTTGAATATAAAACAGAAAAAAGTTCAGTTACTTTTAACATGGCAGATTTTGATAATGCAGAGCATGTTTATTCTTCAGGCTCATTTAGTGTGATTTCTGAATAATATTCTTGGATTTTTTCGTTTATGAAGTGTGGTTTTGTTGTTCCAGTTTATAATCATGGCTCTACTCTTGAAGATGTTGTTAAAAATCTAGTGGTTTATAATCTTCCAATTATCGTAGTTGATGATGGAAACGATGAAAGAAACAAAGCGTTTATTCAAAATGTAGGTAAAACGTATTCGCTGGTAACTGTTGTTGAACATAAAAAAAATTATGGAAAAGGAAAGGCATTAAATTCCGGCTTAAAAAAAGCGTATGAAATGGGGCTTACTCATATTTTTCAAATTGATTCTGATGGTCAGCATGATGCAAATAGAATAAAAAGATTTCTTGAACTTTCCAAAGAAAATCCTGATGCTGTTATTTGCGGTTATCCAGAATATGACGAAAATGCTCCAAAAAAACGCGTTAATGGCAGAAAGATTGCAAACCGCTGGGTTCATTTTGTTTCGTTAAATAATCAGATAAAAGATGCAATGATTGGCTTTCGCATTTATCCAGTTGCTCCATATTATAAATTGCTTAAAAAACATGCCATTATAGACAATAGAATGGGCTTTGATATAGATATTCTTGTGCATCTTAGTTGGGCTGGAGTTCCAATAATTTCGGAGTCTGTAAAAGTAAATTATCCAAAAGATGGCATTTCTAATTTTAGAATGGTTCGCGATAATATTTGTATTGCATTAACTTATTCAAGACTTTGTATTGGAATGATTTTTAGGCTTCCAATCCTTATTAATCGGAAAGTAAAATTTGGGTTTATGGGCGGTAAAAATGAATAATCGTGGCGAAGAACTTTTACATTGGGCAGATGAAAAAGAGGTTGTTTCTTCTAATAAGCCACTTTTGCTGTTATTTTCCCTTATGAAAAAACTTCCGAAGTTTATTATTTTTACAATTGTTTGGCCTATCGCTTTATTTTTTTATATTTTTTCAAAGCGAGGTCGAGTTGAATCTAAAATCTATCAGAAACAGCTAAAAACTTTTACTAATGGAAAAATTCCTTCAAAAATAAGACCGTTTAATCAGATTCTTTCGTTTTCTTTGTGCATAATTGAAAAAATGGAAGGCTGGTTTGGTAATTATCATTATAATGAATTAATTGTTCATAACGATGACCTTTCTTTGTTGCAGGAACAGTTAAAAAGTGGTAAAGGTGCTCTTTTAATTGGTTCGCATTTAGGGAATATCGAATTATTAAGAAGTCTTTCAAGTTTTGGTGAAAACGGAGTTGGAAAAAACATTTCGGTTACAGCCGTAATGGAACTAAAATCTACAGAACAGTTTAATAAAACGTTAAAAGAAATAAATCCTGATGTTGATTTTCAGGTTTTAGACCCAGAAAAAATTGGAATAGATACAATTGCAACTTTGCAAGAACAGATTGAAAATGGCGGCTTAGTTGTTATTACAGGCGACAGAACAAGTTCACGAGCAAGAACAAGGGTTATTCGTGAAAAGTTTCTTGGAAAAGAAGCAGATTTTCCATATGGAACATTTGTGCTTGCACTCTTATTAAAAGCCCCGATTTATTACGTATTCGGCTTAAGAAATCATACTTTTTCTATTAAACCTCGTTATCATATTTTTGTTGAAAAATCGGAAATTAAAATTAATGCAAACCGTTCAGAGCGAGATAAAAAAATTACTGAACTTTGCAAAGAGTTCATTCTAAAATTAGAAAACTATTGCATAAAGTTTCCGTATCAATGGTACAATTTTTACAATTTTTGGAAACTTAATGACGAGGCTGCAAAATGAAAGAAAAAGCGTTTGTTACAAATGAAACTGTAATTTCGGTTGAATTTTTTGACGTAGATGCAATGAACGTTGTTTGGCATGGAAATTATGTAAAGTTTTTAGAAATTGCACGATGTGCTCTTTTGGATAAAATTGGTTATGGTTATAAAGAAATGGTTAAGGAAGGCTATGCTTATCCAGTGACTTCTATAAATTTAAAATATGTGCGATCTTTGTATTTTGGCGATAAGGCAACGGTAAAAACTTATCTTACGGAATATGAAAATTGCATAAAAATAAAATATGAAATATATAATGCTAAGGGCGAACTTTGTACAAAAGCAGATTCTACGCAGATGGCAGTAAATCTTACTACAAAAGAATCTTGTTTTGAAAGTACGCCGTGGCTTATTCAGAGAGTTGAAAAATTATTGAAAGAAGAAGGAAATTTAAAATGAAAAGAAGTATTCTTGCTGTAATTTCGGCACTCTTTTTTATTTCTATGGCTAATGCTGAATCTTTTGATTCGGTATGTAAAAAACTTGCTTTGCATCCAAATATGACCGGGAACTTTACTCAAGTAAAAACGATTTCTGCAGTTAATCGGTCTATGAAATCAAGCGGAACATTTATATTCAGCCTTGATGGAATTATGTGGAAAACAGAAAAACCATTCCCATCAACAATGATTGTTGGAATGACAAGCGTAAAGCAAACTCTTGCAAACGGAAAAGAAACTGTAATCGACGCTTCTTCCAATCAGATTTTTACGAGCATATCTTCAACGTTAAGTGCAATGTTCAGTGGAAATGCTGCGGTTTTGAACGAAAACTTTAATGTAACATTTACATCTTCTGGCTCTGAATGGAATGCAGTTCTTGAACCAAAAGATGAAGTTGTAAAAAAGATATTAACATCACTTTTAATAAGTGGAAAAACTTTATCTAACTCTGCCGATTTAAATACAATCGTAATGAAAGAAGCAGTTGGAGATACAATTACGTATAATTTTACAGAGCAAAAATATCCAAAGGAATTAACAGCAGATGAAAAAGCTTACTTCACTTCAAAATAAAACTTTTTTTAAATTCTGGATTCTGTTTCATGCTGTAATTATTGCAGGCTTTTGTGCAATGCTTTATTCAAAAAAAGGAATAAACATTGATGCAGATCTTTTTAATATGCTCCCTAAGCCAGCAATGGGAAAAGCACTGGAAGCAGCAGATTCAAAACTTACGGAAGTAACAGGACAGAATGTTTTTATTCTTGTTTCAAATCCTAATTTTTCAAAAGCAAAAGCAGTTGCCAGTGAAGTTTATGAAAAATTAAAGGAAAGCCCAAAGTTTAAGTCTATTTCGTTATATCAGAACACAGATTCTTTTGGTCAGATTGTTGAATATATTAATAAATATAAATACAACTTGATTGATACAGAAACTATAAATGCATTAAACACAGATAACGGACCAAGCGAATTTTCACAAGATGCTCTTTCTAAAGCGTATGGTGCTTTTACAATGACATCTCTTGAAAATCTTGAAAATGATCCGTTTTTGCTTGGCGAACACGATTTACTGAATTTCCTTACACAGTTACAGGAAAGCGGAACTAAAATGTCACTAAAAGACGAAGTTCTTGCAAGCGAAGTAAATAACCGCTGGTACATTATGATTCGCGGAATCTTAAGCAAGCAGGGTGCCGCTTTAGCAAGTAAAGAAAATGCGGTTGTTCAGATTCACCAGGTGTGTGACCCATTGGAAGATAGCGAAACTCGTTTTATTTATTCGGGAACGCCTTTTCACAGTTACAAAAGTTCAACAAATGCAACAAACGAGATTTCTACAATTTCTACAATTTCGATGCTGGCAGTTATAATTGTTCTTCTTTTGGTTTTTGAACGTCCTACGCCAATTTTAGTAAGTATTGCTACAGTTTTGTGGTCTAGTCTTACGGCAATTATTACGACCCTTGCAATCTTTGGAAAAATGCACGTTCTTACATTAGTTTTTGGAACTTCGCTTATAGGTTCGTGCATTGATTACAGTCTTCACTTTTTTATTAACTGGAAGGGAAATCTTTCCTGTCATAAAGGCTATCAGGTTAGAAATCACTTGATAAAAGGACTTAGCCTTTCTGTTGTTTCTACTGTTGTCTGTTATTTTATATTGGTTTTTGCTCCATTCAATCTTTTAAAGCAGATGGCTGTTTTTAGTATGAGTGGAATTGTTTCTTCTTTCCTGAGTGTTATTTGTATTTATCCGTTTGTAAAAGTTCCAAAGGATAAGCGTGAAATACGACTTTTAAAGTATTACACTCTGCCTGCAGGTTATAACAAAAAGTTTGTAGGAAGAATTGCAATAACAATAATGTTCGTTGTTTCAATAGGAATCCTAATCATTTGTCATAAAGAAGTTCGTGTTGAAAATAATCTTTCGCGCCTTTATAAAATGGAAGGGCGGGAAATGCTCAACGAAAAGGAAGCAGCACAAGTTCTTCAATATAGTCCTAGCGGCTGGTTTATTATAAGCGGTTCAACTGTTGAAGAAACATTACAAAACGAAGAAAAACTTACTGCTAAATTAAAAAAGATGAACGAAGGTAAGGAAAAAGGTGGATTTGTTTGCATAACTTCATACATTCCTTCTATTGAAAAGCAGAAGATGTCTAGGAAAGCGGCAGAAAGATTGCTTCCGTTGGCAGCAGAACAGTATGAATATCTTGGTTATGATTCCTCTTATGCAAAACGCCTTACAAAAGATTTTTATTCTACACAAGACGATTTTATAGAAATCGGAAAGAATGTACCTGAATATCTTGAAAGTGCAATTTCTTCGGCATGGCTTGGTGAAATTGATGGAAAGTATTATTCCGTTGTGCTTCCGGTAAGTGTTTTGGATTACGATGGATATAAATCTCTTGCTGATGATGAAAATGTTTTCTTTGTTAGCAAGGTTCGTTCTATGAACGAGGATTTAGACAGGCTTTCTTCTATGATTTTAAAGCTTTTCCTTGTTGTTTATATTGCTTTGTTCATAGTTTTAAAATTCTTTTATTCATTAAAACAGACTGCAAAGATAGTTTCTGTTCCGCTTTTAATTTTCTTGTGGACGGCGGCAGTATTTGCACTATTTAAAATTCATTTTGAATTTTTCTCAATCACTGGTATGATACTTGTATTCGGACTTGGATTAGACTACGTAATTTATATGATAGAAAATGAACGTAGAACTGATGAAGTTCAGAATGCAAGGTTGGAACCGTTTGCAATTCTTTTGTCGTTTATAACTAGTGCAGTTAGTTTTGGTGCTCTTGCATTAAGCAAATTTGTGCCAGTTCATATGATTGGTCTTTCAATTTTTATAGGATTGACAACGGCGTTTGTTTCAACGTTCTTTTATACAAGGTCAGATTTTTAATGAAAGAAGCAAGGAACAGATTTTTCTGCATTGTAGTTTTTCTCTATACGATTATATGTAGTTTATCTGTTCCTGTTTTTAACGGTGTTTCTGATGCAGAGGCAGTTCGTTTTTCAAAGGAAGCCTGCACTATTCGCAGTGAGCAGTATCATTCCGGCGAACTTTTTGCTGCATTAGAAATCCAGCCTATTAAAATTATAATAAATGCAGGAAAGCGTTTTATAGCAAATCTTTTTGTATGCTGTCCTGTTGTAGCAACCGTAGTATGCTGCTCTTTTTGCGTTTTTACTCCTGTAAAAAAAAGTTTTTTATTACTAAAAAATAAATATCTAAAATCAGTAATTTTTCTTCAAACTCTTTTGTAAGTTACCTTCCTTATTTTAATTAAAATCATAATTTTTTCTCTAAAATTTTATAAGGAGGGCAAAATGTTGCCTATTATTCTTGGGCTACTTGCATTTACTGTAGCTGTTGCACTTTGTGCGTACTTTTTTAACTAAAAAAGAGGCACTTTATGTTTTATTTTATAATATTTTTTAGCATTGTAATCGGTTCGGCACTTTTTGCATTGTTCGGCTGTCTTATCGATAAAGTATTTGATTCCATAATTGAAAAGATGGATTGTAAACAATAGCCGGGGATTTTCATAGATTAAAGCAGAAAATGAATAAATTATCATTTTCTGCTTTTTTTATGCCCTAAATCCACTAATTTTTAGAATACAGTACGTATTAGCATTATAAATTCGACGGTTTTACGTCATAAAATCGACGGATGAGTATCGTAATATAG
>CAYZXM010000028.1:0-4551 GCA_964482455.1 uncultured Treponema sp. | reverse complement strand
GTCGTAACATAGTAAGTCCCAGCACCGTAATATAGTAAGTGCCAGTGTCGTAACATAGTAAGTCCTAGTATCGTAATGTAGGTGAGTATAGCGTTTTGCTTATTGCTAAAAAACTTTATACATTTTACAATGTCCTTACAAAATATGAGAAAATGTCATTTTAGAAATTTGCTTTTGCCGTTTATTGCAGTTCTGTTTTTTATTACAGGATGTACAAGTACAAAAGCAATTATAGATTCAAATATAGAGCCGATTTATATAACAAATATAAAAAAACTCTATCTTCTTCCTCCGTATGATATGGAAAATGAGATTGATAAAGAGCAATATCTTTTGGCGACTTTTGGCGATAATTCATTTGCTCTTCATGCTTATTTAAAATCTGATTCGGAGGGGATTTTCCTTTCTTTGTTCAATGATTTTGGAACAGGAATGGGAACTCTTATTTATGATGGAATAAATATTTCTTTTGATTCATCGATTTTTCCTAAAAATCTAAAATCTGAATACATTGTGGCGGACTTGCAGTTTGCATATTACAAAGTGAGTGCAATTCAAAAACTCTTAAAGTCCGTAAAAATGAAAATGACTGTTGAAGAATCTGACGGAACAGAAAAGCGAAAGATTTATAACGGACCGTTCATAATAGAAGAAATTTGTAAATCAGATGGAAAAGTGGTTATAAAAAATAAACTTAGAGGCTATGAATACGTTTTGCAGGAGGCTGAATAAGGTGAGTCCTGTGTACTTTTCGACCCCTGGAGTTTTTTGTTCCGCTGGTAAAAATATTGATGAATTGTGGAACAATGTTCTTTTAGGAAATCAAAGCGGAATAAAGCGTGTAAAAGCATTGAACGGTAAAGAATTTTATGCTGCACGAATTGATGATTCACTTTTAAAAAAGACATCTGCTCGATACGATATGCGTATTATTCAAATTGAAGAGCAAGCCCTTTCGCAAATCGAAAAAGAAATCAATTTGGTAAAAGAAAAGTATGGAACTGAAAGAATTGGAGTTTGCGTTGGCTCTTGCGATAATGGCACAGAGTTTTCATTAAAAGGTCATCGTGAATATTTTAAGAATGGAAAGTTCCCTAAAGATTATTCGCTAGAAATTCAATGTGCTGATTACGTTGCAACTTTTATAAGTGAAAAATATGAATTAAAAGGCCCTTCGCTTTGTTTTGAAACGGCCTGTTCTTCTAGTGCAGGGGCAATAATAAAGGCCGCTGAACTTATCCGCTCTGGCGTTTGTGATGCTGTTGTTGCCGGTGGAATAGATATTGCAAGTGACACTGTTCTTATGGGCTTTGATTCATTAGAAGCAGTTTCATCTGAAATTACAAATCCGTTTAGTAAAAATCGCCATGGAATTACACTTGGCGAAGCGGGAGCATTCTTTGTTATAACAAAAGAGCCGATTCAAAATGATTTACCAATTCAGCTTTTAGGCTATGGAGAATCTGCTGATGCGTACCATATGACAAGTCCTGATCCTTCTGGAAACGGTGCATTCAGGGCAATGGAAAATGCATTAAAGAACAGCAGAATTGCTTTATCTGAAATTGATTATGTGAACTTGCATGGAACAGGAACAAAATATAATGATAGTATGGAAGCAAAAGCAGTTTCGTCTGTTTTTGCCGACTTTAAAGTTCCTGTAAGTACAACAAAGGCAATTACTGGGCACACTCTAGGTGCTTCGGGTGCTTTGGAAATAGCAATTTGTTACGCAGCGATTAAAAATAACCAAAATGCACAAGAAGTGCGTCTTCCCCTACAAGTGTGGGATAAAGAAAGAGATTTAGAATTACCAGAATTGAATTTTGTTGATTCTGAAAATACAAAAAATACTGGAAAGGTAAAAGTTTGCTTAAGCAATTCATTTGCTTTTGGCGGAGCGAATTCCAGTTTAATAATAGGAATAAAATAAAGAGTTCAGGGGGAAAAATGGCAACTGTAGAACCAAAAAATGTATCTCAATTTATAGATCACGATGAATTAATAAATTATCTTCCGCACAAAGGAAAAATGTTTTTGCTAAGTCGGGTAACACAGCACGATGTTGAAAAGCACACAATCACAAGCGAATACGACATTACAAAGAACTGCATTTTTTACGAAGAAGAATTTGGCGGCGTTCCAACTTGGGCAGGTTTTGAACTTATGGCTCAGGGCGTTTCGGCATTAACTGGAATTACAAACAAAATCAAAGGGCGAACTCCTCTACCTGGAATGATTTTGAGCGTTGTAGATTTTAAGGCTTCAGTCGGATTTTTAAAGGAAGGCACAACTTGCCAGATGAAAATTGCCGAAGATTACCGCGATGAAGAAACTAACACTTACAGATATGTCTGCTCTCTTTTTTCTAATGTAGGAGATGCTGAACCTGCTGCAAGTGCAAAAATTACGGTTATGGAAACAGAAGATATGGTCGGAATGTTTACAAAATAAATTAAAAAAGTTTAAAAGGAAGGAATTATTATGGAAATGACAAATGCTGATAAAAAAATCTTGGTAACTGGTGCTTCTGGCGGATTGGGACGGGCTTGTGCGGTAGAAGCTGCAAAAGTTGGATATTATGTAATCTGCCATTACAACGGAAGCAAGGCAAAAGCAGAAGAAACTTTAAAACAAATTACAGAAGCTGGCGGAAAAGGCGAATTGATTCAGTTCAATGTTTCTGACCGTGCAGATTGCAGCCAAAAGTTGGGCGACCTTGTAAACCGTCTTAGTGCAAACGGCGAAATCTTGTGGGGCGTAATCAACAATGCAGGAATTACACGCGATAACACTTTTGTAGGCCTTGAAGATTCTGACTGGGACAGCGTAATTCACACAAACCTTGACAGTTTTTACAATGTTTTAAAACCGCTTGTAATGAGCATGGCAAGCAGAAAAAATAAACGCGGCGGAAGAATCATCACAATGGCATCTGTAAGTGGAATTATTGGAAATCGCGGACAGACAAACTATTCTGCTTCTAAAGCGGGAATCATCGGAGCAACAAAAGCACTTGCCGTAGAACTTGCAAGAAGAAACATCACTTGTAATGTAATTGCCCCAGGTGCAATCGAAACTGAAATGACTGCAAACATTATTCCAGAAGCAAAAGAAATAATGATGAGCACAATCCCAATGAACCGAATGGGAAAACCTGAAGAAATCGCAGCAGCAGCTCTTTTCTTATTAAGCGAAGGTGCTTCATACATAACTCGTCAGGTAATCACCGTAGACGGCGGAATGTGCTAAAAATAAGAAATAAATTTTATAAGGAAAATATATGAATTTTACAAAACCGAACGGAAAAAGAAGAGTAGTAATCACTGGTGCCGGAATGATAAGCGGACTTGGCGAAAGTTGGGAAGAAGCATACGAACAGCTTAAAAGTTATAAAAACTGCATTAAAAATATGGAAGAATGGCACGAAATTCAAGGAATGAACACACATCTTGCATGCCCTGCAAAAGGCGAACTTCCTAAATATCCAAGAAAATTAGTTCGCGGAATGGGACGCGTTGCCCTTCTTTCTTATCATACATCACAGCTTGCATTAAAGATGGCTGGCCTTTTAAACGAAGATGGAACAATTGTTGATGAATGCAAAAACGGCAGAACTGGTGTTGCATACGGTTCTTCAATGGGTTCTTTTGATTCAATTCAGGAATTAACAAGCGTAATGCAGGATAAATGTACTGCAAAAGTAAATTCTTCAACCTACATTAAATGTATGCCTCATACTTGTGCTGCAAATATCGAAGTTACTTACCAGCTTAAAGGAAGAATGATTGTAACAAGTGAAGCATGCACTTCAGGAAGCCAGTCAATCGGTTACGCATACGAAACAATCGAAAACGGTTTACAGGATATGATGATTGCAGGTGGAGCAGAAGAACTTTGTCCGCCAGATGCAGCAATTTTTGACCAGCTTGGTTCAACTTCAATCCGTAACGAACACCCAGAAACTGCTCCAAGTCCTTTTGATAAAGACAGAGATGGCCTTGTAATCGGTGAAGGTGCCGGAACTTTAATCATTGAAGATTTGGAGCACGCCGTAAAACGAGGAGCAAAAATCTATGCAGAAATCGTAGGTTTTGGCACAAACACAGACGGAACTCATATTACTTCTCCAAACAGCGAAACTATGGGCGTTTGTATGCAGTTGGCTCTTGATTCTGCAAATTTAAGTGCTGATAAAATCGCTTATGTAAATGCACACGGAACTTCAACTCATCATGGCGACATTGCAGAAACTACTGCAACTGCTCGCGTATTCGGTAGAAAAGTTCCGATTTCTTCTACAAAATCTTACATTGGACACACTCTTGGTGCCTGCGGTGCGGTAGAAGCATGGCTTACAATCAATATGATGAACGAAGGCTGGTTCCACCCAACATTGAACTTGAACAACATTGACCCTGAATGTGGCGATTTGGACTACATCCGCGGTGAAGGTCGCAAAATCGATGCTGAATATGTAATGAGCAACAACTTTGCATTTGCCGGAATCAACACATCATTGATTTTTAAGAAATGGCATAATGAATAGAA
>CAYZXM010000027.1:0-25602 GCA_964482455.1 uncultured Treponema sp. | reverse complement strand
CATTTGCCGGAATCAACACATCATTGATTTTTAAGAAATGGCATAATGAATAGAACTTGCAGTGCAAGTTTTGCGTGCTGATGTGCTTTTAGGTAATTTTTACTAAAAGCACGGCACGCAGATTATTTTTGTAAAAGTTTTTTTAGCGTTGGAGAAATATTTAGCACGGTCATTAATTTTTGTGCATCGGAAAGTTGCTCGGTTGTTTCTTCTGCATTCTTTTGTTTTTTTACCGCTCTAATCAAAATATTTTTAGGAGTTCCTTCCATATCAATAAATTCCAAAAGTTGTACGTTGTAGCCTGAATCTTCAAGCATTTCTGCACGAAGTGAATCTGTTAAAAGAGAAGCAAAACGTTCTTTTATAATTCCATATTTTAAAAGCGGAGTAAATTCGCTAGGTACACAATTTTTGTTAAGCTGGCTGTTTATTTCGTGCTGGCAGCAAGGAACGCTTAAAATTGCTTTGCAGTCGTGTTTTACCGCATAATCTAAAGCAAAGTCGGTTGCTGTGTCGCAGGCGTGTAAGGTAATTACAATGTCCGGGTTATTTTTATATTCATAAGATGAAATATTTCCTGTGTCAAAGTTAAGTCCTTTAAGGTTTAATTCACAAGAAACTTTATTACACCAGTCAATTACGTCTTTTTTAAGGTCAAGACCGATAATTTCTACATTAAGATGTTTTATTTCGGTTAAAAAATAATGAACTGCAAAAGTTAAATACGATTTTCCGCAGCCAAAGTCTGCAATTCTAATCGGATTATCATTTGGAATCTGTTTTTGAACTTGTGGAAGAATGTCGTTTATAAATTCAAGAAAACGATTAATCTGACGGAACTTATCGTATTTTGATTTTATGATTTTTCCATCGCTTGTCATAATTCCAAGAAGAACAAGAAAAGGAATAGGTTTTCCTTCTGGAATAAGATAATTTTTCTGTTTATTCCAAGTTATATTTTTAGTGGGTACAGGGTTTTCGTTTTTAATAGTTTTTTCTAGTTTTGTTATTTTTCCTTTTTTATTTGCAAGGTATGTAATTTCTTTTTCTTCTGTGCGGATTACGCAATTTTTAAAAGTTTTTCCCGCGTGAGCTTCTATAAAATTATTAAGTTCTTCTTCGGTTTTTTGTTCATGAAAAACTTGAGTTTGTGTAAATTTTTCTATGAAATATAAAGATTTACCTGCTGTATTCGTGGCTTTTGCCTTAATCCTTAAATATGGCTGGTCAAAAATCTGTTTTGCTTCTTCTGAAGGTTTACTGAATGTACATGAGATTATCATAGCGTTTAAAGTATACTAAATTTAAAAAAAATGATATATTATAAATTATGGGTAAGAGTATTGTTTTTGTAAATCAGAAAGGTGGAGTTGGTAAAACAACTTCCTGCATTAATATTGGAGCATATATTGCTCTTGCAGGAAAAAAAGTCCTTTTGGTAGATTTTGACTCTCAGGGGAATATGTCTAGTGGTGTAGGTGTTTCTAAAGATAAACCTACAATTTACGAATTGCTTGCCGGTCAGGTAACTGCAGAACAGGCAATAAAACATACACCGGTAAAAAATCTTGATGCAATTAGTGCTTCAATTGATTTGTCTGGTGCTGCCATTGAACTTGTTGAGCAGGAAAATCGCGAATTCTTTTTAAAAAAAGTTTTGGCTCCATTAAAAGATAATTATGATTATATCTTGATTGACTGTCCGCCTTCGTTGGGTATTTTAACTTTGAACGGTCTTGCAGCGGCAGATCAGGTTCTTGTTCCTATGCAGTGCGAATATTTTGCATTGGAAGGAATTACTCTTCTTTTAAAATCTGTGAATAAAGTGCAGCAGGGAATAAATCCATCGCTTGTAATTGGCGGTATATTTTTTACGATGTACGATTCAAGAACTCGTCTTGCACAAGATGTTGTTATGCAGGTAAAAACTTATTTTAAGGATGTTGTTTTTAGTACAATCATTCCAAGAAACATAAGACTTTCTGAGGCACCTTCCCGTGGACTTCCTATTTGTAATTATGACCCTGAATGTGCTGGTGCAAAAAGCTATAAAAAACTTGCAGAGGAGATAATGCATCGTGGCTAAAGTTGGTGGATTAGGAATGGGGCTGGGTTTAGATGCTCTTATGGGTGGAGGTTCTGTTTCTCTTTCTGGTATTGGAAGTGCAAACGATGTTCAAAAAGACGAAAATGGAAAGCCGACAAATCTTCCAAATGGTGTAACAGTTGATGATGACGGAACTTTGTGGGCAAATCCTGTAGATTTTATTGCAAATCCAAAGCAGCCACGTTCTGACTTTGATCAAAAAAAACTTGAAGAGCTTGCTGATTCAATCCGCGAAAATGGAATTATTGAACCGATTATAATTGAACCTGCAGAAAACGGAAAATTTTACATAGTTGCAGGTGAACGCAGAACTAGAGCTGCTTTAATTGCCGGTCTTACAAAAGTTCCTGTTCAAATAAGAAAGTTTGATGAGATTCAAAGACTTCAGGTTGCTCTTATAGAAAATATTCAGCGTGCAGATTTAAACCCGATTGATGAAGCACAGGCATATTACAATTTGATGGAATTGGGCGACCTTACCCATGATGAAGTTGCAAAAAGAGTCGGAAAAAATCGTTCAACTGTAACAAATGCGGTTCGCCTTTTAAAACTCCCGGATGATATGAAAAAATCGCTTATCGATGGGCAGATTACATCAGGACACGCACGAGCATTGCTTTCTGTAACAAATCCTGCTGATCAGCGGATAATGTTTGGAAAAATTGTTGGCAGCGGCTTATCTGTTCGCGATGCCGAAGAACTTGCCCAGATGTATAATAACGGTGGGCGTGCTGCAGCAAACAAACCTGCAAAAAAACTTCAGAATAAAGACCCTGAAATTGCAAGAATTGAGCAAAAGTTTATTGATGTTTTTGGAACAAAAGTAATATTAAAAGGCACTTTGGAAAAAGGTTCAATCGAAATAAATTATTTTTCAAAAGAAGATTTAGATCGTCTATATAATATAATTGCTCGCGAATAGATTGATTTTAAACTTTAAGTGCACTAAAAACTTTTCCAAGACTTTCATGGAATATAAGGTTTGCTCTTCTGTCGCCAAGTGTTTCTGATTTATTTATAAGGATGATGTTTTCTCCTTTAAAATAATCAATTAAACTGGCTGCCGGGTACACAATAAGGCTTGTTCCGCCGATTATTAGTGTATCTGCGTTTCGGATTGCGTCTATAGCACCGTTTACAACCTTTTGATTCAAACTTTCTTCGTAAAGAACGACGTCTGGTTTTACAAGTCCGTTGCATTTTGTGCAGTGCGGTAATGTATCAGGAGAGTTTTTGCTTTCTTCTATAAAATCGATTGAGTAACTTTCGCCGCAATTCATACAGAAATTTCTTAAAGTGCTACCATGAAGTTCAAAAACATTTTTGCTTCCTGCTTTTTGGTGCAGTCCGTCAATATTTTGTGTTACAACTGCTTTTAATTTGCCTTTTTCTTCCATTTTTGCAAGTTGCAGATGAGTTGCATTTGGTTCTGCGTTTTTTATAATCAACTTTTTTCTATAAAAACGATAAAATTCTTCTGGGTTTTTATTAAAAAAACTTCTGCTTATGATTGTTTCAGGCGGATAATTCCATTCCTGGTTATAAAGGCCATCTTTGCTGCGGAAATCTGGAATCCCACTTTCTGTAGAAACTCCGGCACCACCAAAAAATACAATATTTTCTGCATTTTCATAGATTTTCTGAAACTCTATCATTTTTGATTCAAAATCGTTCATAACTTTATTCTAACATAATTTAGTAAAATTTAAAGTTTTGGAAAAATTAATCCGATAAGGAAAACGAGAATTTGTCTTTTACGGTTTTATGAATTAGAATAAATGAGGATTTAAAAAAGAATGGAGATTTCGCATATGAAGCAGGGAAGAATACTTTTTTTAATTTTTGCTGTTTTTTCGGTGGGAATGTTGTCTTTTGCCCGTGATGTTGAAACTCACAATGTTGAAAATTTAAAAAGCTGGCAGGATTCTTTCGATTTAAATAAGCGAAAGCCCGGCAAATACAACATTATGGTTCGTGCAGCCGACTTAAGTGAAAACGTAACGCTGGAAGGTCCATTTAATATTTATTTGGATCCTGATTCCGATTTACCTGTCTGTGGAATTACGAATCCTCATTCTGATATGCGAGTTGTTGGTAACTTAAATATAGTAGGAACTTGTGTTGATGATGATGGCGTTGAATACGTTGACCTTGTTTTTGACGGAGATGATGAACATCCTGTTAGAGCAAAAGGTAAAGAGTTCTGGTCATATTATCTTGATACAACAAACCTTGAAGAAGGTTTACATACAATAAAAGTTTGCGGCTATGACATTAACGGTCTTGTTGGAAAACCTACAGAAATACAGTGGAATCTTGACCGCAGACAGCCTGTTACGGCAATTGATAATAAAGTTATGGGAACGCTTGTTTCTAAAACTGTAAAGTTTCATGGTACAGTTGCAGATGGTAACGGAATAAAAAGTCTTTCTTACTCTGTAGATTCTGGAAAATATTTTAAGAATATAAAACTTTCAAGAAAAAAGGACAGGATTGAATTTGATGTTTCTCTTGATACAAAAAAATTCCCTGATGGTCCTGCTGTAATTTGGTTTAAGGCTGTTGATAATGCTGGCTCTGAAGGTGTTTATTCATTCCTTTATTTTATTGATAACACAAGCCCTGATGTAAAAATTGTTCAGCCTGTAGATAAAACTGCTCAGTATGGAAAAGTTGCAATCGCAGGTTATGCAAAAGATACAATTGGAATTTCAAGTTTACACTGGAGTTTTGGAAAAGAATCGGGCGATTTTGAAGTTGTTCCAGGTAATCCGTATTGGGCAAAGGAATTCGACCTTGCTGGTGCGTCTGAAAAATCAAGAAAATTTTCAATTACAGCAACGGATATTGCAGGAAACGTTATTACAGTTTCGCAGAATATTGTTATTGATGAATCGTTAGATAAACCAGAAGTAAAAATTGCTTTCCCGGCTGCAGATTCATTTATAGAAACAGATGATGTTCTTTATGTTCGTGGTATTGCAACAGACAAAGAAGGAATTGCTTCTGTAAAATATAAACTTGATAACGGTGCATGGATAGAAGAAGAAACAAAGGGCGTTTTCTATGGCGTTCTTGCTGAAGGTTCTGAACTTTCCGGCGGAAAACATACAATTTCTGTTATTGCAACGGATAGGCACGGTGTGCAAAGTAATGTTGTAACGGCAGATTTTCAGGCTCGTGGTGCAATTCCTGAATTCTCAGAAGCAAAAATTGCAGGAAGCACAGTTGTAAACGGAATGCAAGTTCACCCTGAATCAGGTTCAAGTTTTTCAACAACGGTTTCTAGTAGCGTTGGTCTTGAATCTGTTCACGTAGAAATGCGATGGGGCAGCAAAGGTAAAAAAGAAAATGACTATGTTTTAGAGGGTGCAAAAAGTCATACAATTAATATTCCTATAAATGATGAACTTCCTAAAGGAATATTAAAGATTTATATAACTGCAAAAGATACTGCTGGTCGCACTCGCACCTATAAATCATTGATAGATATTATAAATACTTCAGTTGTTCAAGGTTCTGTTCCGGCAGTTGTTTTTGAAGGTGTTCTTGATGAAAACGGAATAATTAAAAACAACAAAGAATTCCCTGCAACTGGATATTTTATTGGCGGAAATGCTAAATCTGTTGAAATTGTTCCTAAAACTTCTTTTGCGACTGCAAAACTTTCGGGAAATCAAATTATTTTAGTTCCTGATGATGTAAACGGTTCTTCTGAACAAATTGTAGTTCGTGTTACTACTGACCAGGGGCTTGTTTACGATTCAGAAAAAATTGTATTTAAGCAGGATTCGGCTTTCCCTAGAATAAGAATTTCAAATTCTTCCGATGTACAGTTGTTGGATGCATCTTCCGGTTCTGTAACAATTTCTGGTTCTGTTTCTTGTGAATCAGGAATCGGTTCTGTTTCATATAGAGTTTTTACTTCGCGGGCAGTAATGTCAGGAAGTGTTGTAAATTCAATGGATGCAGTTTCTGTTGGGGAACTTGTTGAACTTGGAAAAGGTAAAACGTTTAGCATTCCACTTGATACAAGTTCATACGGTATTTACTTTGTAGAAATTATTGCAGAAAGTTCAGGAAAGAATAAATCTAGTTCTGTAGTTGCATTTAAGAATCTTCCTGCATCAGCAGATGGGTCATCTGCAAAAAATCCTATGATTGTTTGGGCAAACGGCGAAAATCTTTATGCAGGTGTTGCTTATCAAGGTGAACTTGAAAGTACATTCAAGATTTTTAATAAATCGGAAATGACTGCCGGGGCAAATAATATTCAACATACAGTTACTTTTGGAGAAGGAAAAACAGTTTCTTCAAAAACAACAGTGACTAAAGTCCCTGAAATTAATGCTGGTTTTGCAAAAGTTGACGGAAAAAATTATGCAAGCGGAATGCCTGTACCTATAGCAAAAGGCGGAAAAGCAATCCTTACCGCATACGTTGATACTGATGCACAGATTACTGCAAGTTATGAAATTACAGGTGAAGATGTTCCTGGTGGAAATAAACAGACTAGCGGAAACGCAACAGTTACAAAGTCAGAAGATAAAGAAAATCGCTGGGTTGTAGAAATTCCACTTGAAAATCTTCCTGTGCGAATGAATAAAGTTAAGCTTACGGTAAAATCAGGTTCTGTTACAAAAGAATTTAAGGCTACTGTTGCAGTTGTTCGTCCAATTGAATCTTCTATGATTGACGACAGGCGTGCAGTTTATTCAATAGAAGCATCGGGTGCAAAATACGATACAGATACTGCAAGTTACATAATGAAGCCGGAAGAATCGTTTAATTTTTATGCAAATGTTCCTGAAATCGTTAGTGCAGATTTAGTTTCTGCTATAAACGGCGTTCGCGTTGAACGAGATGGAAACCTTATAAAAGTAATTCCTGAAAAAGATGCTACTTATAATGGCGTTGCAGTGCGTGTAAAAGACGCAAACGGAATTTCTTATACATCTTCTTCTGTTAATTTTATTGTTGATAGTGGAAAACCAGAAGTAAATATTGCAACTCCTGAAAATCATCGATGGGTAAAGAATTCTTTAAGAATTACTGGTACTGCTGCTGACCCTAGCGGAATTAAGAGTGCAGAATATTCTTTAGATAAAGGTACAACATGGAAGCCACTTTCGTTAAATGTAAGTGGAAAAACTGCTGTAGGTGCAACTTTTTCTGGAACAGCAGATATTTCTTCTTACCAGGAAGGTCTTATTGAACTTGATGTAAGAGTTTTTGATATTGCAGGAAATGTTTCTTATGCTCGCACTTCTGCACATAAAGATGTTACACCGCCGCAAGTTCAAGTTGTTGTTCCTAACGATGATGCAGTTGTAAACGGTGATAATCTTATTGGTTTTAACGTTGTGGATAATGCAAGTTTTGAAAAAGCATATTACATTGCCCCAGCTACTGGAAAAACTGCAGGTGCAAAAAAAGAAATAACAGATATTTCAACCACATTTGTTTCAACTCATATTGGAACGGCAGAAAAGCCAATCGATGATGGAATGTCATTTGAATTTGTAGATGCGGCAGGAAATGTTTCTACATATGAAGCATGGAAATTTATTATAGATGCAAAATCAGATCTTCCGATTGCAGAAATTCATCTTCCAACTTATGAAGATGTAGTTACTCGCGATTTTACAATTTCTGGTGTAATTTACGATGATGATGGTGCCGCTTCGATTTTCTATAGAATCGATGATAATCCGTATGTTCAGCTACCAGAAATGGGAACAAGTTTTGCAATAGATGTTCCATTTTCTACAATGACAGATAATGAACATAAAATTAATGTTTATGCAGTTGATGTAAATGGCGTAAAAGGACCAGTTGCAGAACGACGATTCAGAGTTTCTACCGAAGAGCCTAAAGGTGCAGTAGAAAAACCTACAATCGATAAAGCAAATAAAGATGTTATAACATTAAGCGGTGTTGCAAGCGATAAAAATGGAATAGATAAAGTTCTTGTTTCGCTGGATAATGGTAACACTTATAATAACGCAGTTGGAACTACAAACTGGACATACACTTTTGATTCAAGAGCAATTCCAAATGGAACAAACGTTGTATTTATAAAAGTTTACGATAAATACGGCATAACAGGTTTGTATTCAAGTTTGATAAACATTGATAACGAAGCACCAGAAATGATTCTTGACTATCCGCTTGATTATTCGGCAACTACAGGTCCGCTTTATTTTAGTGGTTATGCTTTTGATAATGTAGATATTACAAATCTGTATGTTTCAATCAGAAGTCTTGATGGAAAAACTGTTCCACGCAATATGCAGCGTATTGATTTTGGCTTGGATAGAATTATTACACAAAAGATTGATATTTCTTCTTTAGATAACGGTTCTTACAATATTGAGCTTACCGCTTTAGATAAGGCTCAAAATGCAACACACATAAGTAGAAATATTCTTTTGAATAAAAATAAGCCGCTTGCAACTGTTAATCTTTTGTATCCTTTAAATGGTGAACACAAACAGGGAACATTCAATATTTACGGAAATGCAGAGGCAGATAACAAAATTGAAACGTTAAGTCTTTATATTGACAATAAATATGTTGCAACTACAACTTTAACTCCAAGTGATTACTTTAAGTTTGAAATTTCTCCTGAGTTAATTTCTGATGGTGAACATACTTACCGTGTAGACGCAAAAGTTGAATCAGGACAAGTTATAAAATCAAGAACTCAAACTATTGAATATAGTTCTGTAGGTCCGTGGATTACAATTGATAACTTTACATATGGAGATTTTGCAACAAATCGCCCTTATATAAAAGGTCATGCAGGATATTCATTAAGTGAAGAAGAACGAGTTTTGGCATCTACAAAAAAAGCAACAGATGCTCAAAAAGAAGTTATAAGCAAGAAAAAGGTTTCAAAAATTGAAATCAGTTTTGATAACGGAAAAACATTTACTCAAATTTCAAAAGGTGAAAAGTGGATGTACCGTGTAGAAAATCAAGACATTTCAGAAGGCTTACACTTTATGATTGTTCGTGCAACAATGCGAAATGGCGAAACTGCACTTGAACGCACAATTATTCAGATTGATAACACTGCACCAACTATCAGACTTATTAGTCCTAGTATTGGCGGTCGTTACAATCAGGAACTTATCTTTAGTGGACTTTCTAGCGATACAGTCGGCTTAAAAGATGTTCAGCTTACACTTAGAAAGGGCGATAAGGCATCTTATGAAGTTCCTTCGTTCATTCAGGGATTATACCTTGACTGGCACTTCTGGGGTGCAACATTGTTCGATCTTGGTGTTGGTCTTACATTCTTTGATGATGTTGTAAAAGTACAGTTTCAGTGGGGACAATTTACACAGGCACAGCGTGATATGTTTTCTAAATCTTCTATGCGTTACGGTGGTGATAACGTAATGGGAATAAAGATTCTTGCAAACATTGCAAATATTCCATTCAATTACTTCTTTGGACGTGACTTTGATTGGCTTAGTGCAAACATTGCTGTAGGTGCTCAGTTTACAAGATTTAATGAAACTGCATCTGGTGAAGCACAGATTCTTTCGGCAATTCTTGCTCAAATTGAATTCCCAAAGGTTAAATTCCCTAAGATGAAGTGTTTTAGTTCACTTTCATTATATACAGAGTTTGCTTTATGGTTCATTCCTACTGACGTTTCTAGTTCAGAGGTTGATATTAACAATATTGTTCCTCAAATTGCAGAAGGAATAAGGTTGAGTGTATTCTAAGGCGGTGAATATGAAGCATAAAAATAAATTTTTTACAGTTCTAGGTATCTTGTTTGTAACATTTAGTGCGTTACCGTTATTTGCTCTTGATGCTTATGTTACTGTAATTTACAGACAAGTTGATGTTGCGTTTGTAGACCGTTCTGAACGAGAGTTAGACGGAATACTTTCGCAGTCAAATACTGATAAAAATTATTATCTTATAGAAAATTACACGATGAAAAAGATTCGTCATCTTGTAGTTAATGAAGATTATGAGTTTGCAAGTGAAGCAACGCTCGTTTTAATAGATAATAATCTTGATAATATGGATGCGGTTGAACTTTATTCAACAATTTCTTCGGCTTTGGAAAAACAGAAAGAGCAGCAGCTTGCACTGGAACTAAAAAAGAAAGCAGAAGAAGAAAAGTTTGAAGCAGAAAAAGAAAAGAAGAAAGCGGTTATTCAAAAAGAATACGTTTCTATGAGCACTGCAAGTGGAAATACTGTTTACCTAAAAGAAAAGAATGAAAAGTTTTCTTCAACATACTGGGCATTCAGATTCGGCTTACTTGACGGAACTTTTATTTATGATTCAAGCGAAGATTTTTCAAGTTTGCGTTATGGTTTAGGCGGCGATTTTACATATGAATATACTTTTGACCGCTTAATGATAGGTGCAGATGTTTCAGGAGACGCAATCATTATTCCATTTACAGGAGATGATAAAACTATTGTTGGAAATATAAGTTTAATTCCAAAAATCAGTTTTACAAAACATCTTTCACTTAGAGCCGGTTTTGCAAGCGTAATAAAGATTGATTCAGGTAGCGATAATACTTCTTGCCTGCAGGAAACTCTTTATAGTCCAGCCTTTGGTATTGGGTTAAATCATATAAATTTAGGAAGTGCTGAATTTAGTATGAATGCAGATTATCTTTTAGGTCACTTTGCATATGATAATTTGAATTTTGCATTGAATTCTGGATTAAATTTCGCTATTCCTATAATGACAATGGATAAAGTTCAGCTTAATTTTAATCTTGGGGTAAAAGATACTCTGTTTGTAAAAGAGTCAGGTATTGAAAATAGAGCCGGAATCGTTCTGGCAATTGGAGCACAAAATGTTATTAAATAAAAAAGTACTAGCAGCGTTTTTGATGTTTTTGGTTTCTGTATCATTTGTGTTTTCTCAGGCAGAAAGTAGTTCTACAAATGATGCAATGGTACAGCGTTATTTAAAACGTGCCACAGAAGCCTATGATGATGGTAATATTACAGATGCATACAAGAATATAAATGCGTCATTAAACTTTGCAAAAATGAAGGATGAAGCAATTTCTGCCAATGTTCTTGTTATTGCTCGTTCTATTTATACACAAAGATTAAAAGAACAGCAAAGAAAGTATGTTGAAAGTTCGTATATTGATATAAAAACAAACCTTACGGAAAAATATCCGGAAGTTAATACAACTGAACTTACAAAACTTATGCGTCAAATAGAAGCAAATGTTACTGCCGCAGAAAAAGCCGCTGATAAAAAGCAGCAGCAGGATTTTTTAGACAGCATAAAAGAATCAACAAACAGCACTCAGTCGGCAATTACTGATCTTGGTGAAAAAATGCTTGATCAAAGTAAGCAGAATTCTGAACAGATGGCAGAAGTTTCTCGTTCAATGAATTCAAATATGACAAAAATCTTTATTGTTGTTCTTGTTTGTATTGTAATGATTATGTTGATTGTAGGCCTTATTCTGTTGATTGTTCGCTTTAGTGTAAAGCAAAATCATATGCAGCAGATGCAGTATGCCGAAGCATTTAAACTTTTGGCTGCAAATCAAAGTCAGACAAATCAGCTTATGATTGGCGGAATTGCAGGTTTATATAGCGACGAAGGCTTAAAACTTGCCGGAGCATCTACTTGGAGTCAAAGTTCTTTACCAGAGCCGGAAGATACCCCGGAAGAAAAAGAAGCACTTGCGGAACTTGCACAAAAATGCCGTGATATTGGAGAAAAAATTGATGCTGCAACTGGGCGAAAGAACAATTCTAAGAATGTTTCTGAAATTGTATTTAAACTTGCAACTCAACTTGGCTGCAGACAGCACGATGCAATGGTTTATTTTTGTGCCTCAATGGTATATGACGCAGGATTTCTTTCAATTGAACCAGAGATATTAACAGCACAGTCGCTTACAGATGAACAAAAAAGTAAGATTAAGCAGCACATTAATCTTGCAGAAGATCATTTGCAGTTTATTCCTAAAAAATATTGGTCTGTTTTTAGTGATGCTGCAAAATATCATCATGAAAACTTTGACGGAACTGGTTATGCAGAAGGCTTGAAAGGAACAGATATTCCACAGATTGCAAGAATTATCCGTGTTGCCGACAGTTACAACGCACTTTCCAGCCGTCGTTCTTTCCGTGGTGGAATGGATAAAGAGTCTGCATTAGAAAAGATGGAACTTGAAAAAAATCTTTATGACCCGGATGTTTTAAAAGCACTTGGCGATATAATTTAAAGAAAACCCATCGGGTTGTCATACTTAAACTAAATAACTTTTAAAAAGATGCCGATAAACAGCGTATGAAAAAATACATATTTTGTTTTATGGCATCTTTTTTTGTTTTTACTTCGGTTTTTGCAAAACAGGTAAAACCATTATATAAATTGCCGGAAAAAACTAAGGCAACAGAAGAAACTTCGGGAGTTTCGGAAACTAGATTTTTACTTGTAGGTTCTAGTAAAGGACTTTTTAGAGTTTCTGCAGGAAATTCATCTTTTCCGCTTTGGACAGAAGGAGCCGTTGAACAAATTGTACGTACAACATTTACCGGTGAAGACGGAAAAACTAAAGAAAACTGGTATTTTAGAACAAGCAAAGGAATCTTGTTTTCTTCTGACCTTGAAATATTTGAATACAGAAACGAAGGATTACCTTCTTCTACAATAAAAAATTACGACGGAACAAATACAGAATTTGAAACACATACGCAAACTTTAAAAGATTTATGCGTAAACCCGTTAAATGCAGAACAGTTGGTTACCGCTACAAAAGATGCAGTGTACCTTTCTAAAGACGGTGGAAAAAACTGGAAATCGCTTGGTTCCATGAGCGGTGCAACTCCTGGAATAAAAGCGTGTGCAATAGGACAAATGCCTTTAACCCAAAGCGATGGCTCTGTTGGAACGGAACTTGTTGTATTTATGAGTCATCCGATTTTTGGGCTTTCTTACATAAAACCAAACGCTGCCCGCCCTGCATGGATTGATGTTGCAAAAGGCTTTGAAATGATGCCTAGCCTTACGAGTCCCGACGAAATTGCAGACATTCTGCCTGTAGTAGTTACCGATGAATATGGAACTTCTTTTACCGATATTTATTTAAGCCAAACATTCATCCCCCGCATTTATAAATTTGACTGGCCAAACCGACAGGGAGAATTAATTTACAAAGGCGAAGAACCAGCTGAAACCATAGACGGACTTTCGGTTGTAGAAAATAAACTTATCTATTCAAAAAATGAAAACCTTGGTGCGTTAAGTCTTGAAGATTACACAAACCCAGGACTTCCTAAAAAATTAGAAGATTGGAAAAAAAGTTTTTCTTCAGTACCGGGAAACGTAAACGCTGCATGGATACCTTCCGCTCGTTCAGGATTAAAAGAAGGCGTTATGCTTTCTGAATTATGGCTTTTGTATCCTGGAACGGTGAACACAGAATACGGCGAAAAAGCCTTGAACCAAAAAAGTATTTATGTTTCAGCATATCAATGCAGATTGCAAACTGGAATCGATAAATTTAAGAAAATCATAAAAGATAACAAATTGAACAGCCTTGTAATCGATATGAAAGACGATTACGGACTTTTGCGATATGACACAAGGAATTCACTTGTTAAAGCAAAAGGAAAAGTAACGCAATATGCTGTAAATCTTGATCATTTTGTAGAAGAATTTAAAAAAGAGAATGTTTATTTGATTGCCCGAATCGTTGTTTTTAAAGACCGAAATCTTGCAAAGTTCGGAGGAGCAAAATATGCAGTTTGGAATTACAATACAAAAAGTCCATGGCTTGGCATAAAAGAATACGAAGACGTTACAGATGAAGAAACTGGCGAAGTTATTGGAAAAAATCCTGTTTATTATGATGAAAACTGGGTTGACCCATATTGTCCGGAAGTATGGGAATATAATGTAGCGATTGCAAAAGAATTGATTGAACGCGGTTTTGACGAAATTCAATTTGATTACATAAGATTTCCAACAGACGGCTATAATTTGCGACAGGCTGGCTACCGCTGGAAAAGTGCAGGAATGGATAAAGAAAGTGCAATTGTTTCGTTCTTAAAGTATGCCCGCGAAAACATTAAAGCACCAATTGGAATAGATATTTACGGAGCAAACGGCTGGTACAGAAGCGGAACTAGAACAGGCCAGGATGTAGAAATGATGGCAGAATATGTTGACGTAATCGGTCCGATGTTTTATCCAAGCCATTTTGAAAATGCGTTTATGAATTTTCCACCAGTAGAAGACCGTGTTTACCGTATTTATTATTATGGAACATATCGAAATACGATTTTAAGCCGAAATCGTGTAGTTGTGCGGCCTTGGGTTCAGGCATTTTACTTAAATGTAAGTTACGACCGCCAATATTACAACAAAGATTATGTATTAAAAGAAATTTTTGGCGTACGCGATTCCGTTGACCGTGGTTATATGTATTGGAACAATTCTGGAAATTACGAAATGCTTTCTCCTGATGTTTCAAAAGAAGATGCTTTTATAGGAACTTGCCCTGAATCTGATTTAAAATTTAAAAAGCCAGCGTTAGGAACAGAAAAAGCACCGGAAGCAAAAAATGAAGGTCTTGCAAGAATGTACCAAATTTATAAACGCGAATCTGAATTAAATTAAACATTTAACACGATTAGATTTTCTTGTATAATTAAAAATATGAAAGACTTTAAGGCATTTGCACAAAAACTTATTTCTACTGGCGATTATAATGGAACGATTTTATATAACGAAAAGATGTCAAAGCACACAACGTTTAAAATTGGCGGCGAAGTTCCACTCTTTTTTGAACCAGAAGATACAGATTCGCTTGTTTTTTTGCTTTCGTTACTAAAAAAGGAAAATGTCCGCTTTTTTATTCTTGGCGGAGGTTCAAATATCGTTTTTACAGACTCTGTTTTTGATGGAGTTGTAGTTTCCCTTTTAAAAATCAATAAAATCACTGTAATAGAAAATACAGAGATAAAAGATGATGATGTACTTATTCAGGCAGATGCAGGAACATCAATTGCTTCATTTGTAAATTTTTGTGCGGAAAATGGTTTTTCCGGTGCAGAAGAATTTGCAGGCCTTCCTGGAACAGTTGGCGGTGCCCTTTTTATGAACGCAAGATGCTTTGAAAAATCAATTTCAGATTTATTTGTAGAAGCATATTACATAAATCTTTTAGACTACACAGAACAGCAAAAAACGTTTAAAAATAGTGAATGGGCATACAAAGTTTCGCCTTTTCAAAAAGAGCCGTCTTTAATACTTTCTGCAGTTTTTCTTTTAAAAAAGAATCAAAAAACATCAGCAGAAATCAAAGAATTAAATAAAAAATACATTCAAAGCCGTAAGCAAAAAGGGCATTTTTCTTTTCCCAGTGCAGGAAGCGTGTTCAAAAATAACAGAGATTTTGGCTTTCCAAGTGGAAAAATAATTGACGACTGCTCTTTGCGTGGTAAACAGCTTGGAAATGCACAAATTGCACCTTTTCATGCAAACTTTATTATAAATTTAGGCGGTGCAACACAAAAAGACGTTAAGGCTCTTGTTGATTTTACCGTTAATGTAGTTAAGGAGAAAACCGGATTTTGTTTAGAACCAGAAATAATTTTTGTTGATTAAAAATCTTTTACATTAACAAAACTCTTATTTCACATTAAAATTGACTAAAAGATTTTGTTCAAGGTGGTATTGAATGTTGCAGTTATCTTTCGTGAATTTCAGGCGAGATTCATATCTTTTTGTAGAAGGAAAAGAAAATAACGATCATTTTTACATCATTCAAAGTGGAAAAGTAAGATGCTTTAAACAAAATGATCCCAAAGGATTTTCAATAAAATCACTTGGAGTCGGCGATTTTATTGGCGTAATTCCGTGTATGTCGGGTCATTCCCAGATTGAATGTGCTATCGCCGTTACAGATGTAAAATGCATTTCTGTTAGACGCGACCAATATCCTGAACTTATAGAAAAAAATACTCCAATCGCTTTAAAAATAATCCGTACATTTGCAAACCGAATGCGTACGATGAACGACCAGTTTACGTCTTTTTCAAATAATTCAGTTAATGTTGATTCTTCTGAGCATATTTACGAAGTTGCAAAATATTACGAAAAAGTACGCGAGTGGGATATTGCTATTTTTGCTTACTATCAATATATGAAAGAAAACCGACTTGGTGCTCATCTTTCAGAAGCACAAGGCTCTTTTAGAGAAATAAGCAAAAAAACAAATTTTCGTGAATTTGAAGCACCCGCAGGTGGTGTTCGCACATACCCTAAAGACCGTATGATTTTTTCAGAAAGTCAATCTGGTGCAGATATGTTTATAATCCAGTCAGGACAGGTAAGAATAACCAAAGTTATAAACGGAAACGAAGTTGTTCTTGCCATTTTAAAATCTGGTGATATGTTTGGCGAAATGGCACTTTTGGAAAATAAACCACGTTCTGCAAGTGCAATTACAAACGAAGAGTGCAAATTAATTGTTTTGAACAAAAACAACTTTGATATGATGGTTCAAACGCAACCGCAACTAATTTCTCGCCTTACAACAACTCTTGCAGAACGATTGTGGACGTCTTACCGCCAGCTTGATAATGCAAGCCTTGTAAATCCAGTTTATAAAATGATAGATATGCTTGCTTTGCAGGCAGAAAAAGCACATCGTTTTTCAGGTTTATTTGAGTTAGATATTTCGCCTGATGAACTTGCCAACATGTGTTCAATTCCGCTTGAACAGCACGCAAAGGCAACTTACGCATTGCAGCAGGAAAAATCAGTAAAAGTTTTTAACGATAAGATAGTTATTGCAAATTGTGCAGAACTTTTAAAAGTGGCAGCATTTTATCGCAAAATGGAAGATAAAAAGCAGCAGAACTCTAAGCAAATGTAAATTATAAAATATGAAGAAAGCCGTTCTTTTTGTTTTTTTATCAATTTTATTTTCCTCTGTTTTTGCAGAAAAAAAGATTGCAACAGGATACGGCGGCGTTGAGCTTGGAATGACTGTTGAGCAGGTAAAAAAAGCGTTAAAAAATAATGTTGAATTTGGCTATCACGGAGATAGCGATGTTTCTCTTCTTCCTGGTGAAAACCGAATTCTTATAGAAACAGACGCTACTACTTATTATGCAGGCTACTCTTTTTTAGACCGTTGCTGGTTTCAGTTTTATAATGATAAACTTTACATTATTACGATAAATGTAAATCGTGAAAAAATGGATCACTTTAGCATTTTTGATTCTCTTTGCAAAAAATATGGAATGCCAGATTCTGTAACACCAGAAAAATCTCAATGGAACTCTGAAAACACAACGATGAGTCTTGAACGACCATTAACATTAAAATACGTTGATAAAAAGACTTTTGAATCTTTACAAAAAAAATCGCTTGTAGGACCAGACGGAACAGAAATTACTCGGGAAATGTTCTTGGATGAACTTTAATAAAGGATTTAATATGAAAAACTTTGCTTTTTATAAAAAAACTGTGTTTGCTCTAAGTATCTTTTTTGCTATTTTGCTTAATCTTTCCTGTACTAAAAAATTAGAAAAACAAAATATTACCATTACAAAATCTGACGGCACAAAAGTAACCATACTTTCTGAACTTGCCATAAAACCCGAAGAAAGAAATTTTGGCTTTATGGAACGAAAACACATTCCAGAAGGAACTGGTATGCTATTTGTTTTTGAAAACGACCAGATTTTAAGTTTTTGGATGAAAAATACACCGACTGCCCTTTCTATTGCCTACATTACAAGCGACGGACATATAAAAGACATTCAAGATATGAAGCCTTACAGTCTTGCAAGCATTGTTAGTTCAGGCTACGTTCGCTATGCCCTTGAAGTTCCACAGGGTTATTTTAAAAAGAACGGCATTGTTCCAGGCGATTTTGTAGACGTTTCCTTTTTAAAAAACAGAACTTAGTTGCGACGCAATTACCTAGCTAGTTGTGATGCAACTTCCTACTTACTTGTGACGCAAGTACCTAGATAGTTGTGACGCAATTACCTAGATAGTTGTGACACAATTACCTAGCTAGTTGCGATGCAACTTCCTACTTAGTTGTGACGCAGATTACCTAGGAATTTTATGTTGCTGATTAACTTGTCAGTGGACTGGGGAATGGAGATGAGGGTATTCAAAATGGCAACTATAAAATCAGTTCAACTGTCGATTGTTGATAGTATTGATATTTGGAAGAAAATTGTAGAAACTGTATTGAAAAAAACTACCGAGCAACAGATAAAAAAATGCAACAGGAGACTGAAAAGTTTAAAAAGGTTTGCATTGCCGTTTTTTACTGCATTTTTTAATATCTTTCAAGAATCATTAAAATTTCATCTTTTAGTTTTTTATATTTTTGAAAATATTCGTTGTTATTAGAACCGACAAGCGATTCTACGGTTGTACCTAGAGCTTTTGCGATTTTTACGGCTTCGCTGGCACGTGGCTCTGTTCCCGCTTTTCTCATACTTGATACAGTAGTTTCTGAAACACCCATCTGACTTGCAATCCAACGATAAGAAGTATTTTGTTCTTTGCGTAAAATTTCAACATTGTCCCAAAAACTCATATTTTGATTTTATAAATTTTTGCTACTTAAATTTATAGTTTTATGATTGAATAATTCTTATGTTCGTAGTAATCTAGTTAATATATACGAATATAAGTAGTTTTTATCTTAGGAGAAGATTTTGACTCGTCACGCCATTCTTTACGGTTCAGCCCCAAACGGATTTACACAGAAAAAAATAAATTCGATGCATGATTTTCTTACAAGTGATGAAGGTGGCTTGTGGCAGGAAAAAGATATAACGATTTTTCCGAACGGCGTTACAGAGGTAATGCTTACTTTTGTGCTTAATCGTTTAAAAAGTGAAAAAATTGAAAAGATTCTTCTATATATATGTACTTTATCGCCAGTGGTAGATACTGAAAAATCGGTTTGGTTGGGTGGAGAAGAAATAGAAAAGAAAGCGTTTCAAGAGATTTTAGAAGGCTCTAATGCTCAGGTGATTTTTGATTGTGATAGGGAAATGGTAAAAGAAGAAGATATGGAAGAGGCTGTAAGTTAATTTTTATGACACGAAAACAAGAGCTTTTTCTTACAGTAATATCTAATCTCTTTTTGCAAGTTGTTACCGCTATATGTGGATTTATTTTGCCCCCTCTTATAGTTGAAACTTTTGGTTCTGAAACTAATGGAATGGTAACTTCAATTACGCAATTTATTGCGTATCTTAATCTTGTTGAGGCAGGAATTGGGGCGGCATCTATTGCGGCATTATACAAGCCACTTGCAGAAAATAATGTTTCTAAAATAAATGGAATTTTAAGTGCGGCTAAGAAATTTTATTTTAGAAGTGGATTTATTTTTTCATTAGGAATAGTGATACTTGCTTTTTTATATCCGTTAGTGATTGGGAATCAAGTTGATAAGCTAACATCTTTCTTAATGGTGCTTGTGCTTGGTATATCAGGCTCAGCGGAATTCTTTTTGATTGGAAAATATCGTGTTCTTCTTACTTCTGATAAAAGACTTTATGTAATTTCATTTTTGCAGTCAGTTGCATTGGTTTTGAATACGATAGTTGGTGTTTTATTAATAAAACTTAATTTTGGAATTGTTGCTGTAAAACTTTCTTCATCATTAATATATCTTTCACGTTTCTTAGTCTTGTATTTCTATGTAAAGAAAAATTACAGAAGTTTTTCTTTTTGTGAGGAACCTGATACTAAGGCAATCGGTCAAAGTAAAAACGCCCTTGTTCATCAAATAAGCGGTTTTATAGTTTTTAATAGCCCAGTGATTATTTTAACTATCTTTTGCGGCTTAAAAGAAGTGAGCGTGTATTCAGTTTATGCTTTAGTCTTTTGTGCAATAAATAATCTTGTTGGCTCTTTTAGCACGGGAATTCAATCATTTTTTGGAGAATCCATGGTAAAAGATTCTTCTGAAAGACTTAAAAAGTTTTATTCTGATTATGAAACTTTGTTTTTTTTCGTGCTGTTTTGGCTTTATGCTTGCACATATATTTTGATTATTCCGTTTATGTCTTTGTATACAAGCAGAATGACAGATGCTCAATATATTCGTCCAGGACTAGCAAGCTTGATGGTTGTTTCTGGAATTCTTACAAATATAAGAAATCCTGGTGGACAACTGATAAATGCGGCGGGACATTTTAAACAGACACAATTCCGCTCTATTACAGAAAGTATCGTAAATATTGCTTCAAGTTTGATCTTTACAGTTTTATTGGGAATAAAAGGCGTAGTTATTGGCTCAATATGTTCTTCTTTTTATAGGGGAATTGATGTTGTTGTTTATACAAATCGACACATCTTATCAAGAAAAAGTGTTAATAGTTTTATAAAAATCTTATTTATTGCTGTTGTATTTTTTGGAATGACATTCGTTTTTAAGAAAATTCCTTTTGATTTTTCTTTATGGTCAAAATGGATTTTTAATGCTTTTGTCGTTGCTTTTATGTTTTTTATTCCAGTTGCTGTTGCGTGCTTATATTTAAGAAAAAAAAGGAGATAAGGAAGGTTTATGAAAATTGCATTTTTGATTTTAAATTATAACACTGCAAGTCAAACTGAAAAATGTATAGATGCAATACTAAAAAGAAATTCAGAAATCGATTTTAAAATCGGACTACTTGATAACGGAAGTAGAGATTCTTCATGTGCGGAACTTGTTGAAAAAAAATACAAGACTTTTGTCGGGGGGGGGCGATTGCTCTTTGTGGAAAGCAAAGAAAATCTTGGCTTTGCAGGAGGAAACAATTTTATGTTTGATAAAATTTTAACTTCTGGTTTTAATGCTGATTTTTATGTCTTTCTTAATAATGATGTTTATCTTGTAAGTAATGATTTTTCTAAGCAAATTCAAGATGAGTATAATCGTTCCAAATTTTCAGTTCTTGGTCCAAGAATTATATTGGGAAATAACTTTATAGATTCTTGTCCTTTTTCATTACCTTCAATGCAGGAGTTAAAAAAGCAGATTTCTTACTGGAAAGCTGCAAAATTGTTTTCTAGATTGCGATTTATAAAACTGTTTTTATTCTTTAACAGAATTTATGCTTTTGCTGTAAAAGTGATTGGAAAAAAATCTTCTTTTATTTGCAAATCTGAACGTAAAGAGAATGTGCTTCTTCATGGTGCATGCCTAATTTTTTCAAATGAGTATTTTCGTTTTTATAAAAAGCCATTTGACCCAAGAACTTTCTTGTATAAGGAAGAAGAACTTTTGTATATACGGCTTTTGAAAAAAGATTTGCTTTCTGTATTTGAACCTAATCTTGTCGTTTTCCATGAAGGTGGAAGTTCGACTGTTAAAAATAGAGGTTTGAACGGACTTTTTAGATTTAGGGCAGAACATTATTTGAAATCTTTGACTATCTTAAAATCTGAACTGGAGTCTATGTAATATGAAAATTCATTATTTTGATTTTGTCGCTTCGGGCGGTGTTCATACAACTTTTAATTCAGCGATGATAGAAGTTTTAAATAAAGTTTATCCACAAAATGAGGAAATAATTCTTTATTCAGAAAGAATGCATGGAGAGATTGTAAAGGGAAAGTGTTCATCTGCGATTACGCTTAAAAACTTAAGATTTCTATTTTCTAAAGTTGTCCGTTTTTCTAAAGTGCGAGATTTGTTTTCAATTTTGTTTTTACTTCCAAAGATTATTTTTGCTTCTAAAGGAGATATTCTTTTTGTAGGGCTTTGTTTTCCTTTTACAATTCGTTTTATAAACTTTTTTTCACAAATTTTCAGAAGACCAATTTTTGTAACTCTTCATGGTGAAATGCAGTATTTTTTAGATTGTGATAAAAGATATATTCAGGTTCAGCATAAAAAATATTTCACAAGTACAAGAAAATGCTTTGCACGAAAAAATAAATATGTTCACTATGTTATTTTGGGTGAGCCGATTTGGAAAAATATCAGTT
The DNA here is from genome assembly GCA_964482455.1 of uncultured Treponema sp. GTDB lineage: Bacteria > Spirochaetota > Spirochaetia > Treponematales > Treponemataceae > Treponema_D. Next base: position 3,509 of record CAYZXM010000027.1, on the reverse strand, counting down.
TTCTTTTTAATAAAGAAAACAAGGTAATTGTAATAAATCATCCTGCAATATTTTCAGAAGTAAATAGTAAAAAAATAAAAGAAGATAATGACACTCTGACTATAGGAATGATAGGAGGTGGTCTTGAAAGAAAAGGTGTCAAAAGCCTGTTTGAAATTGCTGGGCTTTTAAAAGATGAAATAGAATCAAAAAAGTTAGTGTTAAAAATTTGCGGTTTTTATTCGGGAGAAAATAAAAATAAAGTTCTTGTTTCGTATTCTAATCATGTTCTTTCTGAATATGAATTGAAAGAGGAAATAGAAAGCCTTGATTATTCTTTGCAATTGACCACTGACAAAATTTGCAAGGCGATTGCAAGCGGAACTTTTATTGATTCCTTAATTTTTGGAAAGCCTATTATTGGTCTTCATAGTTCATATTTAGATTTTTATTGTCTGGATAACTATTCTGTTCTTTCATCTGAAAAAGAAATTGCGGAAAAAATAAAAAAGATTCTGAACGATGGAAAACGAAATTTTTATGAGAATGATTTGAATGAAACTTTTAAGATCCGAAAACAGTTTTCCATTGAATATAATACAGAACTTTTTCTAAAGCAATTATGGAGTGAAAAATGACATTCCTTGTTTTTGGTTTTTTTGCAGTTTTGTTTTTCATAACAACTGAAAATAGAAAAATCGACAAGAAACTTTATTTTTCGATTTTATTTATTTCTCTTTTATTGATTGTATGTTTTCGACCATTTGATTGGGGAGCCGATGCTGATACCTATATTGAAATGTATAATATGGTGAATGCTGGGCAAAAAGTGGGAACTGAAATTACATTTTCTGTTATCTCAAGAGTTGTTTTTACTCTTGGAAACTGTGTGAAACTTCTTTTTGTTTTTTATGCATTTATAAGTTTATATTTGAAAATTTCTGCAATTAAGAAAATTTCGTATCTGCCTGCACTTTCATTTCTTATTTATTTTTCCTGCTGGTTTATTCTTCATGATGTTTATCAAATTCGCGTTGGAGCTGCAATTGCGGTTTCTTATTTTTCGCTTCCATATCTATGTGAGAAAAAATATGGAAAATTTCTTTTGCTTGCACTTATTGCGACCTTGTTTCATACGCAGGCAGCTCTTTTGTTCCTTTTGATATTTATGCCAAAGCGAAGAATATCTTTATATTCTGTTTTGATTTTGGTTTCTGTGTTGATTTTTTCTTATGCAGTTTATTTTTTGCATATTGATTTATTAAAAAGTTTTATAAACCTCCTTGCAAAAACAAAACTTCCTCGTGTTGAGCAAATTAAGTATTACTATGAAATTTCGCAGTCTGGAATTGTTAATTTAGGAAAGGTAAATGCCTTTTCTCCGATTGTGCTTGTTCGTTTGTTTTTGACTTTAGTTTTGCTTTTTCAGTATAGAAAACTGAATGATTTTTTATATTATCCAGTTTTAATCCGCATTTTGATTCTTTCTTTTGCGATAAGAATGTTTGCATATCCTGTTCCCGTAATTGGAATGCGTGTATATGAATTCTTTACTTGTTTTGATGTTTTTGTATTCCCATTTTTCTTCAAGGTAGTAAAAGAAAAGAAAGCTGTTTTTACTCTTTTGTTTCTTTATTGCTTCTTTATGCTTTTTATAATTTTGAGGTCTGAAATATGATAGATATTATTCTTGCCACTTATAACGGTGAAAAATTTATTGAACAGCAGCTACTTTCGCTTGTTGCTCAAACATATAAAGATTGGCGATGTATTATTCACGATGACGGCTCTACAGATAGCACTCTTGAAATTGTAAGAAAATTTTGTGCATTGGATTCAAGATTTACAGTTTTAGAGGATTCTGTTCAGCTGAAAAGTCCAGCAAAAAACTTTTTGTACACATTAAAATATTCAACTTCTGATTTTATCTGTTTTTGCGACCAGGATGATGTGTGGCTGGACACAAAACTTGAAAAACTTCTTTGTGCAATAGAAAAAAAAGATAATTCAATTCCTCAGGTGATTTTTTCAAATGCGTATTTATGGAAGTCGGATACAAATGAAATTTATGGTAAGGCAACGCTCACTTTTCCGCAGAATATTGAAAGTCTTTTGTTTTTGAACTGTGGAATTCAAGGGGCGGCAGGAATCTTTAATAAAAAGATGAAAGATATTTTGCTTGTTCCACTAGAAAATCTTGTGATGCATGATTGGTATTTGACGATTGCAGGTTGTACTTTTGGTAAAATTGATTATCTGTATGAAAATTTAATGCTTTATCGTCAGCACGGAAACAATGTTACAGGAATTGCGGCTGGCTCATTTAAGACTAAAATTAAAACTTTTTTTAAGAATAGCACTCCTTTAATTGATAGAAAACATTTTGAAAGTTTAGTTTCGTTTTATGAAGTTTGGAAAGAATTTTTATCAAAAAAAGATTCAAAACTTATAGAAGAATTTATAACTTCGGTTTCAAAAAGTGGAATAAAAAGATTTTTTATGATTTTAAAAGGCAAATGGAATATTTACGGTTCAAAATTAAAACTTTTGTTGAAATTCTTTTTGCGCCCATATTTTGGAGGGAAAAAATGATAACAGTATTTACTCCGACTTATAACCGTGCATACATTCTTCCAAAACTTTATGAAAGTCTTTGTCACCAAACCTGTAAGGATTTTGAATGGCTTATTGTTGACGATGGAAGTACGGATGAAACGGAAGAAGTTGTAAATAATATGATTTTTAAAACTAAACTTAACATAAGGTATTTAAAAAAAGAAAATGGAGGGTTGAATTCAGCATATAATTTTGCTGTAGAAAATACTGAAAATGAAATCTTTTTTCGTGTAGATAGTGATGATTCTATAAAAGAAAATGCAATTCAGTTGATTTATGATAAGTGGATATTAGTAAAAAATAACGAAAAACTTTCTGGACTAGTATTTTTATCAGTTTTTAATGATGGAAAAGTTGTTGGAAGACATCCATTTACAAAAGATGTTGTATCGAATTTTTTTGATTATCGTTATAAATATAGGGCTGTCGGGGATAGAGCAGAAGTTGTTAAAACATCTGTTTTAAAAAACTATCCTTTTCCACTTTTAAAAAATGAAAAGTTCATTCCAGAAGGACTGATGTGGAACAGAATTGCTAAAGAATATGATGCAATTTATATCAATGAACCAATTTACATTCGCGATTATCTTGAAGATTCTATTACATCAAAAGTTGTTCAGACATTAAAGAAGAATTGCAAAGGGGCTACTTTGTACTATTCAGAGTTATTGAAATGTAAGCAACCGTTTTTGTTTTTTGTAAAACATTCATTACTTTATTGGAGATATGCATTCTATAAAAGAATTTCTTTAAAAGAAAAGATAAAAGAATCAGGCTTTTCTGCATTTTTTATAGGTTTTATACCAGCATTTTTCATTCTTGCAATAGATAAATTGAAAGGACGGACAATATGAATGATATTCCCAAAATAATTCATTATTGCTGGTTTGGTAAAAATCCTTTGCCTGAACTTG
>CAYZXM010000026.1:0-25947 GCA_964482455.1 uncultured Treponema sp. | reverse complement strand
CTTCTTCAAGACCAAGACCAGAAAGCATCTGTTCAATCTGATTTTCTGCTTCATAACCGCCAAGTTCACCAAACTCAGCCTGCATTTCACTGGCTTTTATTCCATCTTCATCAGAAAAATCTTCTTTTGCATAAATTTCATTTATTGCATTTGTAAGTTCATAAAGTTTTGGATAGCCCATCATTACTGTATCTTTTACAGAATATGCATCGTATGCAAAGTGATCCTGCTTTAAAACAGCCATACGTTCACCGGTCGAAATAGAAATCGAACCGGAATCATGTTCAATTTCGCCTGAAAGAACCTTTAAAAATGTTGATTTTCCAGCACCGTTTGCACCAGTAATTCCATAACAGTTTCCATTTGTAAACTTAAGATTAACATCTTTGAATAATGGTTTTTCACTAAAACTTACACTTACATCACTTACTGTAATCAATTTATTTTTCCTTTATTTCTGTTTTTTTGTAAAAAAGGACATAATTTTTGAAAAAATGCCTTTTTTTGCCTGTACTTTTTTCTGTTCAGGTTTTTTATCATAATTCTTTTTGTAATTAGCATTTTTTAAATCAGTTTTCTTATATCCTGATTTTTTATATTCACCTTTTTTGTAATTATGATTTTTATTCTTTGAATAACTTTCCTTTTTAGTTGTTCTTGCAGAAGTATTTGAATTTGAAGCAACTCCTGAACCGTATTTTTCCTTATAAAGTTTCATGCGTTCTTCATAAGAAAGATTTGCAAGTTCTTCGGTATTAATCTTTCTTTCAAATTTTCTTTCATTAGAAAAGTTCTTTTTGTAAGGTCGTTCGCCTTTCTTTTCTTTTCTGAAATTATCTTTTCCGCTAGATTTTTCGTATTTTTTTGCTTCATAACCATTTCTTTCATGGTTATATTTTCTGGAATTACTCTTTTTAAAGTCACCACGATGACCACCATGGAATGATTCTTCATCTTCATGACCGAATTCGGTTTTTATATAAATGCCACTACTTTTATCTTCTGCCATCTGTTCAGGATAAGCTACTTTTGAAGGAATCTGCATTTCTATATAACGTTCAATTGCAGGAAGACTATATACATCCTGTTCAGAGCAGAATGTATACGCTTTTCCAGATTTTCCGGCACGTGCAGTACGACCAATGCGGTGAACATAATTTTCTGCTTCATTTGGAAGGTCGTAGTTTATTACCATAGCAAGATTATCAACATCAATTCCACGGGCTGCAACATCGGTTGCAACAAGAACTTTAAGTTCTCCATTCTTAAAAGATTTTAAGATTGCAAGCCGCTTAAACTGCGGTAAATCTCCAATTATGAAACCCGCTTTTATTCCATTAATTTCAAGACGCTTGGCAATAACTTCGCAACTTCGTTTTGTATTACAGAATACAATTACACTTTCTGGGTTTTCATTTTTAAGTATTCCTACAAGAAGTTTTACTTTTTCATCACTTGAAACGTGCAAAAGTTCCTGGTCAATTTCAGAAACTGTAATGTTTTCTGCTTCAATTTCAATCTCTTTAGGATTACGAGTATATTCCCATGCAAGATTTTTTACATAAGTATTCAGAGTTGCACTAAAAAGCATCGTCTGTCTTTTTTCACTTTCTGGAACGAGTTTTAAGATTTTCCTTAAATCAGGATAAAATCCCATATCAAACATACGATCTGCTTCGTCACATACAACAAACGCTGCATCTGAAAGCGAAAGATTTCCGCCTTCGCATAAATCTATAAGACGACCTGGAGTGCCAATAATAATATCTGCACCGCGTTTTATAGCTGCAATCTGCTTTTCATAACCTACTCCGCCATATACGCTTATTGGCTTTAATGATGAGGCACTGCACAAAGTTTTTGCTTCTTCTTCCACTTGAACAGCAAGTTCACGAGTTGGAACCATAATTAATGCTTTCTTTCCCTTATTTTCTTCTTTTGAAAGCATTTCTTGTATTATAGCAACAAGGTAAGCTGCAGTTTTTCCAGTTCCAGTCTGTGACTGAACATAAAGATCTGAACCGTCCTGCGACAATTTTAAGACTTGCTCCTGAACAGGTGTACATGTTTGGTAACCTGCATCTTGAATACCTTTAAGCAAATCTGCATTTAAATTAAATTCTGTAAAATCCATAGGCATAAATATAATCTTTTTTACCCATAGTTACAACCTTTGAAATAATATCATTTTTCCAAACTTAAAGACTGCACTCGCTTTACACTACTCATTAAAAAACTTTTATTGCTAGATAACAAACTTTATGATAAATTCAAGGCGTTGGGATTATTTTTGTTTTAAAAGAGGTTTTTATGTCTTTGAACGTTATTGTCGGTCAGTCTGGAGGACCAACATGTGTAATAAATTCTAGTCTTGCCGGAGTTTATAAGGCAGCAAAGAGTCTTGGAATTGAAAACGTTTATGGAATGCTTCACGGTATTAAGGGACTTTTGAACAACGAATACGTAAATTTAGATGAAAAACTTAAAAGCAGCATTAATATTGATTTATTAAAGCGAACTCCAGCGTCATTTTTAGGTTCCTGCCGCTTTAAATTGCCAGATTATTCAGAAGATGAATCCATTTATGAAAATATCTTTAAAAAACTAAATGAACTTTCCATCGGATATTTTTTCTACATTGGTGGAAATGATTCTATGGACACAATAAAAAAATTAAGCGGATATGCAGAAAAAATAAAAAGTTCAATAAAATTCTTAGGAGTTCCTAAAACAATCGATAATGACCTTGCACTTACAGACCATACTCCTGGTTTTGGAAGTGCCGCAAAATATATTGCAACAACCTTAAAAGAACTTGTGTGCGACTGTCGCATTTACGACTGCGAAGCAGTTACAATTGTTGAAATAATGGGTCGCAATGCAGGCTGGCTTACCGCTAGTGCTGCACTTGTAAAAAGCGAAGACTGCGAAGGTGTCGATATGATTTTCCTTCCTGAAAAAACTTTCGATGTTGATTTTTTTATGCAACGAGTAAAAGAAATTATTCAAAAGAAAAAATACTGCGTTGTAGCCATAAGCGAAGGCATAAAACTTTCAGATGGAAGATTCGTTTGCAGCCTTGCAAGCGAAAATACTGCAACAGACGCTTTTGGTCATAAAATGATGAGCGGAAGTGCAAAATACCTTGAGACTCTAATAAAAGATACTTTGCACATAAAAGCTAGAGCAATAGAAATCTCTACACTTCAAAGATGTGCAAGCCATTTTGCAAGTCTTACCGACATAGAAGAAGCATTTAATTGTGGCGAAGCAGCCGTTTACAATGCGATAGTAAACAAAATGACTGGAAAAGTTATCTGCATGAAAAGGGAAAGCAACGTTCCTTATAAAATTTCATACGAGACTTCAGATGTTAATGAAATTGCAAATGTAGAAAAAACAGTTCCATCTGAATGGATTACAAAAGATTATGTTACTGAAGATGTTATCCGTTATATAAGACCTTTAATTCAGGGAGAACTTAATCCAATTATGAATGAAGGACTTCCACGACAGATAAAACTTTAATTTTTACAAAATAAAAAATTATAAAAAAGAGGCAGATTTTATAAAATGAAAATTGCAATTGCAGGAACAGGATATGTAGGGCTTTCAAATGCCATTCTTTTAGCACAGCACAATCAAGTTACGGCTGTAGACATTGTTCAGGAAAAAGTTGATTTAATTAACTCAAAAAAATCACCTATCGTTGATAAAGAAATTTCTGAATATCTTTCTACAAAAGACCTTGATTTAACTGCAACAACCAACGCAGAGAAAGCGTATAAAAACGCTGATTTTATAATAATTTCAACACCTACAAATTATGATGAAGAAAAAAATTTTTTTGACACTTCTAGCGTAGAAGCAGTCGTTTCACTTGTAAAAAAATCAGGTTCAAATGCAACAATCATCATAAAATCAACAGTTCCTGTCGGATACACTGAAAAACTTAGAAAAGAAAGTGGTTATAACAATATGCTGTTTTCTCCAGAATTCTTGCGTGAAGGTCATGCTCTTTATGATAACCTTTACCCTTCCCGTATTGTTGTAAGTTACCCAAAAGATGACGAATCCCTTTTTTCAAAAGCAGAACTTTTTGCTTCTCTTTTGCAGGAAGGTGCAATCAAAAAAGATGTAAAAACATTAATTTCACACTGCACGGAAGCAGAAGCCATAAAACTCTTTGCCAATACTTATCTTGCACTTAGAGTTGCCTATTTTAATGAACTTGACACTTATGCTGAAATTAGAAATCTAAATACAAAACAGATTATTGAAGGAATCAGTTTAGACCCCCGCATTGGTGACTTTTACAATAATCCTAGTTTTGGTTACGGTGGATATTGTCTTCCAAAAGATACAAAACAGCTTCTTGCAAACTATTCTGATGTTCCACAAAATCTTATCCGAGCCATTGTTGACTCAAACCGAACGCGAAAAGATTTTATTGCAGACCAGATTATTGCAAAAAAGCCAAAAACAGTAGGCGTTTACCGTCTTACAATGAAAGCTGGAAGCGATAACTTTAGACAAAGTTCTGTTCAGGGCGTTATGAAACGCATAAAAGCAAAGGGAATTAACGTTATCGTTTACGAACCTACATTCAAAGGAACTGACGGCTTTTTTAATTCGCAAGTTACAAAAGATTTAAAATGGTTTAAGGAAAATACAGACATTATTATTGCAAACCGCTGGAACAGTGAACTTGAAGATGTAAAAGAAAAAGTTTATACAAGGGATTTGTATTCTCGCGATTAAATACAGACATAAGAACAGGTGGAATTAAAATGGAAAAGATTCTTATAAATGGTAACTTTTTGAACAGAAATCTTACAGGAATTGAACGTTTTGCCTGTGAAACGTGTAAAAGGCTTGATTCTCTTCTAACTTCATCAGATGATTTTTCCATTTTAATTTCTGCAAATCCAAGATTTATTCCAGATTTTAAAAATATAAAACTTATAAGAGCGACAGAAACAATAAAATCTTTTCCAAAATGGGATCTTTTAGTTTTAAAAAAATACTGCAAAAAAACTAATTCTATCGGTTTAAATTTTTCAAATACCGCACCTTTGGGAAAATATTGCGGATACGCATTTTTGCACGATATTTACGCAAAAATATTTCCAAAAGATTTTACATCTTTTAAAGACAGGATTATAAAAACTTATTGTCGCCTTAATTACAAAAATATTTCAAAAAATGCTAAACACATTTTTACAGTTTCAGAATTCAGCAGTTTTCAGCTTCAAACGGAATATAAAGTCCCTAAAGAGAAAATCACAGTAATTCCAAACGGTTGGGAACACTTTAAAGACATTCAACCAGATGAAAATATTTTTAATAAATTTCCAACATTACAAAAAGAAAAATATTTTTTTACTTTAGGTTCTTTAAGTAAAAGAAAAAATCTTTTATGGATTTGCCATTATGCAAAAAATCATCCAAAAGAAACATTTGCCGTTAGCGGAAAAGCAATCAGCGGACTTGTTCCAAAAGAATTAAATGATTTAAAAACACTTAAAAATGTTGTTCTTTTGGGTTACGTTACAGATGAAGAAGTAAAAGCCCTTATGAAAAACTGCACTGCTTTTATTTTTCCAAGTTATTACGAAGGATTTGGAATTCCTCCGTTAGAAGCCCTTTCTGTTGGTGCAAAAATTATTGTTTCGCAGGCAGCATCGTTACCAGAAATTTACCAAAATACAGCACATTACATTTCTCCTGATGATGCAAATGTAGATTTAAAAACTATTATGAATGAAGATGTAGAGTCCCCAAAAGAAATTCTTTTAAAGTACACATATGAAAATGCTGCAGAAAAACTCTACAGCACTTTAAAGAATCTTTAATTTCAGTTCAGGCTAATACATTACCTTTAAGCCAAAGCCTGCAACAACTCCTGTTTGCACAGGATATTCTTCTGTATCAACAAAATGATAAGGCGTAGAAAAATCTACATTATTACAATTTCCATTGTTTCCGTATATGTCGCGGTTGTAATCGTCAGAATCAATCATTGTATAATAACTGTAAAGGAAACCTGCATTTACGCTCAACTGAAGATTGCGTTCTGAATTCTTATGTTCAAACGTACTTTCAAGTTTTATGATGTGAATCCAATTATATGCACCGTCATGCAAAAAGTATTTTTCAAGTTCATCACGATTATATTTACTAAGTTCGGAATACAAAGAACTGCCTGGAACCTGCTGACTTCCATAATCTGCACCATGCCTTATGAATTGATACTGAAGCGCAGTTGAAATAAAACTTTTCGGCTTTACTTCAAACCTAAAAAGGAACTCATCAGCATTCGGCGGAAGATAATAACCCAAAGATTCACCATTGTTTGTATAATTTTCCATAATGTAGTGGTCATAACTGGAAGCATAATTTATAGAATGATGAGTATAACAATACGGCTCAACTTTAGAATATCGTGCAGAAACAGTTGCAAATGGAAGCAGCGGAATAACCGCCTTTGCCCCTAACTGCCCTGCAAACATTACACGAGTATCCTTAAACCAGTTATTTTGAATGTTAAGTTCATCAAAATAAATTGATGCCCAGACTTTTCCAACTCCAGGCTTTCTAAGCATAATATCACCAAAAAGAGCAAGATTATCACAGTCACCAGTATGATTTTGATATTCAACATATATAAAAAGCGGAAAAAGATAACCAATTTCAAAACGTTTAGGGTAAACAACAGAACTTCCTAAATCAATATGAAGATACTTGTAATTAAGTTCAAGCATATTAAGCGAAAATGCATTCTGATAATAATAAGAATCATCTACACCATCTTTCTTATCCGGAAAATAAGAAGAAGTCAGCATATAATCAGCATTCGGATATTCAAGAATTCCAGATAATGTTGAAAACTTAAGCCATGAAAACATTTCAAGACTTGTATTTACTTCAAAAAATGGGCGTGCCTGCTTATTTAATACAAGGGAACTTCCAACATCCATTGCAGCCCATTCATGAGAAAGCCTGCCTGCCCCTATTGTAAGATGATCATCAAATAAAGAGGCTTTTATTTCTGCAAGAACACTTCCGCCAACACCAAATTCCGTTGCCCAGCCTTCAGTTCCAGAAGCAGAAAGATTAGAAACAAGATAAACCTGCCCGTCCCATGGCTTTTTATAAGAAAATGGCAGATAACTATTGTTTTGGAACTTTTTTATGTAACGCTTATTTTCATTTTCAAAATCTTTATAGTTGATTGAAGTTCCGTCAGAGGCATCCGATGACATTTTTCCGTCAAAATAATCTTCTACGCCATCGTTAAACCAAGGAAAACCAATAAAATATTCTCCCTGTTCATTAAGCGGCATATAAGTTAAATCTAAAATCCCCTGAAAATTGTATGAAATATATTTTGTTATATCTCCATAAAAATTAAACGCCGGGCAAATATCAAATCCAAAAGAATTAAAATCTGAATCGTTGTATAACCCACCGAAAAAAGCAGAATCAAATGAAAAATTATAAAGAAAAGAAAAATGATTTTTTTCATCGTTTGTTTGAACGGCAAGATGTTTTACATTGTTCTTTTTTTCAGGATTAATTTTATATCGGTCTTTAAAATTATTCAGGACTTTTATTTCTGTTTCTTTTAATTCATCCTGATGTTCTAAAATTTCATCAATTGCTTTTATAATTCTTTTTACAGTATATGGTTTTGCACCAGGTAAAAAAGAGCAAAGACCTTTCATTTCTGAAACGTCTAAAATTTTATATATTTCATCATCAACACTTACTGAAATATTTTCCTGAGAAAAAACTGTCTGCAAACTTAAAAACAAAACAAAAATCGAAACAAAAATCTTTTTCATATTTAAACCTTAAAACAAAGTATAATTAAATGTAACAGAACCTTCAAACCCTTGTGCAAAATCATCTTTAACATTCTTGTTATTAAATATAAAAGTGTACCCTGCTTTTAAGGAAAGACCTGTATGCTCTGTAATATTATAATTTGAACTTAGCGTTATTGAATTTGTAAATTGCACAGTTCCTGTAAGTTTATGCGTGCGGGCAATTTCTTCTGCCTCTTCATCTGTTATAAGTCCAAGTTTTCTTAAAACACTAGGATAGTAGGCGTAATATTTTTTGCCGTTAATTTCAATCGTATTATTAAACAGACCGAACGAATTTGTTCCATGTGCAAGAAAAAGATAATCAAACTCAACATTCCATTTAGAAAGTTTTGAATAGGAAAGTCTAGTTTTAAAACCTGCTGCATCAGGACCAAAAGGAGAGCCAATCCACGAACAAAGCGGAACATCCGTATTTGACTGCATATCGTAACGTGTGCTGCATAAAGACCAGTCTGCACCTTGTTTTATGTAACAAAATGGAGTTGTGTAAATGCCTTCAATTGTTCCAGTCCATAAGCCATTATTTTTATCTGGAATGGTAAGTTCAAAACCAGACTGAATGCCTATTCCGTCTGGCAATGATTTTCCATTTGCAGATTCTAGTTCAAATGGACTTTGAATTTCATTTTGTGCATAAAGAATATAAAAACGAGAATACTTAAACGGCGTAAATTCCAGCGAAAGCCCCATATACTGACAAATATGTGCTTCGCCATAATATTGTTCTTCAAGATCATTTACATAATCGCTATCTTCCCATGAACCAAAAGAATGCATTGTCATAAGAGGATTAAGATGCTTTAATTCAAAGCCACTTTGAACAAGAGTTGCTTCCAAAATAGAAAATCTTATCCAATTAAAAAAAGGCCTTGAATCTATGTGATGCATATAAAGATATTTATCCGTACTTACTTGAACTACATCAAGATTGTATTTTAAACGTGGAGAATAAAGATTCAGCTGAAAATACCCTTCGGTGTCAAAAGTAGAATTATAAATAACAGAACCTGTAAGTGTTTTTCCTATCTGAAGACCTTGTTTTGAAAAATTAACATTTACGCCCCACTTTTCAAAAGATTTTCCAAAACTTCCATACGCAGTACGCGGCCAAAGAAATTCTACATCAGAAGTGTCATAAAAAATATTCACAAGATTTGAATCTGAACTCATTCCCCAAAAACTTTTTGCAAGCATTACTTCGGTTTGAATTATAAAATTATCACTCCAACCAAGATAAAGCGGAAGATCAAAAAACGGAGAAGATGCATACGAAGATAAAAAAGAAGAATAAGAACCATATTCTAAACAGGAATCAGAAATCTTAGGTCTGTCTTCAACCTTTAAAAAATGTTCATCCCAGTTAATATTTGAACCATCAGCTTTATTTCTGTAATTTTCTACTGAAAGAATATCATAACCATTAACAGAGTTTTTATGTCCGGTCCAATCAGAAGCAAATGACCAGTCAATCTCTGAATTACTTTTATAAAGAACAGTCGGAGAAGATTTTACATTATAACCAAAATAAACTGGTCCCATATCGATTTTAAAATCTTTGTGACCAAGAAAATCTGAAAGTTTATCATATAAATTCTTACTGGAATCACTTAAGTTTTCATAAGGAATAAGATTTAAATACATTTTTAATTCTCCTGCTGTAATTGGAGCGTTTACAGCAAAAGAAGTCTGCTTACTTTCGTTACACAGCATAATAAGAGCGTCGTAAACCCAATGTCCCGCTGGAAAAAGTTGCTGCGAACTTAGAGGACCTGCAGTTAAAAAATTAGAAAAGAAAAACAAAATGACTAAACTTAAAACAAAATTTTTCTTAAGAATCTTTTTTATAAAATACATTGGTTTGTTTTAACATTTTTTGTAGAAAAAATAAACAGTTTGGTCTATTCTATCTGTATGAAAATTGCCATAGATTGCCGAATGACAAACAGCGGTGGAATCGGTTCCTATATTAATGCACTGCTTCCCTACTTTGTAAAAAAGAATGAATGTATTCTTTTAGGAAATAAAAAAGAACTTGAAAAATTTAAATCGGACAAAACAGAAATAATAAATTTGGATGTAAAAACTTTTTCACTAAAAGAACTTTTTGCCTTTCCAAAATCAATTTTAAAAAAAATCAATGAATGTGATATTTATTATTCGCCTTATTTTAATATTCCTTGTGGAATAAAAATTCCAATTTATACAACAATTCACGACGTTGTTTTTTTGGATGTTCAAGGACTTACGTCAAAACTAGGCACATTGATACGAAAATTTTTCTATAAATATGCCATATTTAAATCCACAAAGATTTTTACGGTTTCAAACTTTTCTAAAGAACGCATAATTCACCATTTAAAATGCAAAAAAACGATTGTTGTAACGTACAACGCCGTTCCAGACTGGTTTTACAAAAAAGATTCTGAATCAAACTTAAAAGTACAAAAAGAAGATTCAATTCTTTTTGTTGGAAACATAAAAAAACACAAAGGGCTTTCAATCTTAATCGAAGCGTTTAAAATAGCCAGAGCAAAAGGATTTTCCCTTAAACTTAGAATTACTGGAAATTCCGAAAATTTCAGAACTATCGATAAATCAATTTTTGAAAAAATTAACGAAATGCCAGCTGGTTCAATAGAATTTACCGGTAGGATAAGCGATTCTGAACTTAAAAATCTTTACAAAAAAACAAAAAGACTTATTCAACCATCCCTTTACGAAGGTTTTGGAATGCCACCGCTAGAGGCAATGAGTCTTGGAACAAAAGTGATAATTTCTGACATTCCAGTATTTAAAGAAATTTACAAAGATTTTCCGGTAACGTTTTTTAAATCAGAAAATGCAGAAGACCTTGCGGAAAAACTTTTATCAATAAAAGATGAATCTAGCGAATTGGAAAATATCCCACAAATTTATTCATTTGAAAAAACTTTTAATATCATTCAAAAAACACTGGAGGAAATACAGTGAAAGTTGCAATTGTACATGACTGGCTTGTTAATTACGGTGGTGCCGAACTTTTTGTTGAATATCTTTTAAAAATCTACCCAGATGCAGAAATATTCACACTTGTTTATGACAAAAAGAAAATGGGCGAACATTTTAAGGATAATATAATTCATACTTCAAAGATTCAAAAAATTCCTTTGGCATCAAAAATCTATACAAAACTATTAAAATTTATGCCAAACGCCTTTGAATCGTTTGATTTTACAGGTTTTGATCTTGTGCTTTCTTCTTCTTCGTGCTGTGCAAAAGGAATAATAACTCCGCCTTATGTTCCGCACGTTGCTTTTATTCATTCTCCAATGCGATACGCATGGGATTTATTCTTTGACTACCGAAAACGAAGCGGAAAACTTACCCGCTTTTTTATGAATAGATGGATTCCATCTTTAAGATTATGGGATTACGTTTCTAGCCAAAGAATCGATACAATTATCGCAAATTCAAAATTTATTGCCCGAAGAATAAAAAAATTTTGGAACAGAGATGCAAAAGTTATTTATCTTCCGGTAGATGTAAGTCGTTTTAATCCTTCTGAAAACCCAAGGGAAGATTTTTACGTTGCATTCAGCCGGCTTGTTCCGTACAAAAGAATCGATCTTGCTATATCTGCCTGCAAAAAATTAAAAAGAAAACTTGTAGTAATTGGCAGCGGTTCAGAAATGGAAAACTTAAAAAAACTTGCTTCAAATGATAAAAACATTGTTTTTCTTGGCAGAGCAAGCGATGATGTTTTACAAGATTATCTTCAAAGATGTAAGGCTCTTTTATTTTGTGCAGAAGAAGATTTTGGCTTTGTTCCATTGGAAGCACAAGCCTGCGGTTCTCCAGTAATCGCATTTGGCCGCGGAGGAGCACTTGAAACAGTAATTAGCGAAAAAACTGGTCTTTTCTTTAATGAACAAACTACAGAATCTCTTGTAAATGCAATTCTTGAATTTGAAAAACTTGATACACAAGGACAATTTATAAAAGAAGAAATTGTTTCTCATGCAAGATCATTTACAGAAGAAAGATTCCGCAAAGAATTTACAGATACTGTACAAGAAACCATTAAAAAGTTAAAATACTAGCCTATGACTACAAGCGAATTTATAACTTACTTTAAGAAAACATACAGAAACAGAACAAGTTCTTTTTTATCTGGTCTTATGATTATGATTTCAGATGCCATTGCACTTTTTTGTTGTGTCGGACTTGCGTTTCTTATAATGAATTTTATAAATCCATCTGCAATCAATTTTAGGTCATTTATTTATTATTCAGTTTTCTTTCCTCTTATCTTAGTCATTTTTTATGCTGGCGGTTTGTATCCGGGAATAATGGTTTCTCCATCAGAAGAAGTACGAAAAATGTCGAGCATCTCTTTCTTCTGTTATTCAGGGATTTGTATCGCACTTATTTTTTTTGGAAAAGGCAACGATTCCATTACAAAAGCTATAGCAGACAATATTGTGCAAGACAGCGACAATTGGGGCGTAATCTGTGCTTTTTTACTTGCAACTCCTATTTCTGCAATAGGACTTCCTGCGGTACGAGAATTTGCACGTCATCTTTTTGGAAAATTTAATTTTTACGGAGTTCCAGCTGTTATCTATTGTACAAATGATAGTGCAAACGAAGTTATCGATCGGCTTTTAAAACGTCCTGATTTAGGATATAAACCTGCAGTAATAATAGACAGCAATGCTACAGAATGTTGCATGTACAATGAAATTCCAGTTTTTCCAGATTCAAAAGAGATTTTAAACACAATAAAACAACTTAATATAAAGGCGGCAATTCTTTGCGATTTTAAAGGTAACATAAAACCTTTAATGAGTTCCTATCGTTATACAATAAACATTTCTACTCATCAGGACATTTATACCTCTACAATGCATCCGCGTGATTTAGGCGGAATGTTAGGTTTTTCTTCTACTCATAATCTTACAAAACGCTGGAATCTTTTTATAAAACGACTTATTGACATTGTACTTTGTATTATTGCTTCTGTTATAGTTATTCCCCTTTCGATAATCATTGCAATTATAATAAAAATTACTTCTCCAGGACCTGTTTTTTACGGACACAAACGCGTTGGAAAAAACGGAAAATGCATAAAATGCTGGAAATTCCGTTCAATGTACAATAATTCTCAGGAAATGCTTGAAAAAATCCTTAAAGAAGATCCAGTTCGCCGTGCAGAATGGGAAAAAGACAGAAAATTTATTAATGATCCTCGTGTTACTCCTTTTGGAAAAATCTTAAGAAAAACGAGTCTTGATGAACTTCCGCAGTTATGGAATATCTTTATAGGAGAAATGAGTTTTACAGGTCCTCGTCCTGTAACAGAAGAAGAACTTGAAAAATATGGTGAAAATGCCTCGTATATTCTTTCTGTAACTCCAGGTCTTTCTGGAATGTGGCAGATTTCTGGAAGATCTGACACTGGATACGAAGAACGCATTAACCTTGATACATATTACATTCAGAATTGGTCCGTCTGGCTTGATTTGTGGATTATAATAAAAACCGTTTGGGTTGTTATAAATGGAAAAGGTGCATATTAAAAAATGAAAAAAATTATCATCGCATTGTCTTCCTTAGTGCTAGGTTCTGCCCTTTTTGCTTCTTCTTACAGAATAAAAAGTGCAGAATACAAAATAACTGGCTCGCGTGCCAATTTTACTGGAAAAACTCGAGAATATTCCTTAAAAACAAAAGTTCCAGTTGATTATAAAAGAATATTTAATAACGAAGATGAACTTGTTGAATACATAAACGACTTAAAACAGCAGATAGAAAATACTAGAAATTTTGAAAAAGTTTCTGTTGATTTTTCTGTTTCAGAACCAAATGAAAACGATGAATCTTTAGTTTTATTACAAATTTCAACTTATGATTCAATGCATTTTATTGCAGCACCATATCCTAAATATTCTTCAGGGGATTCATTGAATCTAACAGTAAAAATGAAGGATACAAACTTTTTAGGTTCAATGGAAACAATGACTGGAGAAGCAAAGTTCGCCTTTGAACTTGATGAAAACGATAAACCTACAGACACCCTTGTAGGTTTAGGCTTTGATTTTGAAACACCATTTCAATTAGCAAGTTTAGATGCAACATGGGAAAATTCTTTTGATTTTTCTTATACATTCGGAGATTCAACTCCAGAATGGAATATTGATACAGGTCTTAATCTTACAAAAAAATTCAATAAATTTTCTGTTGAAACTACTTTTAACCAGATTTTTGCAAAAAACTTGGATTATAAAGAAGAAGATTTAAATGGTAAGGTTGTTCATTATGGAGATGACACATATTTTGGCGAAAAGATAGGTTTATCGATTCCAATTACAATTCAGGAAATAAATAACTGGGGTAAGATTTATTATACTCCATTTTTTGAAGGAACGTATTACTGGGATTTTGATGGAATCAGCAGCGAAAATACAGATTTAAGCAGTCCTGTTATATCATTTGGACAAACTCTTTCTACAGAACGTGTAAACTGGATTGAAAATTTTAGAAACGGTCTTTCTTTAAGCATTACAAATTCATTTGGATATAACTTTCAAACATATAGTTTTATTCCATCTGTAACTGGCGAAATTTTAGCCTACAAAGCATTTAAGCATTTTGCTATAAATACAGACATTTACGGTTTTGCGGTAATGAATGGAACTAAATCCTTTGGAGAAAGACTTAGAGGTATTCGCGATGATCAATATTTTAGCGAAGACACAGGTGAACACGTTCATGAAAAAGCTTGTACATCTGCAGCGGCACTTGTAGTAAATATTGATGTACCAATAAAAATATGCAGAATCTATTGGGAAGATGTTCCTTTAATTAAAAAAATTAAGTTTGCAAAATATTTTAACCTTGAAGCACAAATTTCACCTTTTGTTGATTTTGCTATTTTCCATAACGAAGCATCTGATACAACGTTCCATCCAAAAGATGGATTTTTATGCGGTGGTCTTGAAGGAATTATCTATCCACTAAAAATAAAGGGAATTCAAGTTCGAGCAAGTTTTGGTGTAGATTTAAGCCGAAAAATGCCAAAAATAAAATCATTCTTCCATCAAGATTGGCGTGATAACGTAAAATCTTATGAAATTTCAATCGGGCTTGGACTTCATTATTAATCTAAAAATTTGTAAGTCCAAAATCAAAATTATTTAGGAATAATTTCTGAAAGTCGGATTTCCACCTTGTTTTTCCAATAAACTTCAGGTTCATAATCTTTTAAGATATTAAAAAGTTGCATTGAAAAAATAAGGTTATTGTTAATATAACTTAAATCTGCAAGTGTATAAAAACCTTTCCAAATGTTATTTTCTTTTCCCCATTCAATAATATCAGAATAATTTTGAACTTCCTTAAAAACATCAGAAATAGAACTAATTTCAAACTCTGGATTGCGTTTTTTTAATACATTTACAAATTTTGTATACGCAGTAATAACACCAAATTCACAAGTCTTTAATGCTTTTTCATATTGACGCTGTTCCTGATAATATTCCGTAAGATCAAAATATGCATTTAAAAGATTATAGTTGGTACATCGATAATGTGAAAAGAACTTTTCCATACAATCAGTTTTTGAACTTTCAACAGTTTTCTTTATTGAAGCACAAAAAGAGTTATCCTTAAATTCAAAACTCTGCGTTAAAATTAAAAGCAGATACTCTTCATATTTGTCATTTTTTTTAAGAATTTTACTTATATTTGCAAGTTCGTAAAGAATATCATATCTTTCATCATAAATATCAAGAAATTCTGCATTCTTATATGAAGTCAAAAGACAATTATAGGAAAGCTCATATTCACCTTCAAGGCAATAAATCTTTCCAATTAAAAAATCTGCTTCAGGAAAAACAGAATTTCTTTTTATAAAAGTCAAAAGTTGTTGTTTTGAATTATTAAAAAATGATTCGCCATATTTTTTTAAATTACGTTTAATAATATTAATTGCATCGTAATCTTCTCTTTCTAAAAGAACTTCAAGAATATTTTCTATTGAATCGCCCTTTTTTTTAACATCTGAACTTTTTAAAGAATTTTCAAGAACAGAAATTTCATATTCAGAGTGATTTTTTTTAGATTGTTTTGATTTTTCTGCAAGATTTAAAGCCTTGCCATAATCATTTTCTTCGTATGCAATCTGTGCATCTTCTAAAATTCTTTCATAGTTATAAACATAATCAAAGTTTTTTTGTATCTGCGAAAATAAATTTAATGAAGACAAAAAAAACAAAATTATTAACAGACGTTTTTTCATTCTAATTCCCTATATAAAATTTTAAAGAGAATTTAATTCTTCCCTAAAAGCATTATCGGCATCAGAGTCATTTACAGTTCTAATGATTTTTCCTTTTTTAAAAATAATTGCTTTTCCACCAGCACCAGCAATTCCAAGGTCAGCATGCTTACCTTCTCCAGGTCCATTAACAACACAGCCCATTACCGCAACAGTAATATCTTTATTAATGGAAAGTAATTCATTTTGCCAGCGTTCCACAAAAGAATGAACATCAAAACCTTCCCTACCACATCTTGGGCATGAAACAATAGTTACACCGCCCTTTCTTTTTCCAGTTTCATGAAGAATCTCTCGTGCAGTAATTACTTCATTTTCCGGAGAAGAAGAAAGACTTACGCGAATCGTACTTCCAATACCTTCGTTTAAAAGGTGAGTAAATGCCATCGTTGACTTTACAACACCTGTAATAAGCGGACCTGCTTCTGTAACACCAATATGCAAAGGAATATCATATTTTTTTGCAAAGTTTTCATTAGCTTCTATTGTTTCTCTTACAGAAGATGCTTTCATACTAACAACATATTGATCAAATTTTAATTCTTCAAAAATTTCTGCCTCGCGAGCAGCGGTTAGAACTAATGCTTCTGAACGAGAAATCTCTTTTTTTTCAACTTTTTCAAAAAGATCTTTAGGTAAACTGCCTGTATTAACTCCAATTCTAATCGCTGCACCTTTTTCTTTGCAGGCATTAACAACTTGGCAAACACGCTCTTTATCCCCAATGTTTCCAGGATTAATACGAATTGCCGCTACGTTTCCTTTTAGACATTCTAAAGCAAGTCTATAATCAAAATGTATATCTGCAACAAGGGGCATATCTGTAAGTGCTTGGATTTTTACAAGACTTAAGGCACTTTTTTTATCTGGAACTGCAAATCTTAAAATGTCACATCCAAGAGATTTTAATACATTTATCTGTTTTATAAGTTCTGAAAGTTTTTCATTATCATCACATATATCAACAATACTAGATTTCCACATTGTTTGAACAGAAATACTTTCATCCCCACCAAGTCCGATTCGCTTTACATTTCCCGAACCACCCAAAAAAACCTTACGTGCTTTTTTAAAATTCATTTCCATAAGAACATTATACAACAGTATTAAATAAGGTAAAATAGAAAACCGCTTTTATCCTAATACTTTCTGAATATCATAAAAAAAAAGCACTTATCAAAAATAAGTGCCACAAAAACAAATATTATCTGTAATAATAAAAATTCGGGATGACAGGATTTGAACCTGCGACATCCTGGTCCCAAACCAGACGCGCTACCAGCTGCGCTACATCCCGCTAGATGAGTATTAATATATAGAAAATAGAAAAAAAAATCAAGTACAAATTTAAAAAATCTTAAATTTTAATAGGTAAAAAAATCAATGAATTACAAATGAATAACAAAAATGACCACTTTCATTTCTTTCTAAAAGACCTTTAAAATCTTCTAACGGTGTAAAAACTGCAACAACATCTTCTTTTATGTCATATAAAGAAGTCGTAAACATATTATTACTCAGTTTTGCACCATTTTCAAAAAGTGTTGATTTTCCATCTGCTAAAGTTAGGCAAGCAAACCCACACTGATTAGCTAAAGAGCGAGTCATACAAACAGATTTTTTTATACATTCTTGTTCAAGTTCTAATTCCAAAGGATTTAGATCATTTTTTTTGCTGTTATTCTTTTTATAATTATTATTTAATTTTGATTCTAATAATTTTTTTTCGTGTTCTCGTATTCTTTCTGCTGATAAAAAAGCATTTTCAATATTAAAATCTTCAAGCATAGAATAACCTGCAGCATCTTCAAGATTAAAATTACCAACTTTTGTACGCAAAAGACCAATTAAATACCCTGCACTACCACAAGAATAAGCAATATCCCGAGCAAGAGAACGAATATATGTTCCTTTTGAAACAGAAAATTCTATGCAACAGGCAATAACTTTTTTTTCATTAAAATCAATTTCAGAATTATCATGATTAGATGCAAATTGAACTTCAAGAATCTTTGCAGAAAAAACTTCAATTTCACGCAAAGGCATTTCAACATTCTTTCCGCTTCTAACTAAATCACTTGCCCGCTTACCATTAACATGTAATGCACTATATGCAGGTGGCTTTTGAAAACTTTTTCCAACATAAGATTTTACAGATTGTTCAAGAGAGTAATAACTTGGAAGAGGTGCTGTACGTATAACATTTCCAGTACATTCAAGAGTGTCTGTTTCTTCACCAAATTTTATAACTGCCTCATAAGTTTTTGAAAATTCAGTAATTCGACCACAAAGACGCGTTAAACTACCAGTACATACAACAAGAAGCCCGGAAGCAAAACTATCAAGTGTTCCTGTATGCCCCACTTTTGAAGTTCCAAAAGCGTGCTTTACAGTAAAAAGACTTGAAAAACTTGTTGTCCCAGGCTTCTTTGCAAGAAGAACTATTCTATTCTGATTCATTAGGAGTAGTATTATCTGAGTTCAATTTTTCAAATGATTTTGACATTTCTTCAAGCTCATTTAATTTTTGAACCATATGAAAACCTTCTTTCATACCAGAATCCACAATGAAAGTCAGCTTAGGAAATTTTCGTATACGCATTTTTTTTGCGATTGTAGTTTGAATAAAACCAGAAGCACTATTCAAGCCTTTTACGCCATTTTCAAGCATCTCATCACTTGCAAAACTTGAAACATAAACTTTTGCATAACTTAAATCCTGGCTAACTTCAACTCGATTTACAGAAAGAAAAGGTGCAACATCCATTCTAGATTCATTAAAACCTTTCTTTCCTGTAACACGAGGATCATGTATTTCGCCAAGAACAATCAACTTAGAAATTTCTTCTCTAAGTTGAGCGTTCAGTCGTTCAATTCTGTACTGACCCATTATTCAGAAACTCCATTTGAAAGTTCAGAATTCTTTGCTTTTTCTGCTTTTTCAGCTTTTTTTGCCTTTCCAGCGGCTTTTTCTGCTGCAAGTGCTTCTGCTTCTCTTTCTTTTTCTGCTTCAGCTTCAGCCATTGCTTTTTCTACCGCTGCTTTAGCCTTCTTTTCATTTTCAGCACGATCATCATGCAGTTCATCACCAAGTTTTCGTGCAACTTCAATGTATTCAAACACTTCCATTGTATCTCCAACCTGAATATCCTGCCAGTTTTCAAGAGTTAGACCACATTCAAAACCTGTAGTAACTTCTTTTACATCGTCCTTAAAACGCTTTAACGAAGCAATTTTTCCTGTATATTTTACAATTCCATCACGAACAAGATGAACCATTGAATTTCGTTTTACAACACCATCAAGAACATAACAACCGGCAATTACGCCAACTTTAGGAGCCTTGAATGTATTTCTAACTTCAACGTTACCAATAACCTGTTCCTTTGTATCAGGAGCAAGCATACCTTCCATTGCAGCCTGAATTTCTTCTACACACTTGTAGATAATGCTGTATTTTCTAATATCAACTTTTTCAGCATCTGCCAACGCCTTTGCTTTTGGAGTTGGACGAACATTAAAGCCGATAATGATTGCATTTGAATCCGCAGCAGCAAGCGTAACATCAGATTCGTTAATTGCACCAGCAGAACTGTGAATTACAACAAGACGAATATCCTTTGTAGAAAGTTTTTCAAGAGAAGCCTTCAATGCTTCTGCAGAACCCTGAAGGTCGGCCTTAATAATAACCTTAAATTCTTTAACTTCACTTGCTGCAATATCGCTGTACAAAGATTCAAGAGTTGTTTTCTTAACTGCTTTTGCTGCTTCAAAACGTTTTAATTCCTGACGTTTTGTAGAAATTGCACGAGCCTCTTTATCATCTTCTGTTACCTGGAATGGATCTCCTGCATTTGGCATTTCTTCCATACCAAGAACTTCTACTGGAGTAGAAGGACCTGCTTCCTTAATTCTGTGTCCACGGTCATCAAACATTGCTCTAACGCGGCCAGAATAAATACCGGCAACAAAAGGATCACCCTGCTTTAAAGTTCCTCTCTGAATAATTACAGAAGAAACAACACCACGTCCCTGATCAATTCTAGATTCAAGAATCTTTCCTTCTGCACGGCAATCGTAAGTAGCCTTAAGTTCAAGCATTTCAGCCTGAAGAAGAATAGCATCCAAAAGCTCATCAATACCAATTTTCTGCTTTGCAGAAATATTAACATACTGAGTTTCGCCACCCCATTCTTCTGGAGTAAGTCCCTGTTCAGAAAGCTGAGTTTTTACTCGGTCTGGATTAGCCTCTGGCTTATCAATTTTGTTTACAGCAACGATAATCGGAACCTTAGCATCTTTTGCATGAGCAATAGCTTCCAAAGTCTGCGGCATAACGCCGTCATCAGCTGCAACAACCAAAACTACAATATCAGTAACCTGAGCACCACGAGCACGCATCATTGTAAATGCTTCATGACCCGGAGTATCAAGGAAAGTAATATTTCCCTTTGGAGTAGAAACAGAATAAGCACCAATAGACTGTGTAATTCCACCTGCTTCGCCTTCTGCAACATGTGCATTACGGATTGCATCAAGAGTTTTTGTTTTACCATGGTCAACGTGACCCATTACAGTAACAATTGGCGGACGAGCCTGCATATTTTCAGCAATATCTTCATCACCCTTAATTACAGTTTCATCATACAAAGAAACAACTTTTACTTCGCATCCATATTCACTGCATAAAAGTTCGGCAGTATCCTTATCTATGGATTCGTTAATAGTAACCATCTGACCATAAGTTGAAAAAAGTTTTCCGATAATTTCAGAAGCCTTAAGATTCATCTTTTTTGCAAGATCAGAAATTGAAACTGTTTCCATAATTTCAATAGATTTTGGAACTACAGATGCTGGAGTTTCTATCTTCTTTTTATTTTCAAAAAGATTATCATCGTATTGTTCTTCGTCTTTACGATTATAAACCTGCTTTTTACCCTTAAAAGCTTTTTTTGCAGGAGTTTTTCCCTGCATCATCTGTGGAACAGGAGCAACGCCACCCATTCTAAAGCCACCAGGCTGACCACCGCCAAATCTAGGTCCACGGTTAAAGCCACCCTGACCGTTTCTGTTCTGGAAACCACCCTGTCTATTTCCCTGATAAGAGCCGCCCTGACCGTTTCTATTTTGGAAACCACCCTGACGATTTCCGTCCTGATTACGATTCTGGTATCCTTGTCGAGCCTGAGTACCTGTAAAACCACCACCTTCGCGATTCTGGTATCCGCCCTGACGGTTTCCATAACCGCCACCATTATTGTAACCACCGCGATTATAGCCGTTTCTGTTTCTATCACGATTTCCAAAATCAGAAAGATTTCCAGCCTTTACATTAGGACGAGCTGTATTTAATTCAAAAGTTCTATGACCAGAACGAGAACCGTCACTTCTAGAGCCATCAGACTTTGAATGCTGACCGCCATTACCATTACGCTGATTAAAAGAACGCTGCCCTTGGTGCTGAGCCTGTGATTGACCAGAACCCTGACCACGAGACTGCGTTTGAGCCTGGCTTTGCCCGTTAGACTGTCCGTCATGTTCTGCACTCTTATTTTCTGCAGGAGTACCAGCACTTTCAGCCTTTTTTACAACAAGACGAACACCATCTTTCTTCTGATTTTCATTTTTATTTACAGGAGCATCTTGTCCTGGAGTACGCTTTTTTACAACAACAACCTTTTTCTTTGCAACACCAGAATTGTTCACACTTGCAGAACTAGAAGACTGCACTGTGCTTTCTGGCTGTTTTTTATGAACGACAAATGCCTGCTTTTTTTCTGATTCTTCGGCCATTCTATATCCTTATTCCTCATCTTCTGTAAATTCAAATTCAATGCCACATTTTGGACAATGATCCATATCGACTGTGATTTCTGCTCCGCATTCAGGACAATAGTATTTTTCTTCTTTTTCGCTATCTTCAACATTGTCCATAGCAACTTCTTCACCGTCTTCAGTAACAAAATCAACGTTTTCTTTAATAAGATTATAAACAGAGTCGATTTCTTCTTTTTTAAGACCGTCAATTTTTTCCATTGAACCGTTGTCGTAAGTTTCCATAAACTGAACAATATCTTCAATACCATTAGTTTTTAGAATATCAACAACACGTTCATCAACGCCTGGAAGTTCAGCAATTGTTGTAATATCTGTATCTGCTTCAGTATCATTCTTGAACAAACTAAGAGCAGCCTGTGTTGTAGCTTTTTCAGAAAGATCCATTCCTTCGCACTGTGTTACAGTTTTTACATCGATTGACCAGTCGCAAAGGCGGTTTGCAAGTTTTACATTCTGTCCCTGCTTACCAATTGCAAGACTGAACTGAGAATCTTCAACAATAGCAAGAGCCTGTCTTTTCTTTTCATCAAGAATAACTACCCTTTCAACCTGAGCCGGAGAAAGAGCATTTTTTATGAACTCGCTAGGATTCTGGTCATAACGCAAAACATCAATCTTTTCGCCTAAAAGTTCACGAATAACTGTTTGAATGCGGGCACCCTTAGTACCAACACATGCACCAACCGGGTCAACATCTTCGCGAGTTGTAGAAACAGCCATCTTTGTTCTATAACCAGCATCTCGCACACACTTTTCAATTTTTATAGTACCGTCAGAGATTTCTGGTATTTCAAGTTCCATTGTGATTTCAACAAGTCTAGGATCACTGCGAGAAAGAACTAACTGAAGACCATTTGAACTTTTTTTAACTTCAGCAATAATAGCCTTAATTCTATCGCCCTGTTCATAAGTTTCACGCGGTGACTGGAATTTTACAGGCAAAAAACCTTCCAAACGGCCATTGTTTCCTAAATCAACAAAAACATTTCCGTTCTTCTGGCGCTGAACATAACCGTTTATAAGTTCACCAACTTTGTCTTTATACTGATTATAAAGAGAATCCTTTACAGTTTCGTTTAAGCCAACATGAGCCGTCTGCTTACCGGTAGAAACTGCTGCACGAGCAAAAGTTTTAGGGTCTTCAAGAATATCAATTTCATCCCCAAGTTCAACTTCATCGCTCATCTTTCTTGCATCTTCAAGTTCAATTTCTATAACAGGGTCGTAAACACCATCTACTACTGTTTTTCTTGAATAAATTGCAACATCTGACATATCATCTGCAAACTTTACGATTGCATTGTCTGAAGTACCATAAGTTTTTTTGTAAGCCGCCTTAAGCGCACTTTCAATAGTCTGTCTGACAGACATTTCTGAATAACCTTTTTCGTCTATCAAAGCACGAATTGCTTCTGCCATCTCTGACATTTTAAGCCCCCGTTTTTGTAAAATTACAACTTCTATAAATGAATAAATTTTGCTTTTGCAATATTGTCAAAGGAAATTACCTGGCTTTCGCCATTTTTTTCCAAAGTAACCGATTTTTCATCCGCAGAAATAATCTTTCCGCTAACCCAATCCGATACAGTTTTATCCCAAACACGAACCTCTCTGCCTTTAAAAATAGAAAATTCAGCAGCATTCTTAAAGTTCCGTTCCATTCCAGGCGAAGTAAGTTCCATATAAGTATCTTCTGTACCCAAAATAGCTTCTAGTCTAGGTAAAAGTGCATGATGAACTTTTGAACAATCATTCACACCAATATCAATAGTAGGATCTTTAGAAGCAATAACCGCCGTAATCTTTGTAACAGTCTTTGCAGGTGAAATATGCAATTCCACAAGTGTATACCCAAGACCTTCCACAAGCGGAGCACACTCTGCATAATGTGGCATTTTTTCTAATGGCTCGTATTCCATTTTTCTCCTTTTATAATATTTTAAAAACATAAAAAAAGACCCGTCGCTTTGACGAGTCCACTTTAAAAAATATTAAAATGTACTACATAAAAATACAGTTTTTTTAAAATTATGTCAATTAATTGTAAACACGCACTCACGCCCGTTTAATGGGATAGAAAGTTTACTTGAAGTAAGTTGAAGAGTTTTTATTCCAAGTGCTTTTCTTAAAACTTTATTAATCTTAAAGTTTCCATGCTTATCATCCCCTGCAATCGGGCAACCGGATTTTGCAAGATGAATACGAATCTGATGCATACGCCCGGTTTCCAACTGAAGTCTTAAAGTAGAAAGAGTAATATTCTGTCCTTCAAAATCAATCTGCTCTTCTTTTAAAACTTCATAATGAGTTACAGCAGGCTTTTCATCTCCATGTTGAATAACAGAAGTTCTGATTGTTCCTTTTTTTGCACCGATGGAACCCGCACAAAGAGCAGTATATTCCTTTCGTACAAGTTTTCCTGCAATAAGTTTTGTCCATTTTGCAGCCGCTAAAGAAGATTTCGCTACAATCATAAGGCCGTTTGTATCACGGTCAAGGCGATGAACCAAAAAAACAGGATACCCAGTTTGTATGGCAAGTTCCTTATCAAGAGGATGAGCAATTCCATTTCCACCTTGAACAGAAACGCCGCTTGGCTTATTTATTACAAGAATTTCTTCATTTTCAAATAAAATCGGTATAGTTTTCATCCGAAAATAATATAAAACAGGAGCATTAAAATGACAAGAAGCCGTATTTTTACAATTTTTTCCGCAACAGCATTTTTTTTACTTTGCGTATTACTTCCAGCAGCCGTACATGCAGAAAAAGTTACAGATGATGATTTCGGCTATTCGCTAGACATACCTGAATGTTACACAATAACAAGCCACACACCAGACGGAATGTCGTATCAATTCAGGAATACAATTCTTCCTATTGATTTTGTACTAAAAATCTATCCAAGTGATGATTCACAAAAAGCAGAAACAAATCTAAAAACAGCCCTTGATAAACTTAGTGCAGAATATGAAGGACCAGATTCTTTTTTATGGTCAGAAACAGAATGTGCAGTTTCAAGTTTTACTACATCAAAAATACTAAATGGAAAAGCAGAAGGCTGGGCAGTATGCGTAAAACTTCCACAAAAAAATGCAGACCTTTTACTTTTATGCTATGCAGAATCAAAAATTGCACAAAATTATCAGCAGTTCATTCTTTCTACATTAAATTCGCTTAGCGTAACAAGCAAAAGTTATCTTTACCCGGGAATAATCACAACTTATGCTTTTCCTGAAAAACAAAAAAAGGTAATTAATTTAAGTATAAATGGAAAACAAATCCAAACAGAAATTGACAGTGAAGCATCGCTTGCAAATAATTTTATAATCGACTGCGAATATTCCGTTCTTTGTCTTTATGCAAAGTCAGATAAATGGAAAGAAGCTTGGTGCCGTTATTATAAAACGATATTCCGCGATAGTTATTCAAGACTTTCTAAAGTAGCATTTGACATAAACTCTGCACTATATCCTTCTCTAATAAAATCAAATCCCAATAATATAGAAGAAAACTTTAATCAGACACTTTTATCATGGGTACAGACTTTTGACTACAAAAGAGGAGATAAAAAAAGTTCCGACTTTACAAGCGTAATAGATGCAATAATGAGAACAGGAAGCGATTGCGACAGCCGAAGTATGCTTATGTGCATTTTATTAAAACAAAACGGAATAGATTCAACACTTTTTATAAGCCGAGAATATTCCCACGCAGTTTACGGTGCGGCTATTAACGCACCCGGAGCAAAAATAGAAACAAACGGAACAGAATACCTTTTAGGCGAAACAACTGTAAAATCGCTAAAAGCCGGGTTAATTGCACAGGAACAAAGCGATACAGAAAAATGGATTCCTGTATCGTTTGACTAATTTTGAGGAAATAATATTAAGTCAAAAG
>CAYZXM010000025.1:0-26040 GCA_964482455.1 uncultured Treponema sp. | reverse complement strand
CTTTTGTAAGCTCTCCGCAAGTTACAGTTCGTTTTGAATTTTCCATTTATTTTCCTTCGTGCAAAAACACACGTCAAAACCATTTTATTTTAGCAAGATGAATACTTTTGAGCAATTACCAAAAAATTGAGGCAAAAAATTGGATATATTAAAATTTACAAAAAATGAATATATAACTATTATCAGTTTTTTATTAAATTAGTGATATAAACAATAAAAACGAGGTACTTTTATGGATAAAAGATTACTTACAATCCAGGACGTTTCTTGTGTTGGCCAGTGTTCGCTTACTGTTGCATTACCAGTTATTTCTGCATGCGGAATAGAAACAGCAGTTTTGCCAAGTTCTGTACTTTCAAATCACACCGCTTTTGATTCATGGACTTTTAACGATTTAACAAACGATATGGAAAACATTTTGAATATGTGGAAAAAGCACAACATTACTTTTAGTGCATTCTACACAGGTTACGTTTCAGAAGCACAAATTCCAATCATTCAAAAAATCATTAAAGAAACAGCAAGAAAAGATTCTCTTATTATTGTTGATCCAGTTATGGCAGATAACGGCAAAATGTATGCAGGTTTTTCTGCAGATTTTCCGTCAAAAATGGCAAAACTTTGTAATGGTGCCGATGTTATTCTTCCTAACATTACAGAAGCATCTTTCCTTTTAAATACAGAATACAAAGCAGAAGGCTACACAAAAGAATACATTGAATCTCTTTGTTTTGGTCTTATAAAACTTGGAGCAAAAAATGTAATTCTTACTGGAGTAAGTTTTCAAAACGACAAACTTGGTGCTGCTATCTGTAACGGAAAAACAGTTGAATATTATTTTACAGAAAAACTACCTGTTCAAATGCACGGAACTGGCGACGTATTTGCTTCTTCTTTTGCAGGTGCCCTTTGCAACGGAAAATCACTTTTAGATTCTGCGAAAATTGCAGCAAATTATGTTGTTGAATCCATAAAAGCAACATTAGACGACAAAGACCACTGGTACGGCGTAAAATTTGAAAAAGCCATTCCATATCTTGTAAAACAGATTTTCTAACAAGAGTCATAAAATAGAAAAGTAAAAAATCTTTTTTTTACAGATTGCTTTTCTTGCGGTATAATATCCATTAACAGGACGAACTATGGAAGATAGTAAATTAGTTAATTTTATACTGCAAAAGAAAGCAATCATTATTTCTGCAGTAATTTTTATTGCAAGTGCATTTTCATTAATTGGAATCTGTTTATATATAAACTTTACAAACCAGATTGAACATCATCTTACAGAAGATGTTATTATCAACCGCAATACAAAAAAAAGAGAAGTAGATGATTTTGCAAACATTCCCGGCTGTAAAATCTTAATGGAAATTCCTATCCGAGATGACGGTGCATTAAACTGCTGGTATCAGCAGGACGGTGATATTTGGGGCTCTCAATACGATATTTACATAGTAAACAATACAAAAACAATTTTTACAGATTGGACATTAACTATAAGCGTTCCAGAAAAATCTAATATAGACAGCAGCTGGAACGGTACATACAAAAAAAGCAAAACAAGCATTGCAGTCAAAGGTACAAAAGAAACATTAACAGATGTTATTTACCCTGGAAGTTACAGTAAATTAGGTTTTGTGCTGTACTCAAAAAATCTTTTAGAGAACAGCAATTTTTTGCTTACAACAAAAATGCAAAAATCGCTTGTTCATTATAATCCGTTTATTATTTCACTATTATGTACAACTTTCGGATTCTTTCTGCTTTTGCTAACTTACATAAACTATCTTGTTTTAACACAGCAGCAGATTCGTTCAGAAAAAGAAATCTCTGAATTCTTAAAACTTTGTGCAAGTTTTATTGATACGCGAGATAAATACACAAGAAAACATTCTTTTAATGTAGCAACATATTCAAAAATGCTTGCAGAAGAACTTGGCTATAACGAAAAGTTCCAAAAAAATATTTTTAGCATTGGAATGTTACACGATATTGGAAAAGTTCTTATTCCACGCGAAATATTGTGTAAGCCAGGTAGACTTGATGATGATGAATGGAAAGAAATGCGAAATCACACAACCTACGGAGCAGAAATCCTAAAAGATTTTAATGGAATTCAAAATGTACGTGTTGCAGCAATGTATCACCATGAACGTTACGACGGCAAAGGTTATATGGAAGGCCTATCCGGCGATGATATTCCGCTAGAAGCAAGAATTGTTTGCGTCGCAGATTCTTTTGATGCAATGGCAACAGACCGTGCATATCGACCACATCTTTCAAAAGAAGTCATTCTTTCTGAATTAGAAAAAGGAAAAGACACACAATTTGACCCAAAAATTGCACAAGCAATGATAAATTTAATTAACACTGGAAAAATAAAAATTTAAATTGTATAATAGTTTTTAAGCAAAGGGGGAGTAGTTACTTCCTTAAGAATCAACAACCGGCCAAAAAAAACAGCCTGGTTCTTAGGCTTTAGCAAAAACTAAAGAAACAAGACCTTTTGCCTGATTTTCTGTATTTACGGAATTTCAGGCAAAGGGTCTTTTTTTTTGGAAAATCATTTTTAGCTTGAAGGAGGCTATATGAATCAAATTTTATCTTATTTTTTAAGTGGGATTACAAGTTTTACATGGCAACAATTTGTAATGCTTTTAATCGGCGGATTTTTAATATTTCTTGCCGTAAAAAAAGATTACGAACCAATGTTACTTTTACCAATTGGTTTTGGTGCAATTTTAGTAAACCTTCCGCTTGCAGTAGTTTTAGGAACAGCAGAACATCCTGGCGTTTTACAAATTCTTTTTGATTGTGGAATTATGACAGAACTTTTTCCACTTTTAATTTTTATTGGCGTAGGTGCAATGATAGATTTTCGCCCTCTGCTTGAACGTCCTTGGCTATTTATCTTTGGTTTAGTTGCACATTGTGGAATTTTTATTGCTGCAGCAATAGCATATTTTTGTTTTGGTTTTGACATAAAAGAAGCATTAAGCATTGGCGTTATTGGTGCAGCAGATGGTCCTACCGCAATTGTTGTAGCAAGTAAGCACGCAGCAAATCTATTAGGCCCAATAACCGTAGTTGCATACTCGTATATGAGCCTTGTTCCTATAATTATGCCGCCAGTTATAAAAGGTCTAACTACAAAAAAAGAAAGAACAATTCATATCCTTGCAAAAGATAAAAAAATACCAAAATGGGTAATAATTTGCTTTCCAATTGCACTTACAATAGTTATAAGCCTTATAATTCCAGATGCTGCAACTTTAATCGGATTCCTTATGTTTGGAAACTTAATTCGTGAATGCGGAGTATTGGAAAAACTTTCAAAAGCCGCACAAAATGAGCTTTCAAACATTGTAACACTTCTTTTAGGAATAAGCGTTGGTGCAAGTATGACCGCTGCAAATTTCCTAACTACACAAACACTTTTAATTATGATTCTTGGTCTTATTGCTTTTGTAGGCGACACAGTCTGCGGAGTTCTTTTTGCAAAATTCTTAAATATTTTCCGCAAAAAAGGAAACAAAATAAACCCAATGATTGGTGCCTGCGGAATCTCTGCATTCCCAATGGCAAGCCGTGTAGTACAAAAACTTGCATTAGAAGAAGATGATCAGAACTTTATCTTAATGCATGCAGTAAGTGCAAACGTTTCAGGTCAAATAGGTTCTGTTGTAATTGGTGGAATTATACTTGGCTTTTTAGGCACAATTTAAGCACATTGCTACGGAGAGAGTTAAAATAAAAAAGACTGACGATTAAAGTCAGTCTTTTACATCTCCTAGCAGAATTGAACTGCTGTTGTCGGGATGAAAACCCGATGTCCTAACCACTAGACGAAGGAGACAAAAATTGTATACTCTTTATACTATTTTTTATAAGTTTTTGTCAATAGCAGAACTATAAAAAATAGAAAAAAAGTATCTTTATTTTTAGTCTTAAATAACAACCTTTCCGTCAAAAAGGAATTCAGTTGCACCAGTAAGATATACTGTGTCACCAGTGTATTTTACAATTAATTTTCCGCCACGAACATTAACAGTAATGTCTTCGTTCATTTTGCAATATCCGTTTAAAACAGCGGCAATAACGGCTGCACAAGCACCAGTTCCGCACGCAGGAGTTTCACCGTTACCACGTTCCCAAGTACGCATTTTAAGTTCGTTAGGGCCTACGACACGAACAAACTCAGTATTAATTCTATCAGGGAAGTTTTCGTGGTTTTCAAACATAGGACCAATCTTTTTTACATCGACTTTGTCTACAAAACCTACAAAAACAACACAATGCGGATTTCCTACACTAACGCATGTTACATTGTAATTAATTCCATCTACAGTAAGAGGCTGATTAACAATCGCTTTTTTAGGAAGAGAAGGAACATTTAAATCAATTGCTTCAAGTTTAGCAGGAAGTTCTTCTGGTAAAAATTCAGGTTTACCCATATCGATAGTTACAGAAGAAACAATTCCATTCAATTTATAGATTTTAAGCGACTTTACGCCACTTGGAGTTTCAAGCGAAATTGATGCTGTTGGTTCAGACTTCTTTTCGTGTTTTTCTGCAATTCCATAAATATCGTTATCATAAAGATATTTTGCTACGGCACGCATTGCGTTTCCTGCCATCATACCTTCTGAACCATCAAGATTAAAGAATCGCACTTTTGCATCTGCTTTTTCAGACTTGCATACCAAAACAACAGAATCTGCACCAATTCCAGAACGGCGATTACACAAACGAACTGCAAGACCACCAGGATTATTAATTACCTGCTCATCAGTATTTATAATGATAAAGTCGTTACCAGTTGACTGCATCTTTGTAAATTTTACAGTTTCTTTTGAAGTTCTTAAGTCGTTTATGTCCACAAGTTCTACGTTTTCCGGTGAATAGTGGCTCATTAAACAATTTGCAAGTGCATTTGCAGTATCAATTGCAGTCAAACACGGAATATCACGTTCTACTGCGTGGCGGCGCATTCTTACAGAATCAGCATGTGGGTCGCGGCCTTTTGCAGAAGTAGAAATTACATAATCAATCTTTCCTGAATCAAGAAGAGTTAACAAGTTATCATTTGGATTTTCATGAATCTTATTTACAACTTGAACTTCCATTCCAAAGTCCTGCAAAGTCTTTGCATTACCTTCTGTAGCATAAAGTTTAAAGCCCATATCATAGAATTTGCGTGCAAGTTCAGGAATTTCGTAGCGGTCAGTTTTTCTAACACTGAATAAAACTCCGCCGGAACGTTTCATTGTGTAACCTGCACCAACAAGACCTTTGAACAATGCTTCTTCCATTGTAGAAGCAATTCCCAAAACTTCGCCTGTAGACTTCATTTCAGGACCAAGATGTGTATCTACATCCATAAGTTTTTCAAAACTGAAAACAGGAACTTTTACTGCAAAATACGGAGGAATTCTGTATAAACCAGTTCCATAACCCATATCTTTTAATTTTTCACCAAGCATTGACCTAACGGCAAGGTCTACCATAGGAACGCCAGTTACTTTTGAAATATATGGAACAGTTCGGCTTGAACGTGGATTTACTTCTATAATATACAAGTCATTGTTATAAATAAGATACTGAATATTTACCAGTCCCTTTGTTCCAAGCTGAAGAGCAAGGTCTTTTGACTGTCGTATAATTTTTTCCCTAAGAACATCATTTAAGTTCCAACTAGGATAAACTGCAATACTATCGCCGGAATGGATACCTGTTCTTTCAATGTGTTCCATAATTCCAGGAATAAGAACATCTTCACCGTCGCAAATGCCATCGACTTCAAGTTCAATTCCCTGCATATACTGGTCAATCAGCACAGGATTTTCAATTCCCTGTGCAAGAATAATTTTCATATATTCTTTTACATCGTCGTCGTTAAAGGCAACAATCATATTTTGACCACCAAGAACATAAGACGGTCTTAACAAAACTGGATAACCCAACTTTGCAGTAGCCTCTAACGCTTCTTTTTCGTTCATTACAGTAAGACCTTTTGGACGATTAATGTTTAATTTTGCACAAAGTTCTTCAAATCGCTCTCGGTCTTCTGCAAGGTCGATTGCATCTGCACTTGTTCCAAGAATCTTAATTCCCTGGCTATCAAGAAACTTTGCAAGTTTAATTGCTGTTCCGCCACCAAAAGCAACTACAACGCCAACTGGTTTTTCTGTATTAATAACGCCCATTACATCTTCTGGCGTAAGCGGTTCAAAATAAAGGCGGTCTGCGGTATCAAAGTCAGTAGAAACTGTTTCAGGATTATTATTAATAATAGCAACTTCGTAACCGAGTTTTTTTAATGACCATACACACTGAACTGAAGCATAATCAAACTCAATCCCCTGCCCAATTCTGATAGGACCTGAACCCAATACAACAATTGTTCCCTTAGAACTTCGCTTTTTGTTGTCTTCCATTTCTTTTAAGAATTGAGCGGCTTCGTTTTCTTTATCATAGCCAGCATAAAAATATGGCGTTTCTGCATTAAATTCGCCGGCACAAGTATCTACCATTTTATAAGTCGGATCTACGTGAAAAACACGTTTTTCTTTTTTTACTTCAGTCATTTTACTTCTATCCCTTTATTAAGTATTTTTATGCAAAAAAAATGAGACCCCCTAAAAGAGTTCTCATTTTATTTTTTTATATTCAAAAGATTAAAATCCATATATGCCAAGATTTTTTCTAATGTAGTTTCCATAATCTTTCTGAGTATAATAAATTTAATAAAAAAAGTATATAGAAGAATGTAAGTATATTTTAGTTTTTTCAAAAGTAATAATATTAGTTTGCTATAGGCTAAATTTTGACACTGATATAGCCTAAATTTTAACTGTGATACTTTAAAATAAAAAAAGACTGACTAAAAGTTTTTTAGTCAGCCCTTTATAACTGCACAAGTCAGTTAGTTTTATACCCTTATGCTAAAACGCCCTGCGAATTTTCAATTTCGTAGCCAGTCATTTCTTCTATAACTTTATCAGGATAGCCAAGTTTTTTTGCTTCAACGTAAAGTTCCTGTGTAAGTTCTGCAGGCTGATTCTTTGAAAGTTCCACGCCGTCTTTTATCATTTGGAACATATCTTCCATTTCTACAAGATTCATAAGTTTATTCAAGAACCATTCGTCTATCATTGTAACTTTGTGAATTTCTTCTATAGTCATAAGACCACGTTTTAATGCCTGGAAAACTGCAAAAAGCCGCTGGTCTGTGCATTGACCAACTCGTTCAATAATCTTTTCATCAGATTCAGCTTCAAACTTTTTAAGATTTAAAGAAGTAACACCGATTTCTGCTCCTCGTGCTGCTTTCATTAATGCTTCTTCAAAAGTACGACCGATTGCCATAACTTCGCCGGTTGCTTTCATCTGCGTTCCAAGTTTTCTTGCTGCATAAACAAATTTATCAAACGGGAACTTTGGCATTTTTACAACAACATAATCCAAAACTGGTTCAAAACAAGCAGATGTTTTCTTTGTTACGGAGTTTGGAATTTCGTCTAAGTTGTAGCCGATTGCAATTAATGTAGCAATTTTTGCGATTGGGTACCCAGTTGCCTTTGAAGCAAGTGCCGAAGAACGAGAAACACGCGGATTAACTTCGATTACTGCGTATTCAAAAGATTCAGGATTCAACGCAAACTGACAGTTACAACCGCCTTCCATTCCAAGTGAAGAAATTATATTTAAAGACGCAGTACGAAGCATCTGATATTCTTTATCAGAAAGTGTTACTGCAGGAGCAATAACGATTGAATCACCAGTATGAACGCCAACCGGGTCAAAGTTTTCCATAGAACAAACAGTTAAAACATTTCCGCTGTGGTCGCGTACAACTTCAAATTCAATTTCTTTCCAGCCGGAAATACATTTTTCAACAAGAATCTGATGAATCGGAGAGCGGTGTAAACCATTGTGTGCAATTTCGTCAAATTCTTCTTCGTTATTGGCAATACCGCCGCCAGTTCCACCCAAAGTAAATGCAGGACGAATAATTACAGGAAAACCGATTACATTTTTTGCAAAATCAAGCGCATCTTCGTAAGTTGTTACAACTTTAGAAGGAATACAAGGCTCGCCAATTGCTTCCATTGTATCTTTAAACATCTGCCTATCTTCTGCTTTATCAATTGTTTCAGGTTTTGCACCAAGCAGCTGAACATTGTGTTCTTTTAAGAAACCCGACTTTGCAAGTTCCATACACAAAGTTAGCCCTGTTTGACCACCAAGAGAAGAAAGAATTGAATCAGGTTTTTCCTTTTCTATAATGCGTTCAATTACTTCTGGAATAAGCGGTTCAATATAAATATGATCTGCCATTGCATGATCTGTCATTAATGTTGCAGGGTTTGAGTTTACAAGAACAACTTCAAGCCCCTGCTCTTTTAATGCTTTGCAGGCCTGGCTTCCGGCATAATCAAATTCGGCAGCCTGACCAATTATAATTGGACCTGAACCGATAACCATTACTTTATGAATATTTTTATTAAGTGGCATATTTACCTTCCTGAATATTTACGCTTTAGATTTAGTTTCTTTTATAGTTGAAGCAAAATAAGAAATTGCATCAACACGTTTGAACTCAGACTTAAAATTCTTAAAATAATCATGATTATTAATAAGATTTACAAATTCATCGAACAAGAAATTTGCATCAAGCGGGCCTGAACATGCTTCCGGGTGAAACTGAACGCTAAAAGCAGGAATCTTTGTATAAACCAAACCTTCGCAAGTTCCATCATTTGTATTAACAAAACTTTCTACTGCACCATCTGGTAAAGAATCGTTTTTTACTGCATAACCATGATTTTGCGAAGTAATGTAAACACGACCAGTTTTTGTGTATTTTACAGGTTGATTTGCACCACGATGGCCATATTTTAACTTTAATGTTGTAGCACCGTTTGCCAATGCTAAAAGCTGATGACCTAAGCAAATGCCAAAAATTGGAATACCAGTTTTTAAAAGTTTTTTAATTTCTTCTATTATTTTAACATTTTCAGAAGGGTCGCCTGGTCCATTACTAAGCATAATTCCATCAGGATTTAAAGAAGTAATCTGCTCTGCAGTGTAAGTACATGGAACAGTTACAACTGTAACACCACGTTTTAGAAGTTCTCGGCGGATATTTGCTTTTGCACCAAAATCCCATAAAACAACGGTTTTACCTTTACCAGCCTTCATTGCTTCTTTTTCGTCATTAATCTTAGTTCCGTTTGCTGTTACCGGAACAAAACGGTACTTTGCACTTTCAGAAAAAACAACATCTGCCGGCTCTTCAACGCCAGTAGCACTACCTGTAACAGATTCAACTGCGTTTTCAATTTTAAATGATTTTATTTTTTCAAGAAGAATAGATTTTTTCTTTTCGTCTTTTAATGATTCAAATGCTTCTAACGCTTCTTTGCTGTTTCCTGAAATTAGCATTCCATTCATAACACCCGCTTCGCGTAGAATCTTTGTTAATTTTCGGGTGTCTATATCATAAAGACCGATTATATTTTGTTGTTTTAAGTAAGAATCAATGTCGCCGGAACAACGAAAATTTGAAGGTTCTTCGCACCATTCACGAACAATATACCCCTTCAGATTACATTTTGAACTTTCATAATCCTTTTTTATATCGCCGTAATTTCCTATTAATGGGAAAGTTTGTGTTACAATTTGACCGTAATAACTTGGATCTGTAAGAGTTTCCAAATATCCGTTCATACCCGTTGTAAAAACTGTTTCGCCAAGAACAATTCCCTCGGCACCAAAAGACTTTCCTTCAAAAACCTGTCCATTTGCCAGGACTAAACATGCTTTAGTATCCATACTAAAATGCCATTTTATCATAATGTTCTTATTATGGGAATGCTTCTGCATCTTTAAATTTTGTTTGGTTAAAAACAAAAAGACGGAATAAAATCCGTCTTTTATGTATCAGTAAAATTTTAGCAAAACTTGTATTGCAAATAAATTAAAGTCCGAAACTTTCCAAAATCTTATCTGCAGTAGAAGCAATTACTGCATCATTTAAATAATTTGGATTTTGAAGTTTAGCTTTAACTTCTGCAATGCGATCCATTCTGACATCAGGGGTTTCAGATGCTACCTGTTTTAAGTAATATGCATCTGCCATTTCCTTTGCTTCTTTGGAAATAGATACAGAGTCTGCGGCAAAGGTAGTTTTTTCTGTGTTATTTGTGCGTTCTGTTTTCTGCACATTGCTAAGAGGATTAATTCCTCCAATTCCATTTATCATCATATCCGTCCTGCCCCTCTACTTAATTATCGGTAGATTCATCAGAAAGTTGAACTTTTTTTACACCGGAAATAAAAACTGCAAATTCTCCTTTTATTGAACTTCTAGAAGCAAAGTCGTTAAGTAATTCACTAGAAGTGCCTTCAATAATTTCTTCATGCAATTTTGTAAGTTCCCGACCAATCACCACGCGGCGATTATTATCAATTTCGGCAATATCCGTCAGTAACTTTACAATTCTGAACGGACTTTCGTATAAAACAATTGCATCACCTGTAGAAAGAAGTTCCCTAAGCCTTGTTCTGCGTTTACCCGGTTTTGGCGAAAGAAAACCTTCAAAAATCAAAGTTTTTCCGCCAGCACCTGCAACACTTACTAAAGTAGCAAATGCAGAAGGACCAGGAATTGGAACAACAGAATGTCCTGCCTTTCGCACAAGGCCAGCTAAAACTGCACCAGGATCACTTATTCCCGGTGTACCAGCATCACTGGCAAATGCAACGTTCTTACCTTCGTTCATAAGCTGAATAATTTTTTCTGCAGCAAACTCTTCATTTTGAGCACGGCAGGAAATTAACGGCTTACGAATTTCTAAATGTGTTAAAAGCTGTAATGTATGGCGCGTATCCTCAGCAGCAACAACATCAACATTTTTTAAAGTTTCAACTGCCCTATAAGTAATATCACCAAGATTTCCAATGGGCGTTCCAACAATATACAGCGTAGACACACCATAACTATAAAGCACAAAGTGTTTTTTTTCAATATAAAAAAAAGAAAGTTAAAACTGTTAAAACAAAAAAGTCCGCCTCTAGCAAAGCGGACTTTTCTTTTGCCTTATTCGCATATCGGGCAAAATATTTAATTTTGTAAAGTTATTTTAGAAAACTAAAGTTTTACACTAACAAGGAATTCAAGTTTGTGTACAAAAATCTTTTGTGCAGTTCCCCAAATGTCGCTCTGTGAACTGTAATCGATTGAGTTATTGTTCAAGTTTTCCAAGATGTTGTAAGAAGCATCCAAAGTTACTTTTTCACCAAAGAATGCTGTGAATCCTGCATTCCATTTTGTGCTAAAGTCAGCAGAATCAAAACCGAATTTTACAGTTGTGTCTGTGCTGTCGATAGAACTTTCTGATGAACTTTTACGATTCTGTGTTCCTACGATATTCCAACCGATTTCGCCCATAGCAATGCTTGTTCCAAGGTTAAAGTTTACCTTATCTTTTGCAACTGCAAATGTAGCACCTAAATCAAGTTTTGGAGCAAAACCGATGTCTGTATAAAATTTTCGTGCTGTATTATAAACTTTGTCACCATCAATTGCTTTTGAGTAATCTTCAGCCCAAACCATACCAACCTGTAAAGGAACAGCAACTTTTGCACCTAAAGTAAGACGATCAGATGCTTCAAGTGTAGCATTATAAGCAGCAGTTGCCTGAATCATGTTGTCTGCTGCACCAAAATGTTCATCTTTACCTTTATCATTTTGATTCTGTACCATAGGAGTAATTCTCCAGCGAGTATCAAAGTCAAAATCAAAACCATGTGTAAATGTTTCGTCTTCAGAGTTTAAATCCTTTGAAAATCCACCACGAAGATAAAGGTCGTAAACGCTCTTATCAGCATAACCTTCTTTATTTGCATAATATTTTGCAACCCAAGAATCAAGACCTACTTCAAAGTGTGGCCTTGCTTTTCCAGGGAATGCAACCTGAACATCTGCATAAATATCATAAACATCTTTATCAACAGTTGTTTCGTTATTGTCTTTGTCTTTTACGCTAGAAACAGAACCTGCACCATTAACTGGGTTATAAAGAAGTGTAGATTTTACAGCAAATTTTTCAAAACCTAAAAGTAAAGAACCTGTATAAGTTTTTGTAGCATCAGCGTTGTAAGTATATTCAAGTTTATTCGCATCGCTTTTATCGCTAAATTTGTTCTGCATACTAAAACCGTCTAACTGACCACCAAAATACCAGCCAAGATAGAACTTTTTAAGCTGTTTTGCAAAACCAAAGTTGAATCCTGTAGAATTATTGTAGTTATAACCTGCATAACCAAAGAATTTTTCAGGAGCAACAGTATTGTAGTCTTTTACGCTCATAAAATTATCAACATCAGTAGAAAAAATTCCAGAAGTTGTTTTGTTTGTAAAAGAAGTTGCAGTTGGAACATCAATAATTGATGTCGCATTCATAGAATAATTATCAGCAAATGCCGTAGAAAGACCGGCAAGTGCAAGAACTGTAAATATAATCTTTTTCATTTTTCCCTTTCCTTATAAATTAGTTATCAAGCATTGCAAAATAAGCAGATGATTTGGTATAACCAGCCTGTGTAAGTGTGATTTTTGTTCCATCAACTGTATAATCTGTAGGTACTGTTAAATTACAAGACGAAATAACATAGTTAATATTACTTCCAGAAATTGCACTACATCCTTGAACTACTGAATTATTAAAATAAACACTATAAGTCTTTGAATTATCTACTGTAGTTGTAGTAGTCGTTGTTGTACTTGAACTACCTGAACCACTTGTAGATGTACCAGCAGTAGAAACTGTAACATCTGCAGAAGAAGCTGGTCTTCCCTGCTGTGTAGTTACTTTACTTGAAACATCGCCTGTTGCTGATGACTCAAACTGACAACCTGTGCTTGCGAATAACACGAAAGATGCCAAAGAAATGGCTATTGCCACATTTCTGATTTTAAGCATGTTAAAATCTCCTTTAAAAATTATTACTTTCTTAAAAAAGAAAGCCCTTTGATTATCCCCCCCCCCGCATATTTGTGTCAAGTACCAAAATTACCCTACGCTAACTTAAATTATCATTTTTACTAAGAAGTTCCTTATGCAAACAAATTCTTTTTTGTGTTATAATTTTTTATTATGACGTTAGTTGAAAAATTCCAAAGTGATATTTTAAAAACCATAAAACACGAAAGAGCCGATAATAACGGCCGCTATAATGCAAAATCTGCCTGCGAAAAAATCTGTAAACTTTTTGAACGAAATTGTTCTGTTCCAAGTAGCATTGCTCGTGCAATCGCATTTTACTGGATGGACGAATACATTGACCGTTCTATAACACCCGAGAACGAACCAACTGAAGAACACATTGAAAAAATTTGTGCTTTTCTTTCCTTTTTAAACGATTGCGATGAAGGCGAAGAAGTTTTAAATGAAAACGATTTAAACGAACTAAACGATGCAATAAACGACGAAGCAGAAACAATGCCGATTGAAGTTTTGCAGTCGCTTATGGGAAAACTTGTTGAACGTGGAATTCTTTAAAAATGACGGATTTTTATTCTGAATGTTTACAATGTCCTAGAAAATGCGGCGTAAACCGACTGCAAAAAAAATGCGGTTTTTGCGGCGAAACTAACGAAGTGCGGATTGCGTCTGCATGCCTACACTTTGGTGAAGAACCGTTTATTACTGTTCACGGCGGAAGTGGAACTATTTTTTTTACCGGCTGCACTTTGCATTGTGCATTTTGCCAAAATTATCAAATCTCTCAAAATGGAATGGGAAAAACCGTTTCTAAAGATGAGTTTTTACAAATCTGCCTTGAACTAAAAAAGGCTGGTGCAGAAAACATAAACCTTGTTACTCCAAGCCACGCAATTCCAAAACTTGCAGAATACATTGCTTTTGCACAGCAAAACGACTGCACTCTTCCTTTCTGCTGGAATTCTTCTGCATTTGAAAGCGTTGAAATGCTTAATCTTTTAAAACCTTATGTTAAAATCTGGCTTCCTGATTTTAAAACAATGAACAAAGAACTTTCCAGCGTACTTTTTGGAACAGACCTTTATCCCCAAGCGGCCGAAAGTTCAATCTTATGGATGCTTAAAAATTTTCCAAACATAATAGAAGAAAAACCTGCTTTAAATGACTACATTGATTCAAATGGCGAAAAAGTTTTAAAAGGTCAAAAAAAAGAAAAAATGATGCAAGGCGTAATTATTCGCCA
Organism: uncultured Treponema sp.; assembly: GCA_964482455.1. Lineage (GTDB taxonomy): Bacteria > Spirochaetota > Spirochaetia > Treponematales > Treponemataceae > Treponema_D. The sequence goes on along the minus strand of CAYZXM010000025.1, from coordinate 11,787 downwards.
TCTTTTTATGCCTGGAAGATTTTTAGAAACCGCCGACGTTCTTGAATGGCTTAAAAATAATGCCGACGGCAAAGCAATAATTTCTTTGATGAATCAATACACGCCTGTTCCTTTTAAAGAAGAAGAAAATAAACTTAAAAAGCGGAAAAATGCCCTTAAAGAATTGGAAAATCGGCTTGTTTCGCCCCAGGAAGACCAGGATTTAAAAGATTTAATAGAAGCATACGATTTTGAAACTCTTTTTTACCAGGAACTTTCTGACGATACAAGTTGGCTCCCAGATTTTGCAAAAGAACAGCCGTTTTCAAATAAACTTGCAAAACCTGTATGGCATTGGAAAACTGGATTTATAAAATAATTTATAAACGCCTTTATACAACGCAAAAAAATCTGTACAATCTAAAAATCAAAAAAATAATTTTACTACGGAGAAAACGCCATGTGTGGAATCGTTGGTTATGTTGGCACAGACAATGCCGTTCCTTATCTTGTAAACGGACTTAAAAAACTTGAATATCGCGGATACGACTCGTCTGGAATCGTTGTTGGTAAAATTGAAAATAACGAGCCAAAATTTTATCTATATAAAAAAGCTGGAAAACTTTCTCAACTTTTAGGAATTCTTCCAAAAGAGCTTTCTGGAACTTGGGGAATTGGTCACACTCGCTGGGCAACACACGGAATGGTTACAGACCAGAATGCTCATCCTTTTATTTCTGCAGACGGAAAAATCGCAGTTGTTCACAACGGAATTATAGAAAATTTTCAATCTTTAAGAGCCAGTTTAATAGAAGACGGAATAAAATTTACTTCTGAAACTGATTCTGAAGTTATTCCAAATCTTGTTGCAAAAAATTACAAAGGTGATCTTCTTTTGGCAGTACAAAAAGCTCTTGATAATGTTGTTGGAACTTATGCTCTTGCAATTACAAGCATAGAAGAACCTGGAAAAATTGTTGTTGCAAAACGCGGCGGTCCATTGGTTGTAGGTATTTCTGACGGAACTTATTACATTGCCTCTGACGCAAATGCAATTGTTGGTAACACAAACCGCGTAATTTACCTTGAAGACGGCGACATTGTAGAAGTTACGCCGCAAGGTTTAAAGTTCCCGAATGTTCAAGATAACGATTATGCAAAACGAATAGAACAGATTTCCATTAATGCTGCAGAAACTGAAAAATGCGGTTATGAAACTTATATGGAAAAAGAAATTAATGAACAGCCGGAAAGTATTGAACGTGCCTTTGCCGGACGCATTGATTTTGACGCTGCAACTGCAAAATTAAGCGGTTTTGAAGACGATATTTTTAAAAGAACAAACAAAATTACTGCAATGTCCGCTGGAACTTCTTGGTATGCAAGCCTTTTGGGCGGTCTTTTAATTGAACAATATGCTAGAATTCCTTGTTCCGCAGATTTTTCTAGTGAACTTCGTTACAAAAATCCAATTGTAAATAAAGATGATGTTTTTCTTGCGGTAAGTCAAAGTGGCGAAACTGCCGACACACTTTATGCAATGCGAGAAATTCATGAAAAAGGCGGAAGCGTTTACGGAATCTGCAATGTTGTAAGTTCTTCTATTGCACGCGAAAGCGACGGCGGTGCTTTTATTCATGCAGGTCCAGAGATTGCAGTTGCTTCTACAAAGGCGTTTTCTAATACTTTGGTAATTTTCTATCTTTTGGCATTAAAATTTGCCCGCCAGCGTGGAATGAGCCGCGAAGAAGGTTCAAAATATATTGAACAGCTTATGCAGCAGCCAAGAATTGTAAAAGAAACTCTTAAAAATAAACAAAAGATTAAAGAAATTGCAGAAAAATATGCTAATTGCCGTGATTTTTTGTATCTTGGTCGCGGAATAATGTACCCAATCGCATTGGAAGGTGCATTAAAATTAAAAGAGATTTCTTACGTTCATGCAGAAGCATTTGCCGCTGGCGAAATAAAACACGGACCAATTGCTCTTGTTAATGAGCAGACTCCTAGCGTTTTCTTTGTGCCTGATGATTTTTTACGCGAAAAAATAATTTCTAATATTAAAGAAATAAAGGCAAGAAAAGGCCCGGTTATTGCAATTGGCGTTGAAGGCGATAAGGAACTTGAACAAATTGCAGATGATTTTATTGCAGTTCCAAAAGTTGAAAATCCTTCGTTCTACGCTCTTCCGATGGTTGTTGTGTGTCAGCTTATGGCTTTTTACATTGCCCGAAAACTTGGCCGCGATGTCGACCAACCAAGAAATCTTGCAAAGTCGGTAACAGTTGAATAAAAAAAATTAATTTGCTATACTCTAACTCACGTTACGGGCCATTAGCTCAGTGGTTAGAGCAGAGGACTCATAATCCTTTGGTCCTAAGTTCAAGTCTTAGATGGCCCAAAATGGATTTACTACAAAAGTGGTAAATCCATTTTTTTTATTTTATTGAACCTGGGCGAATATTTTCTGCATTACGAGTGGCACACCACGAACCTTCTTTTAAAGCCAAAGAGATATTTTTACTTTTTACAAATTCATAAATAAAACCTGCATTAAAGGAATCACCGCAAGCAGTAGTATTCAGTGGATTTATTTTTTCAGAAGGATATTCATAAAAAACGCCATTTTCTGATGCATAAACAGATAAAGAACCTCGCGTAACAACAATTATATTTTTAAGTTCTTTACTTTTTTGCATAATGATTTTTTTAAGATTTTCTTCATCAACACTAGGTAAAATAGAAAATGTCTTTATAAATTCTTCCTGATTTATTTTTATTATGTCCGGCGTACAAACCAAAAGAACGTTCAAAAGATCAGAACCGCAAAAATCTGCAAGAAAAATCTTTCCTGCTTTTTTTACCGTTTTTGCAATTTCTGCATAAAGCGATTCCGACCAAATAGAAGGGCGACTTCCTGCAAGAATTACCGCCTTTGATTTTTCTGCTTCTTTTTTAATTTTTTTAAGCAATTTTTTTTGCAACAAATCAGCATTAAAATCTAAATGATTTTCTGAAATTACAAGTTCTGTTGTAGAAACTGCTGTAAAACTGTCATTTCCATCTTTACTTAAAAGAGTAAGACATTCACGCGTAAAACCTGGAGTTTTTACTATTTTTATATTGAGTTCGTCTTTTTTTGCAAGTTTAAGAAAAAAATCTGCATTTTCTTTTCCAACTGCACAAATGGACGTTACGGAACCTTTTTTTATTTGGTTTAAAACTCGTGCAGTATTTACCGCTTTTCCTGAAGCATCCTGAATATAACTTAAAGAACGATTGACGTTTTTTAGGCAAAGATTTTTAAACTGAACAGTTTTTTGAATCGTAGAACTAAGGCAAATACAAACAAAATCTGACATATAAATATTCTCCTTATTTAAATCCGCGTGCCGTAAGAGCCTCTGAAAGTGCTTCTGCCCTTTTTAATGATTGTATTACAAGCGGAACAATCAGCGGAACAATTGCTATAATTTTTTTAAAAATCCCCTTTGATTTTCCTAGTCCGCCACGAACCAATTGAGTTTTTACAATGCAACAAGCCTCGTCTAGTAAAAGTGGCAAAAATCTAAAAATTATTTCCATTGTAACAAGAATATATTTTATCGGAATGTGCAAAAGTTTTAACGGAAAAAGCAAAGTATCAAATCCTTTTAATAATTGCGAATCATTAACGGAAGATGCAAAACCGCAAATAAGGCATAACGCACATTCTGTTCTTAAAAGAACTTTTACGCAGTTTAATATTTTAGATGGCGTAACCGTAAAAAATCTGAACGAACAATATTTAACTTCATCAGGAAGAGCAGGCGTAAAAATCATCTGAAACAAACAGAAAAACAAAAGAAGTGGAACGATTTTTACCATACCTAAAAACATTTTTTTTGCAGAAACCTTAAAAATTATTGCATACAAAACACTTACCACAAAAAAAACTGCACACGAGGAAACTGAACTTAAAAATAATGAAAAGCAAAAAAGAAGAAGAAATAAGCAAACTTTAAAAACTGGAGGCAATTTGCCATCCTCGCAAATTTTCTTTTTGTCTTTTTGCCACGAAAAAGAAAAATTCTGAATTCCTTTTAAAATTGATAACGCTTCAATTTTTGGCATTTCAGGTAAATCAGGCTTAAAATCTGAATCTATAGGATTTTCCTCTACTTCTTGCGAAAGATTAATTACGCGGTCTGCAAATAAAACTTCATCTTTTTGATGTGTAGTAAATAAAACTGTTTTTCCTTGTTCAGATAGAGTTCTCATTAAATTCATAACTTTTTCGCGGGATTCGCCATCTAAAGCGGCTGTTGGTTCATCAAACAAAATAATTTCACTATCAAGGGCAACAATTCCTGCAACGGCAAGACGTTTTTTTTCTCCGCCAGAAAGACAAAAAGTTTGCCTAGAGGCATATTCGTTAAAATCAAGATTACATTGATTCATAGATTTTTCTACAATCTTTCTTAATTCAGGGCCAGAAACACCGTTATTTATTGGTCCAAACGCAACGTCATCGGCAACGTAATTTTCAAAAAGAGCAGCATCGCTATTTTGCTGACAAATTGCCGGGCGTGAAACGGAATAAATTTTTCCAGAATCACTAGTTAAAAGCCCTGAAAGAATTTCTAAAAGTGTAGATTTTCCTATACCAGAAGGGCCGACTAACGCAGTTAAAGTTCCTTTATATAAATTAAACGAAATATTTTTTAGAATAGGTTTTTTTTTATCGTAAGAGAATGTTATATTTTGTGCAGAAAGAGTTAGAGTTTTTCCTTCTTCTGTCCAATTTTTATTACAAGGCAAAAGTGTTTTTCCTGTAAGTTTTTGAACAAGTTCTTTAGATTCAAGAAATTCTTTTGATGTTCCTAACCAAAAAATTTTTCCATTCTGCATAAAAATTACATCACGAGCATGAATTATTGCTTCTTTATCGTGGCTTATATGCAAAACTGTAATGCCTTTATTATTCAAACTTTCTACAAAATCATAAATATCATTTCTAAATTTTGGGTCAAGCATAGAAAACGCTTCGTCCAAAATAAGTATATCCGGGTCCATTGCAAGAATGCCACTTAAAGCAACTTTTTGTGTTTGCCCTAACGAAAGATTCATCGTTCTATGATTTGCAAAATTCAACATTTCTGTTGCACTTAAACTTTCAATTACATTTAATTCTACTTCTGCTTTTGAAAAACCAAGGTTTTCAGGGCCAAACTGAGTATCTTGAAAAACAATTCCGCAAATAATCTGATCTTTTGGCGACTGAAAAATAATTCCAACTCTTAAGCCTTCTTCAATTTGAACAGAACCTTTTTGAGCTTTTAAAAGTCCGGCAATTATTTTTGCAACTGTACTTTTTCCAGAACCATTTTTACCAGCAAGAACTGTATAAGAGCCGTGTTTTAATTCAAAACTAACATTATTTACAGCTGGAACTTTTGCATTTTCATACGAGAAACATAAATCATTTATTTGCACCGCAGGCATAACGTTATTTTAATAAACATTCTGTATACTGTGCAAGCATAGGAATAAAATAAAAAAACAATGAGTTTATCGTGTGGAAACAATGTGGATAACTTTTTGTCAATAGGGTTTTGCAAAAAAATATTCTTTAATTTTAAGTTTTTATTATCATTTAACATTTAATTTATTATAATACATAGAATTAAAAACTAATATTTTTCTTCTTGTAATTTTATATATTACTTAAAAATAAAAAAAATCCACTAACAACAAAAATGTTGGTGGATAACTTGTGCATAGTGTGTAAGTATTTAGTTGAAAAAACTTTATTTCTATAAAAATACCCTTGTTAAAAAAAAATTACCCTGAAGCATCTTCAGGGTTTACTATAGCAATAGTTTTTTATTTTAGCCCAACGAAACTGAACCTTGTTCATTAATTGCAAGAATTGACTTACATTGTGAACAACGGAAACGCCCAGCACGAGTAGCTCTAAGATGCTTACTACACATTGGACACGCAAATACTTTAGGGAATACACTTTCTACAGCAGGAGCACCCTGATGAAAGAAATTAATTGCATCTTCTGTTGTGTCTTTGATATTAAAGAATTGAGCAAAACCTAAAAGTTGGAAAACTTCATAAACTTTTGGTTGAATTTCAAGAAGAACAATATCACCACCTTTAGGCTTTAACATCTTTAAGAAAGAAGTAAATGAACCAATTCCAGTAGAAGAAACATAGTTCAATGCAGAGCAGTTAAAAATCAAATTGATAAAACCAGATTCAACAACTTTTGAAATCTTTTTTTGGAAAAAACTAGAATTATATGTATCAATGTAGCCGTTTAAATAAATTCTTAAACCATTTGGAATTGAATCAATCTTCTCTAAAGAAATCTTTAAACTATCATCTTTTTCGTTATCAAATCCAGGAACTATATTATTATTATTTTCATTCATACCTACAAACCCCGTATAATTGTAGTAATTGCACATAATACTTTACATCAATTTATGTTTTAGGTCAAATAAGTTTTCTATATTCTAATTCTATGTTAATCATTATAAACAATTCCGCCCAAGTTCTCCTACAAAGTTTTATTTTTTGATATACTTTCTTTTATGAAAAATAAACAGAATAATGAACTTGCCGTTTGTGGTTTTGCGACAGTAAAAAAACTTGAAAAACAGAATAGTGATAAAATCAGGCGTCTTTATTTTACTGACGAAGTTGCTCCTAAGTTTGGTGGTCTTTGCAAAAAACTTGCTGCTCGCAAGGCTATTTATAACAAAGTAAAAGATCCCGTTGAACTGGAAAAATTATGCGGAACAGTACATCATCAGGGAGTTGTAGCAATGATTTATATGCCGGAAATTACTCCTTTAGATTCTGATATAACAGATGAATGGATTCAAAATAAAGAAAATACACTCGTTCTTGACCATATTGGAAATGCTAATAATTTTGGTGCAATTGTAAGAAGTGCTGCCTTTTTTGGTGTAAAAAATATTGTAATTCCAGAAGATGAATCAGAAAGTGCAATTACTACAAGTTCTTACAGAATTGCCGAAGGTGGAATGGAATTTGTAAAAATCTATTCTGTACGTTCAATATCTCGCTTATTGCAGGCAGTAAAAGGAAAAATGGTTAGAATTGGAACAGATTTAAATGCACGCAGTAAATTTGCTTCCGATATAAAATCAATTTGCAAAGGAAAACCTGCAATTCTTATTCTAGGTAACGAAGAAAAAGGAATTTCTGATGATGTAAGAAAAAATTGCGATGAGCTTGTGCTTATTCCTTTTGCAGATATTCAACTTGGTAAAAAAGAGCCAGCTGTAGATAGTCTTAACGTGGCTCAGGCAAGTTCGATAATTCTTTATGAATTAACTAAATAACGTAATCTTCTGTTCCAGAATCGTATACAAGGGAATCAAGTTTTATAGAATCAAGATACTCATTTACAAGCTTATTTAATCCGGCCCACATTTTTGCGGTTGCCGTATTTATATTGCGTTCTGAAGAAAATGCATCTTTTTCATTATAATCAACTAAAGATAAATTTCCTTCTGTCATTCGTAAAATTTCGCCAACCGTATATTCTGAAGCATCTTTGGTAAGGCGATAGCCACCTTGAGAACCACGCACGCTTTGTAAAAGTCCATTTTTACTAAGAACAGAAGTTATTTGCTCAAGATATTTTACGGAAATCCCCTGCCTTTCAGAAATATCTTTTAATGGAATATATTTTCCTCGACCTTGCTGGGCCAAGTCAATCATAAAACTTAAAGCATATCTTCCACGCGTTGAAATTTTCATCCTACTTCCTACTAGTTTATTAGTATAATCTAAAAAAAATTAATCGTCCATTACAGTGCGACCGCCCCACTGCCTAGAATTTGCTTTTTCGTGTTCCATTGTTTTTTCAAAATCGGCAAGAGGTTTGCAATTTTCTTCTATATTCAATGCAGTTTGATTCAATCTTTTTAAGCAATCAGATTTTTCAGAGTATCCTAACTTTGATTTTTCTATGCTATCTCTTAAAACTCGGATTGATTCATCGTAAATTTTTAATGGAACAGGAAAAGGATGTCCATCTTTTCCGCCGTGTGCAAAACTGAATCTTGCCGGGTCAGTAAAACGCGACGGCGTTCCATAAATTACTTCGCTAACTAAAGTTAGAGATTGCAACGTTCTTGGGCCTAACCCTGGAGTTAAAAGCAAAGATTCAAAATCTTTAGGCTCACTTTCGTACGCAGTAACAAGAACTGCACCTAATCGCTTTAAATCTACATCTTCTTCTTTTACTTCATGATGACTTGGTAATACGATGTTTCGCCCCGCGTAAAGAATTTCATTGCTGTCGATTTTTATTTTTACTTTATCACTGGAATTTGCTTTTTTATTAATACTTGTTGTTTCGTATTCAGGAAATAAAAAACCTTGTGTGTTTTCTGCCGCATTTTCTTTTTTAACAACCTTAGAAGAACCGCCATAACCAATAGAAAAACTTGAATCCGGCTCAGCGATTTTTCTAATTTCATGAATCATTTTGTCTGGATTTTCTTTTGTAAAATCTATTATTGAACTACGAGTTTTTTGTGCTTTCTGTGCCGTAAGATTTAAAATCTTTCCTTGATTTTCGCCAATTACCGCTGTATGTGGTTCTTCTACAAAAGATTTTAGATTCGCACTGCACCAATGATAACGCCTTGCCGTTTTTAAAAGAACATTCATTCCTTGCTGAACGACTGCCCAATCGCCTTCGTCTGTAAGAATAAAATTATGCTGATAAAGTTGAAAACCATCTTGAACGGCAGAATTATCAACTTTTGCACACAAACGGCTTGAACGAACTAATTCTTCGCCGTTTAATCCATTTACATCGGCAATATTCAGTAATTCATCGGGTGTTTTTCTGGAATATTTTCCACGCCCACCGCAAATATAAAGCCCAAGTTCTTTTGCTCTTGGGTTAATTCCACGTTTTAGAGCATACATTACGCTTGTTGTAATCCCGGAAGAGTGCCAATCCATACCCAAAACACTCCCCAAAGACTGAAACCATAATGGATCACTTAAACGGCGGACAACTTCCTTTTTACCATAGTTTTGAATTAATGATTCAACTATTAATGTTCCTAAAACCATCATTCTATCGCTAAGCCATCGTGGTACAGTCCCATGATGAAGCGGTAAATCGGCGTGTCCGGTGTTTTTAATCATTTTTTATGCCAATTAATCTGCCATATTTTTATAATTTTCAAATTCTTTAAGCATTTCTGCATCTTTATTTTTATCAAGCAAAGAAACTACAACAGCAGAAACAAGACAAACTATAAATCCTGGAAGAATTTCATAAATACCAAAAATTGGAGAAACACTTGCCGGAATCTTATTCCATACAACTACAGTAATTCCACCAAGAATCATACCTGTTATTGCACCTTTTGCCGTTGCACCTTTCCAATACAAAGCAAGAAGAACCAAAGGTCCGAATGTTGCACCAAAACCTGCCCACGCATAAGAAACAAGACCAAAAATTGAAGAATTAGGATTTAACGACAAGAACAAAGCAATAAGAGCAATAAGGAAAACTACAAAACGCCCAACGTTCAAAATCTCTTTTTCCTGTGCGTTCTTTTTTATGATTCCCTTGTAAATATCGCGGCTTACAGCAGAAGACGCTGCAAGAAGTTGGCTATCCGCCGTAGACATTGATGCTGCAAGAATTGCACACAAGAAAATTCCTGCAATAAACGCAGGATACATCTGCTGCATTGTTATAGAAAATACAGTTTCAGAATCTCCTGTAATATAATTTGCAATCTGTTCACCGCCGTTCAAAAGAATTCCGTGATTCAAAAGATATGCAGTTCCAACAGTTCCGATAATAAAAGTTCCTATGTAAGAAATTACCATCCAAGAAATACCAATTCTTCGTGCAGTTTTAATAGAAGAAACTGAATCAATTCCCATAAAGCGAACGATTATGTGCGGCATTCCAAAATAACCCAATCCCCAAGCTAAAGCGGAAATAATTTTTAATGCACTGTAATGACTATTTGCCCCGAAAGCATTTTTCATTGCTTCGCCAAAGTTTCCGGCAACGGCCTGAGCATCAAAAGAACGAACGGCTTCTACAGCCTTTATTGGTCCGCCAACTGCAGCAACTATAATTGTTGCAGAAAAAACAAAAGCAACTAAAATCAACATTCCCTGTGCAAAGTCAGTACGGCAAACCGCAGTATATCCGCCCGTAATTGTGTAACACAAAATTACAACAAGCCCGATTGCAAGCCCTGCATGATACGGAAGACCAAATACAGAGTTCAAAAGTTTTGCACATGCTACAAAACCAGAAGCAGTGTAAATTGTAAAAAACAAAACAATAAATAATCCTGAAATTACAGAAAGAAGATGCGTTTTATCTTTAAATCTGTTTGTAAGAAATTCTGGAATTGTAATTGAATCGCCGAACGCAACCGAACATTTTCTAAGTGGTTTTGCAACAAAAAGCCATGTAAGATACGTTCCGACACAAAGACCAAGTGCCGTCCAAAAAGTTTCTTTTATTCCACCAAGGTAACAAAGACCAGGCAAGCCCATTAAAAGCCACGCAGAAGAATCCGATGCTTCCGCAGAAAGTGCCGTTACCCACGGACCAATTTTTCTTCCACCCAAAAAAAAGTCAGCAGAATCGTTGTTATTGCTTACACTTTTTAGCCCAATATAAATCATAAAGCCCAAATACAAAACAAATGCGATTATTTTCGCAATCACTTGTGGAGTCATAAAATCCCCTTTACATTTTCTTGATTTTTAGTGATAAAACTTTAAAGATTATGGTCAAAATATGCAATTAAGTAATCAGATATTTTGTTAAAACTTAAAGAGTTATAAAGTTTTTGTGCAAGAACATTTTGATTATTAACAAATAAAACAATCTTTCTTTTTGATTTTAAAAGACTAAAGATAAGATTTTTTAAAATAACAGTAGCAAAACCATTTTTTCTATATTCTTTTAACGTAAAAACCCCACCAAGTTGAACATTTTTAAAACCAATCGCATTCGTTCCCGCTTTACAAACAAATTTTCCATCCTGATTTTTTAGTGCAAATATAATTTGATTTTTTAAAGAGTTAGAAAATCGCAAACGGCACAAATCTTCATTAAAGTTAAAACTAGAAGGAACAACTTCTTCTTTTTCGTACTGAATCTGCAAGTTTAAAATCTCTGCATAATTTTTGGGCGAAATATCTTTTTTACAACGGATAATTTCGCACTGCACAAGTTTTTCAGATTTTCTTACTTCTTTTTTTAAATTTAAAAGAAATTCCTTTTCTTTACATTCAAGAAGATTGTATTTATTTACGCAAACAGGTTTTATAAAAAGTTTTTCAAAACATTCCAAAAGAACCTCTGAACTTTTTTTTTCGCCATTTATACAAAGAGGATTTAAAAAATTATGTGCTTTATAAAAAATTACAAAAGAATTTATAAAATCTTCCCTTATTAAGTCAGTCGAATCTACATTTTCAAAAGAAAAATAAGGGAAAATATGCAATATCGTTTTTTTTACACAAAAGATTCCAAATATCTTTTTTGCAAAAAGTTCATCGTTATAAACTACATAAAAATCAGCGATATTTCTTTTTATTGTTGCACTAAGTTGCACGCAATACTTTTCGTATTGAAGTAAAAAACGCTCCACTGCAATTTTATTTTTTACAGAAAGGTCTTTTATCGGTACGAAAAGCATAATGATTTTTAGTTTCTAAAACTGTGGATTGGAGCAGGAATGCGTCCGCCGCGGTTAATAAAGTCTGCACAACCAAATT
>CAYZXM010000024.1:0-28664 GCA_964482455.1 uncultured Treponema sp. | reverse complement strand
AACCACACCAGCAACAACATTGTAAATTCCGTAATCCTCTGCACCCAGCACGTTCAAAACAACCCGCACCGTATACAAACTCACCAGCATTATCAAAATCTGGCGAAAATAAAGAGCAAGAGTATTTTTTACAATTCTAGTAGTATTCGACATAAAAGAAAAAATTATCCAATAGAATTACAATCAAAAACAAAAAAATTATTATTAAATATGAAAATAAGAAGAATTTTAATTATCCGTTCAATTTTAAACGCACCCACCATCCCCATTGGCACCGCTTTTGCACATTAAAAATACATTCACGCTACCCAAAAAAAAGACAATGGACACCATAAGAAAACGCTCTTGAACCAAGATCCGCACCTTATACGGCTAAAAACAAATAGTTAAATCTATTTTAATTAAAGTTTATGAACAACTTCGTAGGAAAGCCCTACAATCTGCATGCCACCCATAAACTCAAGTTCTATATTTAACCGCTTGTTACGGCGATTAACGGAAACGACTTTTCCGCTCATATCTTTAAAAGGACCGTCTGTAATAACAATCCTATCGTTTTTGTCAAAAGTTACAGGAACAATACCAACCGTACTGCCACAATTTAAAATTGTCTGCACAATTCTTAAATCTTTCCCCTCCAATGGATGCAAAGCCGTGTTAGAAGGTAAAAAACGTAAAAAACCGTTCACACTCCTAAAAAAACGAAACTTTGTAAAATCTTGTTCCTCTGTTTCAAAAAAAACATAGCCAGGAAAAAACTGTTCAGAATATTCCTTTCCAGTTTTTAACCTCATCTGCTTTTTAAGCAAATGTAAACAGCCGTCACACTCCCACCTGTAAGACGAAAGAACTGCGTCCACGCCTTTTTTATATTTTTCTTCTGCACCAGTACGCACAGAAATGCAGAAAATATTCATAAACTTCCTAACTATCTTCTATATAATTTAGCATCATAACATTTTTCTTTCTTTGTTTAAAGTATAAACCTTTTAATAAACCTTTTAAACTTTACTAAATTATAAGCTATTCCACAACCTTCCACTCAGTAATATTCTTTTCTTTACTTGAAAAGTTTACTCCAATTTTAAAAAGTTTTCGTTTATCGCTTAAAAAAGGTTCTGCGTATTTTTGGATACACAAAGAGAACTTTCATCTTGGGTTGACCTTGTAAAATATGGAATAAGGCAGTCCAAAAAACTGTAGCGAACTTCATCATTCGGATAGCCAAGGTAATATTTTTCATATTTTGGGTCATACCTTTTTATAGTCAAATAGCCAGTCTGATAAAAAAGCGGAACTGGATTGGGGTTATCATCGCGGTAATCCTGTAACAATGTTGCTTTACCAGAAATTTCATCCGTAGAAAACTTTCTGGGGTTAAAGTTATTTTCTTTTAGTTTTTTAAGCAAAAATGTCGGCGTGCCGCTTGAAAACCAGTAAGACTTAAAATCCTTTGCAGCAAGTGCATTTATTAAGCTAAAAGGATTATAAAGCCCTTCTGTGTTTTCATAAAAATGATAGACACCAAGCCCTGTTTTTTCGTAGACCGCTTCAAGAAGTACATTAAACCTTGACGGAAGATTTTCTTTTGCAATATTAGGATTTTTTCCGTAGATTTCTTCCCACTTTGAAATGGGTACTTTATCCAGTCCTTTTCAAGTTCGCTGATTTTAAGCCCTGTAATCGGAAGTTTCCTAATATTTATATACTCATCATACCACAAAAGTCACTCTAATAGCAAACCACTCCTGGTGTTTCTCCACTTGTGCCAGAAAGCCTCCAGCTACTAGCAGCACTTTCTTTAAAAAATCTTTCAAATGATTTTGTTGCAGTTATTTTACTAAACCTCACAGCACCGTTTATAGAGGAATCATTCCATTTACCTGCATCAAAAGCAAGTTTTGCGTCTACAGCCATTTGTTCAGTTTTCCATTCAACAGCCTCTTCTTTTGCATAACACAAAGAATCAATTATTCTTCCATCCCGCGAGTTTCTTAAAAGAATAACATCCATTTCGTCTCCTAAACGTGCACTGTCATTTTCCGCCCATAAATCTCGTGCAGTATCGCAAGAATATTTTGTTTTTGAAAGTGTAAAATCTGAATCTATTTCATTTATTGCCGTGTCTTCTTTTTTTCTAAGGTGAACAATTATAATTTCATCCTTACAAATTTCTATAGAAGGAAAAACATAGGATTTTTCACTTCCGTCGTAAGAGCTGTAAAGTTCAACACCAAAAAGATTCCCTTCAGAAAGGGCTCTTAATTCAATATATTCGCATTTGTAATATTTTACACCCGCTTTTGTTGCACTGGTATATTTTGGATGCACTTCTGTTATTTCAAGTTCAGGAACTCTAGCATTAAAGCCCGAAAACGGCAAACTGAATGTAAGTGTATTTCCTACATCATCTTTTACTTCGCCATAAAAATTATAATCTTTTCCAAGTGCAAGAGTTTCAGAAAACAAAACATCTACAAAATAAGAATTATTTTCATCCCCTGCCTGTATTGTTACATTTTCAACCTGCAAGGCTGGAGTCATACTGTATTCGTTTATGTCTACTTTTTGATTAAAAACAATTCGAGCAGAAGTTTCACTGGTTACAAAATAATCTTCAATTTCGGGCGACAAGGTATTTTCATTTACCAAAACAATTCCTTCTTCTGTTACCTTACACGAAAAAGGTCCTGCAATAAACAAAACAAGAACAAAAATTAATGTCGTTTTTAACAATAAAACTTTTACCAAACGTTGTGCGTTTTTTTCTTTCATATAACCTCCAAAAAGATAAAGGCAGAACTTTTAATTTCTGCCTTAACATTTCTATATTATTTATATGAAAAAAAAATCAAATTCGGAAATATTTCCTTAAAAAAAATTAATTTTTTTATTTTGCATCTGTAACATCAATAATATCAATAACAGTAGAAGTATCTTCTGCGTTTTCTGTAACTGCTTCAGAATAACGTTCTGCTTCTGAATAATCTTCTTCTTCATCAGTAGAATCTGTAACTTCTGGTTCTGCAAGATTTACAAAAAAATCATTTTTAAGTTGAGCAGTTTCTATCATATAACGGATATTAATTCCTGTTTTATCTTCCATTGTTTTTTCAATAATAAAAACAAGATTATGACCCGATTTATCGCATACAATGCGTTCAATTTTATAATTTTCTACACCCTTACGAACAATATCAGGATTTCCTATTTTTTCTTTTGCAAGAACAGTTCCTTTAGAATCCTGTTTTTCAAGCATAATATAAAACGAAGATTTTACATCAGTACCACTTCCGTAAATTGTAGGAACAAGTGTTACATTATAATACGCCTGATCTTCGCTTACAGAACTTACAAAATCTTTAAATTCAATAACATCTGTGCCAGATTTTTTTTCTTCTTCGCGAATATAAAGAATCTGATTTGGTTCCGACGGTGAACAGTTATATTTTTTAATAGAAAAATAATTTTCGCCCATCAAAGATTCAAAAACTTCTTTTCCTGTTTTATTAAATGTTACGCTAGAAGGTTTTGTTTTATACACTTCACCCGAAACATAATCGTTTTTTATTACATCAACGGTATAAATTTCTGCCCAGCCCTGAAACTTTTTATCTGTTTTTCCATACTGACCAAAAATATAATATTTTCCATCTAAAGAAAAACCATTATCTACAAAAACAGCAGAATCTCCAGCAAAAGACGCAAAAAGTGTACAAATAAAAACAATTCCACAAAGTAACAGTTTTTTCATAGTTCCCCCAATCAAGCGGTATGTATAACTATATCAAAATTCAAAAAAATACAATAGCACAAAGCATTTATAAAACTAATCTCCCTTGTGATTTTCGGTATTTAAAATGAACACTTTACTAATATTTGCGTAAAGGTTAATATTTAAAAAATGAAATTAAAAACGCGGAATATTCTTTTTACAATATTAATGTTCATTTCCCTGCTTTCTTTTGTGGGATATGCCATTTTTTTTGGTGTTAAATTATATAATTCAAGTCTTGCACTTCCTTTGAATATACCTTCTTCCTACCTTAAAGGATTTTTTTTAACTGACTGCAATATTTATGCAGTTGTAATAAGTCTTTTTCTTTTATTGATTTACGTTTTTATTTTTCTTGTCTGTATAAATGTAGAATTTGAAAAAACGCAATCTACAGAAATAATTTATTTTGTACTTTTTCTTTTTTCTGCGTTTATGGAACATCACAGACTTTTAACTCCGTTTTTAAATTTGTGGGAAAACGTTTCTATATTAGAAATCTTTATTACAAAAACTTTAATTTTTGCCCGTACCGCCGCAGCCCTTAGTCTTTTATTTTCTGTAATTTACAGCACTTCAGAAAACAGACAATATACCGAACGAACTATTATAGGCATTCTTGTTTTTTCGCTTTTTGTTGCAAAAATTACGCCAGTTAATACAAACGTAATTCTTCCGATTGGTGCATTCAGAATCAGTTTTGGAAAGATGATTTACATTATGCTTTTGATTGTTTTTATAGTTGCAATAATCTCTTTGGCAATAAAAACAGCACAAACGCACATAGATTCTAAATTGCTTACAGGCTTTACTCTTTTAATTATTGGTTACTTTATAATGATTCAGTCGTTCTGCATACTAACGCTTGCACTTGGCTCCATTCTGCTTTTTTTAGGAACATACATTTATTTAAAAGCCCTGCACAAGCAATATTTATGGAACTAAAATTAAACTAAAATAACTGAAAGATACTGGTAAAGTCCGCCTATCACAATAGGAATTACAATATTATCAAAATCTGTCATAGGAATAACTTCTACTACCATTGCAACAAAAGCCAAGATTAAAGAAAGAAGAGCATTATGACCTACAGCAAACGAAGAAATAAATACCGCATAAAAACAAGCAAGACTACCGGCAGCGGTTTTTCCTTTTGTAAACGGAATATGAACCCTGCCAATTAATTTTCCAACAAGACTTGCAAAACCATCGCCAAAAGCAAGAGCAAAAATACCAACTTTTGCCGCATCGCTTTTCCATAAAATAGAAGCAATAATTATTCCAATAACAAGAGTTACAGGCCCCAAAACAAATTTATTTTCATCACGTTTTCGAGCAGCAATCGAAGTTATTTTTGAAACAATCGGAACATTTATTCCTTTTAATCTTATTATTTCAGAAATAGTATAAAAAGATAAAAGCATAAATAAAACAATAAGAACAGGTTTATATGCTAAAGAAAGAAAAAACGGAACAAACGCACTGCAAAGATGAATTGATTTTCTAAAAATCTCTTTTAAAATGCTTATCCTGTATTGTTTTACTAAAATTCCAGTTTTTAATTCTGTATTGTTCATTGGCTAAGCCCCTGCTCTATTGTAAGCGTTTTTGAAATATCAGTATAAATAGCCGGTTCAAAATCTGGCATACGCGATGTAGCATATTTTAAGTTCTGTTCGCCAAGGTTACTTCCTGGTAAGCGAACCATAGTTTTTTGATTTCTAGTTAAAGAATCCCACGCACGCAACGAGTTTTGAAAGTTCACCATTGCACTTGCATTCATTGAACTGCTGCCAGTTCTTTTTGCAAGACGGTACAACGTTACGCCCAAATTATTTGAAGAGCGCAAATAAGATTCAATAATTTCGTTATCATCTTTTTTAGTTTGTGGAAAAAGTTTTCCCTGCTGTGCTTTATAGTCTTCAACTTGAGAAACAAGCCGTTCGTAATAGCCTTCGGCAGCAAAATTATCATCACGAAGAGAAAGGGCGTTTCCCATTGCTAAAAGCAAGTTTCTATCATCAGGATAATCTTCGCTGGCTTTCATAAATGAACCGATTGCTTCAGGGTAATTCTTTTTTGAATATTGAATAAAACCGATTTTATAACGGATTTTTCCATTATCGTAATCATAATTTACAGAATCTTTGTAATTTTGAAGAGCACTGTCATAATCGCCAGAAATAAAATAAGCAATATCGCCCATATCAGAATAAAGGTTTCCTATTTTAGAATTTGGTTCAAGTCCGCTTTTTGTATTTACATCAGAAAAAAGCGTTATTCCGTCTGTAAACGATTCCATTGCCTTTAAATATTCTTTTTCGCCAGTATAAACTTCGCCTAAAAGCCTGTATGCATCAATATTTTTATATAAAACCTTTTTTTTCATCAAAGGAGTTTTTTCAAAGAATGAAATTGACTTTAAAAGTGCTTTTTCTGCGTTATCCTGCTTTTTGGTATTTATAAAATACTGGCCAAGATTGTAATACGGCACAGGATTTTTAGAATCTGTTTGAATTGCACGAACAAGCAATTCTTTTACATCTTCTATTTTTGAACGAAGATATTCATCAGACGGCGAAAGATGACCATAAAGTTTTTCAAGACAATAACCTGAAAGTTCCGTCCAATCTTCACCTTCTAAAGATTTTACACGAGGAAAGAAATATCCTTTTAAGTTCAAAACTTCTTTTAGATTATCAGTGCGAATGTAATAACGCATAAGCCTAGACATATATTTATCTGTAGAGCCGTAAAGCTGCACAAGCTGTGCATAACGATTGTATGCTTCCTCATATTTTGAAGAATCTTTTTCGTCTGCCCACTCAAGATAAGTATCGCCAAGCATAAGAATTCCATCTGCATCATTAATATGATAATCAAGAACTGCCCTTAACAAAATCTCTTCTGCTTTTTCGTAATTTGCAAGCGTTTTATATTCCATTTCTGCATATTCAAGGCCGGCGGTTTTATCAAAATTAAATGTATGCAAAATTTTTTTGTACATTTCTTCTGCACGAATAAACTGCTTATGCTCTTTATAGCCATTTGCATATTTAAAGAACCATTTTTTTATACTCTGATATTTTACCGCCTCATTAAACTTTGCTTCTGATTGAGGAAAGTTTTCACTTTCAATAAGTTTGTAGCCCTGCCTGTAAAGACTGTTTGCTCTTGCCGGCTCATACACAAAGAATCGCACAAACTGGAACATAAAAAAGAAGACTACAAGAGAGGCAAACGAAAGAATTGCACCCGGAATAATTTTATTACTAAGCTGATATTGGAACGATGCTTTATATGCTTCGTATTCTTCGGCAGTACGTCTTTCAAAATCGCGTGGAACAGGAATTGCAATGTCCAGCATTTTTTCAAGTTCGCTAGCAAGTTGCCGTGCAGAAACTTTTTTAAGAACTTTTTGAATAATTTCAAATTCTGCTTCGTCAGTAAATTCGTTTTTTACGATAAGTTCTTCAACCGCCATTCGCACATTAAGCGGATAAGTCATAAGATTTTTTACGAATTTTTTATACTGCTCATCAGTTAAAGAATTTGGCGGAAGCTCCCCATCTTCATTTCTTTCTTTTTTTTCTTTCTTTTCTGCTTCAGGAATCTTTATTTTGCCGTTTTTGTTTACTTCTACAGTTTGAACATCGGAAAATCCTGGAATTTCAAAATCACCTGGTTCCTGTGCAAAATCACCTGCATCCCCAAGTTCAAAATTACCATCTTTTATGGCACTGTCTGTGTCTGGAATTCCAAAATCAAGCCCTTCCATTGCAGAAGTATCAAAAGTTTCTGTTGGTGCCTGTTCCTGAAAAGTATCTGGGGAATCTGCATCAGACGAGTCTGTGTCGCTAAAGTTAAAATCAAAACCAGAAGGAAAATCATTGTCCGTTTTTTCTAGTGGCTCTGCTGTTTCATTTTGAACAGTTTCATTTTCAGATGTTTTATTTTCAAAATCAGAATCATTAGTAGAAGCGGTATCCGAAGAATCAAAAAGACCTTCCGGTACAGAATAATCTTCTTCTATAGAATCAGCAGTTTTGTCAGGTTCTGTATTTTCTGTGCTTTCGTTCTGAATATCAGATTCGGGTATAACAAAATCTTCTGAATTAGGAACGGAATCTGCTTCAGACATTTCGTTCGGAAGCCCTTCCGTTAAATCAATGGCACTACCGTCAAAATCAAAGTCGTGGTCTGCTTCATATTCAAAATCATCTGCAGGGTTTTCAAAAGAATCAGGATTTGAAGGCTCAGTTAAGGAAGTTTCATTTAGGGAAGATTCATTTGATGAAGTTTCTGTTGTATCGTTTTTATTTTCAAAATCGTCCTGGCTAGAAAAATCTGGAACATCAAGGTCTAAACCTTGAATATCGCCAAAATCCGAAGTCTTAAAATCTTCATCTACTTTTAAATCTGAAGTTGAATCAGCTTGTACATCAGGCGAGTCAAATGGATTTTCATTTTGAATTGCGTTTGGTTCTTCAAAAGTAAAATCAGAATCAGTAGAAGGAGTATCTAAAGAAGTATCCGAAGGATTATCTATAGAAAAACTGTTATCATTATTTCCAAGTGCCTTTGCAATAATATCATCAACAGATTCTTCTGCTTCATCTTTTGCAGTTTGAGCAGGTTTTTCTTCTTTAGGTTCAACTTCGGGTTCAAGTTCTGCGTCCAGCTCTGCAACATCATCTGCGTCTAATTCTGTAACATCGTTTGTGCTTTGTGTATCAGCATTTTCATTAGGGGTTTCGTCTGTATTTTCGTCTTTACCTGACGAGCCGTCAAAACCTTCGCCACTTAATAAATCTTCAAGGCTTAAATCCGCAATTTCAGGCTCTTTTTCTTCTTCAACAGGCTCTTCTTCTTGAACTTCTTCTGTTTCAACAGGTTCATCAAACATAGAAAGATCTACGTCGTTTCCGTTTTCTGCTCCAGAAAACATAGAAGAAAGATCTGGCACAGAAAGATTAATTTCTGGTGCTGCGTTAGAAGTTGTATCCTCACTTGTTTGTGCAGTTTCTGAATCAGTTCCGGTAATATCAGAAAAATCTTCTGGGCTTTGTGTTTTTTTTGATGATTCAAGCGAATATTCCACAGGCTGTGGCATTCCCATAATAAAATCATCTGAATCATTTACATCTTTTACATCTTTAGGAATTGGTACAGTAACAGGTCTTTCACCACGTGCAGAACGTAATGCCGGTTCATTACCAAGAGAAAGCATATCTTCACTAAATTTTTTTAACTGACTTAAACCAGGCATATTACTTTAATTTTACTCCAAACACGATTTTTTTTACAGTGTTTTAATCTTAAAAATAAAACCTATTATTACTATTTTTAACGGATTTTTTTCTTTTTCACTTTATCTATTTTGTACCATTCGTTTTTATATTCGTTTTACTAGTTAAAATCATCATAAAATCTATCACAAAAACGCTTAAACATAAAACAAAAAGTACCGATATTTTTTGTATGAAAAGTTTTTTTAAAAATCATCGCATTTTCTTTGCGTTTTTTATAATATGTTCCTCATTTTTGTATGCAGAAAACCAGCAGAATGCTAGTGAAAAAGATTTATATGAATATAACAATATTGTTGCAAAATTAGAAAAAACCTCTGAACCATTTGTAACAGAAGATTACGTTGTTTTTACCCAAAAAACTGGCCCACGATTTTTAGGTATTGCATTCGATTTTGAAAATTACCAGACAATTCATCCGTTTATGAAGCACACAAATTACGATTACGACGGAAACACAACAACTTCTGTAATGTTTTATATATTAGAACGCCCAAAAGACCTTAAAGAAATTTCATACCGACTTATTATAGACGGTTTATGGACAAGCGACCCAAACAACAGCAATTTATACTACGAAAACAATTTTGGTCTTTCAATTTCAAAAGTAGATTTAGGGGAGCCAAAACCAAAAGTAACAAATTCCGAAGACCAAAACGGTACAAAATTCATTTACAACGGCGAACCAGGTCAAACGGTACGCATTGCAGGCACATTTACAAACTGGGACAGCTGGATTTATGAACTAAAAGAAACAGAACCTGGTTATTACGAATTAAATATTCCTCTTCCATCTGGTAAGTATTACTACAATTACTATCTTGGAATGAATAGAATTGTAGATAAAACAAACCCGAACAGAGCATACACATCCGACGGAATAACAAGTTCTGTTATTGTAGTTCAGTAATTACCTTTGGTAATTTTACCTTCCGAATTTCTTTGCCATTTCCTGAAGTTTAGACATATCCATTCCAGAAAGTGAAGAAGAATCAAAACCAAGCTGGCTCATCATACGCTGCTGCATACCCTTGTTGCGTGTAAGTTTTTTCATTGTAAGCTTTGTTTTTTCAAACTGCTTTAAAAGTTTATTTACATCTGCAACGCTTGTGCCAGAACCAAGAGCGATTCTTTTTCTACGGCTAGGTCCAATTATAAGATGGTTTGCCCTTTCCTTTTTTGTCATAGACTGAATTATGGCTTCCTGCTTTTTCATACCACTTAAATCAACATTTTGATTTGCCATACCAGGAATCATATCCATTATGGAGTTAATGGAACCCATCTTTTTTACCTGCTTGAACTGCATAAGCATATCATCAAGGGTAAATTCGTTTTTCATCATACGCTTTTGCAAGCGTTCAGCTTCTTCGGCGTCTACAGTTTCCTGTGCTTTTTCTACAAGCGAAACAACATCGCCCATGCCAAGAATTCTGCTTGCAATGCGATCCGGGTGGAAAGTTTCAAAATCTTCAGTTTTTTCACCAGTACCAATAAAAAGAATTGGTTTTCCTGTAATCGATTTTAAAGAAAGGGCTGCACCACCACGAGCATCAGAATCGAACTTTGTAAGAACAATACCAGTTAGCCCAAGTTGTTCATCAAAAGTTTTTGCAATATCAACAGCATTTTGCCCGGTCATTGCATCGGATACAAGAAGAACTTCATCAGGCGAAACAGATTTTTTTATCTTTAAAAGTTCTGCCATCATATCTTCATCAATCTGAAGGCGACCGGCAGTATCAATAATCAAAGTGTCATACTGATTCTTTTTTGCAAACTTTAAGGCTTCTTCTGCATTTTTTACGGCATCTTTTGAATTTTCCTTAAAAACAGGAACACCAATCTTTTCACCAAGAACAGAAAGCTGTTCAACGGCAGCAGGGCGAACTAAATCGCAGGCAGCAAGAAGCGGTCTTCTTCCCTCTTTTTTTAACTTAAAAGCAAGTTTATGTGCGGCAGTAGTTTTACCTGCACCCTGAAGACCAAGCATAAGAATTACCGTAGTAACATCAGGACCTTTAAGATTAAGCGATTTTTTTTCGTCAGAAGCAAGAAGAGCAACAATTTTATCATAAATGATTTTTACAAACTGCTGACCAGGGTCTACTGCTTTTAATACCTTTTCGCCTTTTGCTTCTTCAATAGTTGAATTAACAAAACGACGAACAACACGCAGGTTAACATCGGCTTCAAGCAAAGCCATTTTAATCTGTTCAACAGACTCTTCAATATTCTTTTCTGTAATAGTAGATTTTCCGCTTATTGTGCGAATAATCCCACTAAAAGTATCAGTAATTTTTTCAAGCATTTATACTTTTCCCAAAACTTAAAAGTTCATCAAGAAATTCCAAAGGACGAATTTCTTTATTCAAAATTCTATAAAGACCATCGCAAATTGTAAGGCGTAAACCTTTATTCTGTGCAATTTCATGAATATATTTACATGCAACGGCACCTTCTGGTAAATAGCCGATTTTACTGATATTCTGAATTAAATCGTCTAAATCTTTAAACTTTGTAAGAATATCAGTATTGATTAAATCCTGACCAAAACGTCTGTTTCTTCCGTATTTACTTTTACAAGTTACATCAAGGTCACCAACGCCGGCAATAGAAGTAAATGTTTCTGCATGCGTTGCACCCATTGCCATACCTAACATTTGAATCTCGTTTAAGCCGGCAGCCATTAAAAGAGATTCTGTGTTATCACCAAAAATCTGAGAGTGCTGTGCAACTGCATCCAAAGCACCATAAACAACTGCAATAACGTTTTTGGCAGCAGAACAAATCTGAACGCCGATAACGTCAAAACTTGAATAGCACAAAATGCCAGGAACACGCAAAAGTTCACGAACTTTTATAGAATTTTTAGGATTTTCAGAGGCCGCAATAAGACCGGTAATTTTACCCATAGCAACTTCTTCTGCATGCGAAGGACCTGCTACATAAACAGTGTTTCCTTTATAAATTCCAGGCAAAGTGTTTTCTATAGTTTCAAGCACAAGTTTTGGGCCATCACGACCAGGAACAAAACCTTTTGTTAATGCTGCAAAAACTGTACTGCCGTCTGCAACATTTGGAACACTCGTAATCTTTCTGATTGTACTTGCAAGGTAAAGCGAAGGAGAAGCAATTATTATAAATTCCTTATCCGTTGCCGCTTCAATAATATCATTTGTAACTGTAAGATTTTCTGAAAGTTTATATCCCGGTAAATATCTTTTATTTTCATGTTCATTGTTTACCGAATCTTTAACTTCCGGTTCAAGTGCCCACATTAGAACTTTATGTCCGCCATTAGCCAACGCCTGAGCAAGACCTGTTCCCCATGCACCACCACCAAGAACACCTATAGATTTTGACTGCATATCAAATACCCTTCTTTTATTTATATTTTATGAATCCGCTTAAATCCATTCAGAAAGATTATCTTTCCAGCTAAAAATCTCTTCGTCCTTAAAGAAAAGTGCAATTTCCCTTGCAGCACTTTCATCGCTATCAGAAGCATGAATTACATTATAATTCGTATGTGCACAAAAATCGCCTCTAATAGTTCCAGGCTGTGCTTCAGAAGGTTTTGTTGAACCAACAATTTTTCTTACCAGAGTAACACAGTCGTCCCCTTCCCAAACCATAGCAACAACTGGTGCAGAAGTTATATAAGTACACAAATCGTTAAAAAACGGCTTATCCTTATGTTCAGCGTAATGTTTATGCGAAAGTTCATTAGAAATCTGCATCATTTTTAATCCGACTAACTTTAACCCTTTTCGTTCAAGGCGGTTAATTACCTGACCAACAATACGGCGATTTAATACGCCTGGCTTTAACATTGCAAAACATCGTGTCATAATTAGTGATTATATATCCAACAGGTAAAATTTTCAATAAACTTTATTTTGTGAAAAGTCTTATATTATCGACTAAACTTCATTGTTAATATGTTAACTAAAATATTTTACCCTACAGTCTATTAAAAATTAGAAAGTTTTTGTATTACCTTTTCTATTACAAATTTTGGAGTGCTTGCACCGGCGGTAATACCTACAGTTTTTAGCGAAAAGAATTCCTGCGGAATTTCTTCGGCGGTTTCAATAAGAGCAGAATGAGAGCAGTTTTTTTCTGCAATTTGAAAAAGCCGCTTAGTATTTGCAGAATTTTTTCCACCCACAACAAGAACGCCATCAACTTTAGGACACAAGCGTTTTAAAGCATCCTGCCTTTCCTGCGTTGCAGAACAAATTGTATTTAAAACCTTTAAGTTTTTTATCTTTTTAGAAAGACATTCTTTTATTGCAGAAAATTCTTCGCTGCTAAAAGTCGTCTGGCATAAAAGAATAGCGTTTCTTGTATCAGGAAAAGGTTTTAATTCTTCTGCTTCATTAACATTCTGCACTAAAATAAAATTGCTTCCTGCATATCCTGAAATTCCTGCAACCTCGCCATGATGAGCATCTCCTGCAAGAATTATTGTATATCCTAGTTTTGCGTATTTTTCTGCATTTTTCTGACTTGCAAGCACCTTTGGGCAAGTTGCATTCATAACTTGAACGCCTTTTTCAGAAAGTTCTTTTATTACCTGCGGCGGAACGCCATGTGCCCTGATTATTACAAGGCTCCCCTCTTTTATACCAGAAAGTTCATCATTATTTAAAATGCAAAGTCCCTTTTCGTTAAGATTTTCAAGTGCAACTCTGTTATGAATTAACGGGCCTAACGAATAAACCTTTTTTTCACCAGCGTTTTTAAGTGAATCGAACGCAATTTCAACCGCCCGATTTACACCCATGCAATAACCTAGAACATCAGCAAGAACTATTTTCACCTTAGGACACTCCGCAAACAAAACAAAAAAAGACCCGAAAGTTTTAGTTTCAGGTCTTTTCTATTTTTTAATCTTTATGATTAAATCTGAATTCCATCAGTCTGGAGTACGCCTCTTTCTTCTTTTAACGAATGATGTACGCCAAATTCTGGCTTCCAGTTTCGTCGCAAGAAAGAAACAATACCACTAGAAATAAACAAAGAAGAAAAACAACCGCAAACAAGACCAACAATCAAAGCAAGAGAGAAGTCTTTTATGCTTCCAGTTGTAAAGATATACAAAGAAATAACAGAGAACAAAGTTGTTACTGTCGTAATAATTGAACGGCTTAAAGTTTCAGAAAGAGAACGATCTAAGAGTTCATTGAATGTATTAAACTTCTTTGTATGAAGGTTAGATCTTACACGGTCAAAAATAACAACAGTGTTGTTTATTGAGTAACCAACAATTGTTAAGATTGCAGCAAGAACGGTTGTAGAAAATTCCATCTGAGTCCAAATAATAAATGTAAGCATAATCAAGGAATCGTGAACCAATGCTAAAATTGCACCGATAGCAAAATCCCAGTGAAAGCGAATTGCAGCATAAACCCAAATTAATGCAAATGTTGCCAAAAGAAGAATTACAGATTTACTTGCAAGTGTCTTTGAAAAACTTGAACCGATAAAATCAGTTTTTACGATTGTAACAGTGTTTTCACCAAACTTTGAATTAAGAGCAGAAAGAATTGCTGACTGCAAATCAGTACCAGAAGTACCGTCTTCAGTTGTTTCAGGCATACGAATCTGATAGCTGGCTCCATTTGTTCCACCCAAAGTTTTTACAGAAACACCATGGAATTCGCCAAGAGCTTCGCGAACTTCATCTGCAGTAACATCTTTTTGTGCTGCATACAAATAAAGTGGAGTATTAGAAAGCTGAGTTGTAACATCTGAACTTACAAATAAAAGAGCAGAATCATCATTTCCGTCTGTTTTTAAAACAGCAGAAACACCCTGAACTTTGTTCAATTCATTTACAATGTCGCTTACCTTTGGAAAATCTGTATATGCAAAAACCTTTGTTTCATTTTCTGCACCAGAACCACTTATGATAAGTGAAAAACTATCTTTAGAAAGATCTGCTGTAACTTTTGCAGCACCTGAATATGTAAGTTCTGCTGTAACAGGAGCAATTCTTACTTCCTGAACAAGACCTGGCATAAAATCAAGGCCAAGATTTATTCCTTTTGTAAAAAATCCTATAACACCAGAAAGAATTACTACAATGGCAATAATTCCTGCCGGCAAAAAGAACTTGCTAAAATGTATATTTTTCTTGTCCATTATTTTATCCTCCAGCCGATGCTTACAGTTGTTGATTTCATAACGTCAGTTTCAAAGTCAAAAATCAAGCGAGAAACAAACAATGCTGTAAATACAGATGAAATAACACCGATTGCAAGGCTGACTGCAAATCCCTGAATAGAACCGCTACCAAGCTGAGAAAGGAAAATTGCAGCAATAAATGTTGTTATGTTAGAGTCCATAATTGCCCAGAATGCGTTGTCAAAACCTGCAGAAATTGCAACGATACGGCTTTTTCCTGCATGTAATTCTTCTTTAATGCGTTCAAAAATAATTACGTTTGCATCAACTGCCATACCGATTGTCAAAATCATACCGGCAATAGAAGAAAGTGAAAGTGTAAGATTGAAAGCAGAAAGAATTGAGAACATTATGTAAAGGTTCAAAATCTGTGCAACAACTGCATTAATTCCGGAACCTTTGTACCAAATGAGCATAAAAATCATAATGGCAAGAAGACCAACTATAACAGCCTTAATACCCTGTGCAATAGCCTGTTCACCAAGAGAAGCACCAATTACCTGCTGAGATTCAACAGAAAGTGGAACATTAAGCCATGCAGTCTGCAAAACTTTCTGAAGGTTCTGTGCTTCTTCAAGACCAAAACCACTGATTGCAACCTGACCACCAGTAATTGCATCGTTTATGCGTGCATAAGACTTAATTTTGTTATCACTTACAATTGCAAGGTTTTTACCTTTGTTTGCAGTTGTAAACTTTCCAAAGATTTCAGCACCTTCAGTATCAAGTACAAAGTTTACCTGCGGACGATTTGTATATGGATCAGTTCCTACTTCTGCATTTTTAATGTGAGCACCTTCAAGTGCAACTTCTTTTTTTACAACAAGATAACCGATTCTTTCATCAAGACCGTATTCATCTTTTGTATAATGACCAAGAAGTTCACAATCACTAGGAATAATAGAAGAATCTACAAGTTCACCAGAAGCATTAAATGTTGTTGTAATATGCTGTCTATAATAAGAAAGGAATTTGTCTGTTGCATCATCATCTACAAGACGGAAGTTCAAAATACCTTTACCCATTACCAATGTATTAATTGAATCAGCCTGTGCTGCACCTGGCATTTCAATATAAATACGGTCATCGCCCTGCTGACGAATAACTGGTTCGCTAAGACCAAAGCGGTCAATTCTGCTTGAAAGATTTTCTATAGCATTAGCCATAGCCTTTTTCTTAAATTCTTCAACATCAGTAATTGCAGAAGAATCTGTCTGAGAAGCAACTGCTGCATCCAAATCTGCCTTAACGATAATGTTCATACCGCCAGACAAATCCAAACCAAGTTTTACAGAATTCTGATAGTTGTTCTTTGCAGATAAAACCTGTTCACGATAACGAGTTGTAAATTCTTCAAGAAATTCTGCTTCAGAAGAATATGCATCCAAAACTGCACCAACTGTCATTTCTGAAGGAACTTTCTGTTTTGCAACTTTATATTTTTTTGCAGCAGCCTTTTCAAGCCATGCATATTTTGAATCAAGTTTTGCATTTAAATCAGTTTTTGCAATTTCTTTTATTGCATTAACATCCTGTGAACCTTGAGCTGTAGCATAATTTCTGATATTTTCCAAAGAGCTTAATGCCAAGGCCTGAACTTCTTTCGGTGTCCGATAGTACCATTTTACCGACGGATGAAGAAAGGCGTAACAGATTGCTAAAACAGCTAGAAGAATAACGAAACGCGCACGTTTGTTCATCTTGTTTACCCCGTGTTTTTATTTTTTTTCTGCTTCAGTAGATGAAGCATCTTTTGGTTTATTTTCAGTCTCTGTTTTTTCAGTTTCTACACCAGCAATAGCAGAACGACTAAATTCAATCTTACAGTTATCATCAACTTTTACAATAATTGTCTTTTCTTTTGTAGAAGAAACAACACCGTGTATTCCGCCGATTGTAACAACTTTGTCGCCTTTTTTAAGGGCAGCAATCATTTTTTCTGTTTCCTTTTGTTTTTTATTCTGAGGACGAATCAAGAAAAAATAAAAGATTAGAATTATAAGTAAAAATGGAACAACTGTACTTAAAAGACCAGCAGTACCAGAAGAACTAGGAGCAGCACCAGCTGCATCCTGTAGAAATGAAATAAAAGACATTTTTTTTCCTTACATTTAATATTAATTTCTGAAAAATTCAGTTCTAATAGAATAACATAGTGAATATTTTATCGTCAAGGTAAAGTTTTGCTAGTTTTTCTTCTTATGCCTTATAACAAGCCGTATGCCTTAATTCTATCTTCAGGTACTTTTTCAAAATATTCCCTAATTCTGTTTCTTGAATCTTCAAGATTTTTTGCATTAAGCATTTGAGTTAAAGCGTAATGCGAAAAAGAAAAATTATTGCAAAAGTAAGTAAAGAATCTTTGTAATCTTGTTTTATAAAATTCCGGCGGCTGATATTTTTCTACATAATTAATAAAATCCAACGCACACAAAAGAAGGTCAACACTTTTTTGTTTTACTTCGCTACTTTCTTTATTTTTTAATGCAGTAGAGATTTCATCAAAAATCCAAGGTTTTTGGACTGCCGCCCGTCCTATCATAAGTGCCGAACACAACGGACACTTTTTTATAACTTTTTTACTGGACTCAACATCAGAAATATCACCATTTACATAAACTTTTATTCCAAAAGGCGAATAACGTTCTGCAAGCAATTCTGCGTATTCATAACGAACTTTATCTCTGTACTTTTCTTTTTTAGTGCGCGGGTGCAATGTAAAAAGTTCAACTCCGCTATTTAAAAGCATATTGCAAAATGCAAATAAAGTTTCTTTTGTAAAATTTTCATCTCCCAGTCTGAACTTTACGCTTAAACGCATATGTTTTCCAGTATTTTTTTCGTATTCATCAAGTGCATTTTTTACGCCAGAAACAAGTTTTTCTGTTTCGCAAAGTGGTTTTAGCATCCAAGCAATTCCCGCTCCGCTTTTTACAATTTCTGGTGCTGAACAGCCCATATTAATATCAACGCCAATACCACCTAAAGACGCAACAACAGAACTCGCTTTTATAATTGAACAAGGCTCTTTACCAGTAAGCTGCCATACAATTTTTTGCGGAACAGGAGAGGAATCTATGTAATATTTTTCAAATTGCCCGTTATTTAAAAGCGATGGTGCATTTATCATTTCTGTAAAATATTCATCACAAGCACCAAACTTTTCTATTAACATTCTAAACGCTGCATGGCTTAAAGTTGCCATTGGCGCACAAATTAATTTCATACAAAAATAATATCACTTTGCCAAAAAAAAATCTGATGATTTTCCTTAAAAACTTTCTTAAAAACTTTTTATTTTCAAAAATCTTATTCGCACGTATAATGACCCACATGACAGAAATTGAACTTAAAGCACACGTTTACAATAAAGAATCACTTTTAAATACTCTTAAAACATTCGCAACTTTTGAACAAAAGATTTATAAATCTGATGTTTATTACAAAAACGATAAGATTTCTGTTCGCATAAGAAATCAAATATCTCAAAAAAATGACAAAAAAGAAGAAAAATCGTTTTTCACTTATAAAAAAAAGGAAGTGATAAAATCTGCGGATACTGATTTTTCTACAGAAGTAAATGACGAAAAAGAAACAGAACTTTCCGATCCTTCTGCATTAGAAATATTTTTAACGGACGCAGGTTTTGTTCCATTTGCAAAAAAACAAAAAGATGTTTCTGCGTTTTCATTAAATACTCAATATGGAAAAGCACACATAGAACTTTGTAATGTAGAACCACTTGGTGATTTTATAGAAATTGAAATACTTTCCAAAGAATCTGATTCTGCTACAATTCAAAATGTGCAGCAGGAACTTAAAAACATTCTAAAAAAATGCAACATTAGCGAAGATTGCATAGAAAACCGTTATTACAACGATATGATAAAAAGTCGCCTGCCTAATAGCCTAGAACATAAGGATTGACAGCAATACTTGTTCAGAGTAAAATTTCGCTATGTTTAATAGAAAAAAATACAAAAAATATGCACTTGTTCAGCTAAAAAAAAGATGGAAAATCCCAGTAATTGCTTCAATAATCTACATTTTAGCTTGTGTTATTTTTAATATTCCAGAATTCTATAACGAAATAAATGGTTTTTCTAATTTTGAAACAGAAACCGCAGAAATAATTTCAAATCTTTGTTTGCTTTTAGAACTTTGTATTTTATATATAACACTTTATGCACAGGTAAATCTTCACTTAAAAATGTCTCGCAGTCCTCAAAAAGTTACCTTTAACGACTACTTGGAAGGTTTTA
This sequence comes from uncultured Treponema sp., assembly GCA_964482455.1. Classification (GTDB taxonomy): domain Bacteria; phylum Spirochaetota; class Spirochaetia; order Treponematales; family Treponemataceae; genus Treponema_D. The sequence continues at coordinate 9,123 of CAYZXM010000024.1, read as the reverse complement.
GTTATTTTTCTCGTGCCGTTGTATGTGGTCTTTGGGAAACATTGTTTACATTTTTATGGAGTTTGCTGTTTATTATTCCAGGAATAATAAAGCACTATTCTTATTGCATGACAAAATATATCGCCCTTGAATACCCACAAGTTTCAGTTTTTAAGGCAATTAAGATAAGCATGGAAATTACCCGTGGGCATAAAATGGAAATTTTTGTTATGGAATTAAGTTTTATCGGCTGGTTCATACTTTCTGCTATAACAATGGGAATCGGTCTTTGTTGGGTTATGCCATATTATCTTATGACATATACAAACGCATATCACGCTCTTTTAACAGAAGCGGTAGAATCAAAACGATTAAAACCAGAAGATTTTCAGGACTAAATAAATGAAAAACAAAAGACAAAAAACAGGATTTATTATTTTTATTGCTATAGTAGTTTTTATCATACTTTGTGCATTCGCAAGGCTTTTTATTTTTAAAAGTTCTTCATCATCTTATGATACAAAACAAACATTTGCATTTGGAAAACCTAAAAGTTACGTTGCCGCCCTTTATATAGAAGGTGTAATTCAGGAAGAAAATCTTACTTATAATCAGGCGTGGCTTTTAAATACCATTCAGACTTTAAAAGAAGATAAAAGAAATGCTGGTCTTGCAATTTTTATAAACTCTCCTGGCGGCACAGTTTACGAAGCAGATGAAGTATACCTTAGCCTTATGGATTATAAAAGAAATGGAAAACCTGTTTATGTTTATCAAGGAAAACTTGCAGCATCGGGCGGATATTACATTTCTTGTGCTGCCAAAAAGATTTATGCAAACCGAAATACGCTTACTGGTTCAATCGGTGTAATCTCAGGAAGTTCTTTTGACCTTACCGGTTTGTTTGAAAAACTTGGCATAAAATCCGAAACAATTCATTCCGGCAAAAATAAAAATATGTTTAATTCCAATGAAACTGTAACACCGGAACAAAGAGCAATAATGCAGTCAATTTCCGATGAATGTTATGGTCAGTTTACGGATATTGTTGCAATGAGCCGCAACATTCCAATAAATGACGTAAAACTTCTTGCAGACGGCAGAATATACACTGCTAACCAGGCATTAAAAAACGGACTTATTGACGCAGTTGATTCTTGGGAAAATATGCTTAACGCAATGAATGAAAATGAATTTCAAGGAAAAAAACTTCCTGTTATTGAATACAGATACGAAAAATTACCTTCATTTTCTGATTTTATTTTAGGAAAGGTTTCTTCTGCATTACCTAATGCAAAAGTATTGCAAACGTTTATTCAGGAGTCCAGCATTCAATACCCTGCATATCTTTACAAAGAGTAATTAACTTTTTTTAATAAAGATTTTATAACGCTTCTGAAAGAACTTTTTTAATCATTGAATATGAAAATCCGTGAGATATTAACTTGCGGATTATTTTTTGCGGGTCAACTAAGTTTTTCTGTGCTTTTTTTGCGTCTTTTTTACAAAGTTCATACTCTGAATTTTCTTTAAAGTATTCGTTAAGCACTTTTTCCGAAAGTTTTCTATCTATGCCTCGCACAGAAAGTTCTGCAGAAAGTTTTATGCGACCTTCTGAATGGTTTATTTTTCTTGAATTAAGCCAGGCACGGCAAAAACGTTCGTCTGAAAGGTAATTTTTATATTCAAGGTAGTCTAAAGCATTTTCAATAAATTGCTTTTCATATTTTTTTTCAATAAGTTTTTTTGTAAGAAGAAACCTTGAATGTTCTGCACGCGAAAGATATTCAAGTGCCTTAGATTCTGCTGCAAAGGAAAACACCGCATTTAAAATATCATTTTCTTTTGCGTCTAAAAACTCTGCATTTTCAATAATTTCTTCACTTTTTACAAGTTTTAAATATGCAGTTCTAATAAAAAAAACAGATTCCGCATTTGAAGTAATTTTTATAACTTCCTGCGAAATCTGTTCTTTTGAAAGAATAATCAACGTATATTCCTGTTCTGTAGTATAAAAATAAATACTAACGTTTAGAGAACTGGAAGCGTCTACGAGCACCTTTCTGACCGTACTTTTTGCGTTCAACCATACGTGAATCGCGAGTAAGGTATCCGTTTGATTTAAGTGCTGTTCTGTTATCAGGATCGAGCTGTGTTAAAGCACGTGAAATGCCATGAAGACAAGCTGCAGCCTGACCATTCAAACCACCACCAAAAACATTGATAAGAATATCATATTTGCTGTCGTTTGAAGTTACGAGTAAAGGCTGCTGAACAACTTTTACCTGTTCTTCTGTAGCAAAATATTCTTTTACATCTTTTCCATTAACAACAATCTTACCAGAGCCTTCGCGTACAAAAACACGAGCTACAGCAGTTTTTCTTCTTCCTGTTCCAATTGCAATGTTCTTTACCATCTTAGTCTCCTGTTAAAGTTCAATAACCTTTGGGTTCTGAGCAGTATGAGGGTGTTCTGAACCAGCGTAAATCTTTACGTTAGAAAGAAGAACACGACCAAGACGTCCATGTGGCAACATACCCTTTACAGCAAGATATAAAGGATCTTCAGGATGTTTTTCAATCAATTTTTCAAAAGTATGAGCCTTAAGACTGCCTACAAAACCAGTTGTATATTTGTAGTAAATCTTTTTTGTTTCTTTACCGCCTGTAACAGCAACTTTGTCAGCATTAATAATAACAACGAAGTCGCCCATTTCCTGGTTAGGAGTGTAAGTAGGCTTATTCTTTCCACGTGCAATTGCAGCAGCTTTTGCAGCTACACGACCAAGAGGTTTTCCAGCAGCGTCAATAATATACCAATCACGCTTCTGATCTTTTTCATTTACGAAAACAGTTTTCATGTATATACCTTTACAGTTAAAGTTTTAGCAATTTTAATGTCTTTGCATCTGACATACAAACTGCAGAACGCACGATGAGCAGTCGCCGTTCTTATATACGGGGACTTAATACTACTACAAAATAATTTTAAAAGTCAATAACCGTATAGAAACTTAAAACCCTATTCAGATTTTGCTCTAGCTTCTTTTTCTTCACGCTTTGCTTCTTTTTTGTCTTTAATATCGGCAGCACCGATAAAAAGAAGAATAAGACCTAAAAATGCAGCAAGAACAGGTGCACAGCCTTTTAAGAAAAGAATTACATCGCTTCCCCAGTTTAACGGCATAGAAGGAAGTACAGAAAAAACAGTAAATGCAATAAAAACAAGTCCAATTATAAGAGAAATCATATTAACTCCGTTTTTAAACAGTTATTATCAATCTTAGAAAGAATATATAAACTTACCAAGAAAGACTTAAAATATTATTACATAATAATAAAACAAAAAAATTGCATCGGCAAGATTAAAAAAAATTAAAAAAAATCCTCAAAGATTATTGACTATTCTATTTATTAGTTACATTGTAACAAAAATAAATAATCATGAGGATGTACAGTTGAACGGAAGTCAGGTTAAGATTGATCACGTAAACAAGAAATTTGGCGATTTTGTTGCCCTGAACGATATTAATGTTACAATAAAGCCAGGGGAATTCTTTTCTCTTTTAGGACCTTCTGGGTGTGGTAAAACTACTCTTTTAAGAATTATTGCAGGGTTTGAATTTCCTGATGACGGTGCCGTTCTTTTTGATGATAAAGACGTTGTATCCCTTCCGGCAAACAAACGTCATTCAAATACAGTTTTTCAGACGTATGCACTTTTTCCGCATCTTTCAGTTTATGAAAACATTGCGTTTCCTTTGCGACTAAAAAAAGTTTCTAAAAAAGAAATTGATGAAAAAGTAAAAAAATATGTTCACCTTGTTCAGCTTGACCAGCATTTATGGAAAAAGCCTAACCAGCTTTCTGGCGGACAAAAACAAAGAGTCGCAATTGCCCGTGCCTTAATAAATGAGCCAAAAGTTCTTTTATTAGACGAACCACTTTCTGCATTAGATGCAAAACTAAGATCGAGTCTTTTAATTGACCTTGATAATCTTCACGATAAAATCGGTATTACATTTATTTATGTAACACACGACCAAAGCGAAGCCCTTGCCGTAAGTGATAGAATTGCAGTTATGAATGCAGGAAATGTACTTCAGGTTGGAACTCCGTTTGAAATTTATGAAAGCCCGGCAACTCAGTTTGTAGCACAATTTATTGGCGAAACAAATCTGTTTGAAAGTACAGTTGTTCAATGCGAAGAATATAAAGTTCCTGGAAAACCAGACATTGAACATATGGTTACGCTTAATACACCGGCACTTGGAATGCAGGCAAAACTTACAGGCGAAACTGCAGCAACCCGCGAAGAAGACAGGAATATCCTTGTAACAGATTTTGAACACACTGATGAAGGCCAGAAAGTTGCATTTACTGTACGCCCTGAAAAAATCAGAATAACACGGGAAGAACCAGCCTTTGCCGGCAGAAAAGATATAAATGTTTTTAAAGGAATTGTAGAAGAGCCAATTTACACTGGTTTTCAATCTAAATTCTATGTACGTCTTGAAAATGGAACGATTGTAAAAGTTTTTAAGCAGCATACAAATTACCTTGATGACGGTCCGGAAATTCAATGGAAGGACGAAGTCTATATTTCATGGTCCGCAGAAGACGGATACATTGTTGAAAATATCAATAAATAAAAACATAGGTAAAAAATGAAACAAAACGAAGAACAACCACCGGCTGGCAAAGTAAAAAACACAGTCGGAAAAAAATCATTCTTTTTGCGTCTTGCACAAAAAGCACAACAAGCAAAATCAGGAAAACTTAATCCGGGACCAGTTTATGCGTGGCCTATGGGCGTGTGGTTTTCAATTTTCTTTGCAATTCCGCTTATAATCATTCTGTGTTATTCATTTATGAAACGCGATATGTTTGGCGGAGTTATAAGGGAATTTTCCATTGACGCATACAAAAAAATGTTCAGTCCTTCATATGGTTTTATTTTTCTTAGAACTTTGTGGATGACAAGCCTTTCAACAGTAATTGCGATTTTAATTGCACTTCCATGCGGTTATGCAATTGCACGCAGTAAACATCAAACTATTCTTCTTATTCTTGTAATAATTCCATTTCTTACAAATTCACTTATACGAATTTTTGCATGGATGACAATTTTGGGGCAGGATGGTCTTTTAAACTGGATTTATCATTTGTTTTTCAATCTTGTTCACTCAATAAAAAACGATGGTGCAGTTTTTGTTCCGCACAAGTTTATGTACACAAAGGGAGCCGTAATCTTAGTAAGCATCTATATGTATCTTCCTTATGCGATACTTCCTGTTTTTACTTCTGTTGATAGATTCGATTTTTCACTTTTAGAGGCTGCACGAGATTTAGGTGCAACAAAACCACAATCGATGATTAAAATATTAATTCCTGGAATAAAAAGCGGTATTATCAGTGCATTGATTTTTACATTTATTCCAATTTTTGGAAATTACACTGTTCCACAGTTAGTTGGTTCTACTGAAAGTTATATGCTTGGAAATATTGTTATGGATCAAATTAACAAAGCCAGAAATTTACCTTTAGCATCTGCATTCAGTGTTCTTCTTACAGTTGTAAGTATGCTTGCAATTTTAGCAATGCTTTTAAGCGAACAGCAGGATGCAAAATTAAAAAAGCAGAATGTTCAGGAAGAAACTTCAGAAAAGAACGCTGACAATTCTAAAGTTTTAGATAACGTTTTTAGTGTAATAAAATAAGGGGCAGTTTAATGGATTTTTTAGTTTCCGTAATTTTAGCTATTTTAAATAAAACAGGTCGACCTAAATCAGAAACACACAGACATGCAAAACGATTTTGGAAAAAGCATGCACCGATTTTCAGTTTTTCAAATACAGTGCTTGTTCTTTCGCTCTTATTTTTGTTTATTCCTCTTTTTGTAATTATTTTCTATTCTTTTAATGAATCAAAAGGAACAACATTTACAGGGTTTTCTTTTAAATGGTATGAAGAACTTTTATTCAACTCTGGAAGGCTTTGGCAAAGTCTTTTATATAGTGCCATTGTTGCAGTTATTTCTGCAATTTTAGCAACGGTTTTAGGAACTTTAGCTGCAATCGGCGTTAGCTGGTACAGATTTTTTGGAAGAAATTACATTCAAAGCATTAGTTTTTTACCGATGGTTCTTCCAGAAGTTATAATGGGCGTTTCTCTTTTGATTTTCTTAAGCGGAATTCATATGAATTTAGGAATTCCTACAATAATTATTGCACACACAACATTCTGTCTTCCATTTGTGTATCTTATGGTAAGTGCCCGCGTTGACGAGTTCGACTATTCAATAATAGAAGCAAGTTACGACCTTGGTGCAACCGAAAAGCAAACATTATGGCTTGTAATTGTTCCGGCAATTCTTCCTGGTATTTTAAGCGGCTTTATGATGAGCATTACAATGTCTATTGAAGACTTTGTTATAACTTCTCTTGTAAACGGAAACGTAGAAACCTTACCAATTTACGTTTACAACATGATTAGACACGGCGTAAGCCCGGTTATAAACTCTCTTAGTTTTATACTAATAATCATTATTTGTCTTATGGCAATTGCCCTGCGCAAAGGTTTAAAAGCTTTTGCTGCCGGTCATTAATAGCAGAATCTAAAATTAACTTTTTAGATTTATTAAAACTTTCTCCGGAGGCATGATTTATGAAAATCACTTCTAGAATTCTTACTGCAGTACTTGGTTTTACTGCTCTTACAACTCTTGTTTCATGCGAAAAAAAACAAGTATTAAAACTTTACAGTTGGACTTACTACACACCAAAAAATGTAGTTGAATCATTTGAAAAAGAGTTCAACACAAAAGTTATTGTTACTGAATATGATTCAAACGAAACTATGTATAACAAACTTGTAAACGGTGGTGCAAAAAGTTTTGATATAGTTGTTCCATCACAAGATTTTGCTCAGATTATGATTAAAAAAGGAATGTTACAGCCAATTGCACAGGAAAAATTTACAAACAGAGATAAAATAAATCCTGAACTTTTAAAAAAGATTGACTATGACCGCGATATGATTTATGCAGTTCCTTATTACTTTGGAGCTGCAGGAATTTCTGTAAATAAAAAAATGGTTTCATTTACAGATTACGAAAGAACTTGGAACATCTTTGCTGACTCTCGCTTTGAAGGCCACGCCTCTATGATGGACGATTACCGCGAAGTTATTGGAGACGCATTAAAATACAGCGGTTACAGCGTATGTTCAAAGAATGAAGAAGAATTAAAAAGTGCTGTTGATCTTATTAAATCAAAATGGCTTGGTAACATTGTAAAATTTGACGCAGAAGGTTTTGGTAAAGACTTTGCACGTGGCGACTTGTGGCTTTGTCAGGGTTATGCAGAATGCGTATTTGGAGAAGTTCCAGAAGAAGAATGGGCTGATACAATCGACTTTTTTATTCCAGAAGATGGCGGACCTTGCTACTTAGACAGTTTATGTATTTTAAAAGATTCAAAAAATGTTCAGCTTGCAACAGAGTTTATAAATTATATTCATAAACCTGAAAATTACGCACAGTTCTTGGACTTTTTCCATTTTCCAAACTACGTAAATACACAGGCAGATTCATACAGAACAACAAAACCACTTTATTCAGCAGAAGCAATGAATAAATGTGAACTTAAAAACGATCTTGGCGACTGGATGGATAAATATTATTCTGAATGGGAATCTTTAAGAATTCTTTCAGAATAAAAACTTTATAAAATCAACATAAGATTTTAATATTTTATGCTATAGGGCTGTTCAAAAAGTTGAGCAGCCCTAATTATTTTAACATTTTTCTGCCCCACTTTAAAAACCTGTGCTAAAATCAATGCAAATAAGAGGAAAAATGATGAGGATTTTATTTAAAAGAACTGTCGTTTTTTTTGCTAGTGCATTTATTCTTTTTGCAACAATGATTTTTTCTTCGTGTAGCCAGCAAAACATAGAAGAGTCACAATCTAAAGTAGAATTTAATTTACCTCTAGACTTATTAAAAAACCTTGCAGCCAGTTCAGAAGGTACATCTGACAGTGCAGTGCTTAAAATCAAAATAACTTCAAATCAATCAGGAAAGGTTCTACCCCCCCCCATTTCAATTGAAAAGAGTTGGAATATTTCATTATCCAACATACAAATAGATAACATTTTTATAATAGACGCCTTGCCTTGTAATACAAAAGTAACAGTTGACGTTTCAATTTTAAAAGACAATGAAATTCAATACAAAGCAGAAAGCACAGAGTTATTCCTTAATCCTGGTAATAATGCCGTAACGATTGTCTTAAAAAAGGTAGCCACAGAAGATTCAGGCTCACAATCGGGAACTGAATCAGGCGGCTCTGAAAGTGGAGAATCTGGAGAATCCGGTGGTTCTTCAAGTGGTTCACAAACAGGTGGCTCTAGTGGCGGAAGTTCTGATACAAAAACGGAAACAGAGGGTGAAGGCGACACTAAAACACCAACAGTAATAACTCTTTCTGCTCCTAGCGAAAAATCCAACACAAGCGTAACAGTAAATGCAACCATTACAGGAAGCGAAACCATTCAATCTGTAATCTATGTAAAAGGCGAAGTTGAATCCGACGCATTAGAGTCCCTTTTCACATCTGACAGTACAGCAAAAGCCACACAAGATTCCGACGACAGCACAAAGTGGACTTTTACAATAAACGCAACAGATGAAACAGCAAACGGAATATACACAGTCGCCGCAATGGATAGCGAAAACAATATAACTTCGCAAAAAATTACAATAGCAAACTTTGACTTTACGCCACCTGCTGCATTAAGCGAATCCGATATAAGCGGAACTTACGACGAATCTGCAAAAACAATAACTTTAACTTGGACAACCCCTACAGACGAAGATTTTGACCATGTAGAAATTTCATACGTTAGCACAGATAGCAGCGGAACATCACAAGAATCATCTGCAGAATCCACAACGGAAAACACAAAAACATTTACAGACGTAAACACAGCAAAGAACAGCTATACCTACACCTTTGTAACAGTAGATACACTTGGAAACAAGAGTGATAAAGTAAGTTATACTGTGGAAGTTAGTTCATTTATAAAAATTGCTGGTACTACAATATCCGGCACAGAAACATGGAATCCAACATCAAGTTA
>CAYZXM010000023.1:0-28907 GCA_964482455.1 uncultured Treponema sp. | reverse complement strand
TAGTTATCCATTATTCTGTCAATAATGATGCTAACTTCTTCAATAAGAATTCCTGTATAACTTTCAATTTTATCAATAATATATTTTTGAAGTTTATGAATTTTTCCCGTTAATTGAGTTCCAAACGGAACATCAATCGTTATTATTATCCTATATCCGTGAGAATTAGTTTTTATTGTCATTTTATTAACGCGAATTAACGGTTCACATTCAGAAACACAATGCATAACCATTTGTGTAATTGCTGCTTCTGAAATTTCAATTCTGCCTTTCTTTGAAAATTCGGGTTGAACAATTGATTTTTCAAAAAGTTTTCCATCATTTTTTTTCATAAAGTTCTTTTTCTGAAAAAAGACTTTTATTGAATTTGAAAAAATCTGTGAATAATTTCTTTTTATTTCTATAGAAGGCACAGGAATTACATGCTTTCCTTCGACTTGCCTGGATTTTATTGCTTTTTCTATTTCTTCTCGGCTTGCAATTTCTTCTATATGTATAATTTTTTGCGGCTGAGGCAACTGAAGTCTGGTTGCAATTTTCATGACCATTTTTTCGGATGTGCCAAGAATTAAAAGTTTTTTTATTCTGGCTTTTTTCCAGGCTTTAGCAACTTCATCTCTGTGTTCTTTATCATCAAAAAGAGCAACACGAACTGCTCCCATATAAGTTTTTTCACGTTTTGCTGAATGTCCGGCAAGAATTTTATCATTTTGAATAAGAAGACCATCATCAATAATCGCATCTATTCCATATTTTTCAGCTATAAGTTTTGCCCGAAAACTTTTACCAGTCCCACTTTCTCCTACAAGAGCAAAAACTGTACAAGGTTTTAAAGTATTAGCAATGTCTTCAAAAAAGTTACCCATAGCAACAATTATATAGTCAAGGTGAGTGTTTTGCAAAGTTTTTTGCTTTTATATAAAAAAGTATTACTCAGAATCATCTCTTACTTTATTTTCAAATTTTGTAATTTTAGGTAAATATACCATTTGAATTTCGCCAGTTGAACCATTTCTTTGTTTTGCAACAATACATTTTGCATCTTGAACGGGATCTTTTTCATCCATAACTTTTCTGTCTCTATGTAAGAACAAAACGACATCCGCATCTTGTTCAATAGAACCCGAACCTCTTAACTGTGCAAGATTTGGTTCCTGCCCTTCTGCATCACGAGCAACCTGACAAAGAGCGACAATCGGAACTTCCAGTTCGCGAGCAAGAGCTTTTAATGATTTTGAAATTTCTGAAATATTTTCCCAAGTATTTTGGCTTGGATTATCCAAAGTTATAAGTCCGATATAGTCAATAAAAATTATGCGAACACCATTATTTGCAACCATTCTGCGTGCACAAGCCCTTAAATCAAGTAAACCCATATTTGGCGTATCACTAATAAATAAAGGAGCATTATAACAAAGACCAGCTGCCTCCTGGATTTTCTGCAATTCAGCCATACTCAGCATACCTGAACGAATTCTATCACTATGAACTCTGGAAACTTGCGATAACAATCTTTGTCCGATTGATTGATAAGACATTTCAAGTGAAAAAAAGCCACAGGGAATATTTTTTTCAATTGAAATTGTTTGCATCATAGAAAGAGCTAATGCAGTTTTACCAATTGAAGGACGAGCACCAATAATAATAAGTTCAGCAGGTTGAAAACCATTTGTCATAGAATCAAGTTTTGCAATTCCAGTTGGAATACCAGTAAGTTCTCCATTTCTTTGACATCTTGTTGAAATTAATTCCATTGTTTCATATACAACTTGATGCATACTGTACATTTTAGATGTTTCAGAATTTTCTGTAAGTTCAAAAATTCTTTTTTCTGCATTTTCAAGAATTACATTTGCAGTTTTTGTTTCATCAAATGCAGTGGCTCTAAGTTCTGTTGCAAGTTTTATTAAATCTCTGCGGACAGCACAACCTAAAATTATATCAACATAAAAATTAATATTTGCTGCAGTTGCAACTGTATCGGTAAGCCCGGCTATGTATGCAGCACCACCGGCTTGTTCCAATTTATCCTGCTTTGTAAGTTCGTTTATAAGAGTAATTGAATCGCCGCGTATATTCTGTTTTAGCAAAGAAACAAGACTTTCAAAAATAATTTGATTTTGCATTGAATAAAAACGATCTGGCTTAAGACGAGTAGCAACTTCACCCATAACATCCCAGTCAAAAAGAATAGCACCAAGGGTAGCAAGTTCTGCATCAAGGTTATGTGGTGGAACTTTATCTTTTAATTCAACATTCATTTTTTTCCTCTTATAACAATAAAAAAGGCGATGAAAAATAAAATCCATCGCCTTTTAATAAGTCAGAAAACGGAAGAACTATTCAGCTTTTTCTTCTGAAGCTTCTTCAGCAGGTTTTTCTGCCTTTTCTACAGACTTTTCAGCTTTTGCACTTGGTTTTGAACCTGCAACTTCCTGAGCCTTTACAGAAACCTTAATTTCTGCAGCAGTAGATTCATAAAGTTTTACATTTGCATGGTAATTACCAACACTCTTAATTGTAAGACCTGGAATTTCAATGCGTTTGCGTTCAATTTCAAAACCAAGTTTTGCCAATGCTTCTGCAATTACAGTTGCAGTAACAGCACCATAAAGTTTTCCATTTGAACCTGCTGGCATTTCAATTACGATTTCTGCAGATTCCAATTTTTCTTTAAGGCTGCGGGCATTCTGGCGTTTCACTTCCTTACGTGCTTCAATTTCTGCTTTTTTTGCTTCAAAAATTGCAGCAGTTGTTTCATTGTAAACAACTACAAGATTTCTAGGAAGAAGATAGTTACGTGCATAACCTGTAGCAACATTCTTTACATCGCCTTCTTCACCAAGATGTTTTACATCTTCATTAAGAATAACTTTCATTTCAAGCTCCTTTTTTTTATAAGGAATCAGCGTCACCAGGAGTTGGATCGTTGATTCCATTTTTTTTACTTTTATAAAAAATCTTACTCAGTTACGAATGGGAGTAAGCAGATTGCACGTGCACGTTTAATTGCACCTGCAAGTTCTCTCTGATGTTTTGCACAAGTTCCAGTGATACGACGTGGAAGAATCTTACCACGTTCTGTTGTAAAACGACGAAGTCCATCAGAATCTTTGTAATCGATTTTTGCTTTATTAGAGCAGAAACGACATACCTTCTTTCTGAAAAATGTCTTTCCTTTACCACGATTATTTTCGCGACCTTCGTCTTCACGACCTTCATTTTCTACAACAGATTTTTTTTCTGTAGTATCATTGTTTTCTTCATAAATATCTTTTGTTTCTTCTGACATAATTTACTCCAAGATTAAAAAGGAATATCTTCCGGGAAATCGCTATCTGTTCCACCAAAGGAATCACCACCGAAGTTTTCAGGCGGTTGCTGATTTGCCTGACTGAAATCATTGTTTCTAGGTTGGAAAGAATTTGATGCACCCCCAGAAAAGTTGTTATTACTTTGTCCGCCATCACTTCTTCCACCTAAAAGCTGAACATTATTGGCAACGATAGTTACACGGCTAAAATTCTGACCGTCTTTCTGCCATCTGTCCTGCTTAAGATAACCGTCTACAGCAATCTGCTTACCCTTTGTAAGATATGGTTTCAGATTTTCTGCCTGCTTTCCCCACAGGGTAACGTCAAAAAAGTTTGCTTCTTCAACCCAGTTTCCAGTCGCAGAATCTTTTTTACTGCGATTAACAGCGATAGACAAATTTGCCCTAGCCTGTCCGCTTGCAACATAACCGAAGGAACGTTCATCACTTCCAACGTCTCGTGTCAATCTTCCTACTAAAACAACATGGTTAAGATCTGTCGCCATACTTTATTACCCCGGTTTAATTTAAGTTATTTTTCTTCGATTTTTACGAAAAGGTATTTCAAAAGGTTCTTTTGAATTTTGAATGCCTTATCAATTTCTGTAATCTTATCAGGATTAAGTTTAAGATTAAAAAGAACAAAGCGTCCTTTCTTTTCTTTTTGAATTTCGTATGCAAGGTCACGATCTCCAAAAAGTTTTTCTTCTTCGATTTCTGCACCAAATGATGTAAGTGTGTTACGTACTTCTTCAGTAGCTTTCTTTGACTTTTCTTCATCAAGTGGGAAGATAGTCATTAATTCGTACTTTCTCATAATATCTCCTTATGGTCTTCTGGAAGTTCTATGAACTTCAAGGGGTGTTTTAAAAGAATATCATTTTTAAGAAAAAAAAGTCAATGCAAAATTTGATTTTGTTTATCTTGCAAAAAAGTTACTACAAATCTCACCACTATACAAAGAAACTGCAAAATAAAAAAACACTAAACAGAATTTGTAAGGTTGACCGCATTAAAAGTGGACATTATAATTTTGAAATATGTTTTTGTCGGTAATGTGTAAAAGAGAATCTTTTCTATATAAGAGTAACAAAAAAAGTAATTTTTTTAAAAAAGTTTTTCTGTTTATTATTTCGGTTTTATTATGCAGTTCAATGGTTTTTGGTAAGGAAGTAAAAAAATCTCAGTATGAAACACTGATTAAAAACGGCTCCGAATCAAAAATTAAAAAAGCATTAGAAAAAAAACTTAACCCAAATGCACGGGTAAATGAAAATGAAGAAACTCTTTTAATGTGTGCCCTAAGGTACAATCGTGATGATTCAATTATAAATCTTCTGTTTTCGTCTGGAGCATCTGCACGGGCAAAAAATAAAGACGGTCAGAATGTATTTATGTATGCCTGCATTTATTCAACAGATGAAAAAATAATTTCCCACATATTAGAAAAAAGTTTTACAAAAGAAACCATAATAACTGATATAAACGATCGGGACTTAAAAGGTAAATCTGCCCTTACTTACATAAAAGAATGTGATAATCAAACTGCACTTGATGTTGTAAAAGGTTTTATTGGTATTCCAGAAGGATATACAGAAGATAAAGATTATTTAGATTTTCTTTCTGAACTAAATAAAAATGCAGTTCTTTTACAATCGAATAATGCAGACGATGTTGAAAATCCGAGCGAAGAAAACACCGCCTTGCCCCAAGAGCAAAACGAACCAACTACAGAAAATGCAGATTCAAAAGAAACTTTGCAAAAAGAAACAGTCAATATAGAAGAAAATAAAACAGAAACGCAAATTGATGAAAATGCAGAACATGCACCAGAGGCAGCAGAAGAAGAAACGCCTGTGCCTTCTGCAGAACAAGATTCTTCAAAGCCTGATACTTTAGAAGAAGCAAAATCTAAAGAAAAAGAAGAAATTAATGTTCCTGCTTCAAAACCAATTGATTCAAAAAATTATGATAAAGTTTCTCTTTTTGACTTTGCATTAGAAGATGAAATACCGGAAACTGTTCCGGAAGTTGAGGAAGATGCATTCATTAAGATTGAAAACCCAGATAAAACGGATAAAAATGGCAGAACTCAACTTATGCAGGCTGCAAAAGACGGCGATGAAAAAAAACTTGAAAACCTTATAAAATCAGGTGCAGATGTTAATCTTACTGATAAAGATGGCTGGACTGCCTTAATGTATGCAGTTCGTTATCAAAAAAACACAAAGATTACCCGAATGCTTTTACAGGCAGGCTCTGATACAAAAAAGAAAAACTCATACTTTTATGATGTTTTTCAAATTGCTTCCATTTATGCTGAAAACTTAGATATTTTAAAAACACTCATTGAATATTCTAAAATTAATGCAGATGAAATGTTTAAAGCGTTTATTATGACAATAACTTCAAATGAAAATGATGAAGAAATTAAAACTGAAAAAGTAAAATTTTTTATTTCAAAAAAACTTCCAATTAATCGTTTTTATGAAGGCAGAACTCCATTAATGTATGCCGCACAATTTTCATCTTCTACAAAAGTAATTCAAGTTTTGCTTGAAAACGGTGCATCTAAAAAGTTTTATTCAACAGATGGAAAAACAGTTTTTGATTATGCAGAATCAAATAAACTCTTACAACACGATGAAATATACTGGTCTTTGAACCAACGATAGGATTTTATATGCGAATTACTGGTGGAAAATTAAAAGGACGAATAATAAAATGCCCGGACGGCGTAATACGACCTGCAATGGATAGAATGAGAGAATCTGTTTTTGCAGTATTAGGAGATTTAACTGGAAAATCATGGTTAGATTTATTCAGTGGTTCTGGAACAATTGCAATCGAAGCCGTTTCCAGAGGAGCAAGTCATGTTGAACTTTGCGAAAAAGACAGAATAAAAATTAATACGGTTTTAGAAAATGTTTCTGTTACAGAAAAAGAATGTAATGTAAAGATTCAGTGTCATTTTATGCCTGTAGAATATTTTATAAAAAGATGTAAAAAGCAGTTTGATTACATATTTTTTGATCCGCCTTTTCCTTATAAGTTTCATGAAGCCCTTGTTTTAGAAGCCTATAAAAAAGGACTTTTAAAAGATACTGGAACAATTATGGTTCATCGCCCAGAAGAACACACTATGCCAGAAACAATAGGAAAACTTGTACGCACTGACCAAAGAATTTATGGGAGGTCAATCGTTGATTTTTACACTTACAAAAATGATTTAGATAATTGACAAACTATTTATTTTGTTTACCATTTAAATAGTAAAAAAAAGGGTTTATGAACGAAGTAATAAAAGAACAAATTAAAAGAAAACAGGGACCTGATGGTTTTATAAAAGTCACAGACAATCCTATTTCAACTTTAAATTCAGAGCAGAAGGTTATTTTAAACAGAAAAGGGAATGAACTGTTTAATAAGGGAAGAATCGAAGAAGCTCGCCGTATCTTTATTACTACGGGATATTCTGATGGTCTAACCAGAGTTGGTGATTACTATCAAAAAAAGAATGAAATTATAAAAGCACTAAAAGTTTACATTTTAGCGCATAACAAAAATAAGGCGGAACCAATTTATGAAAAGATGGCTGAAATAACTTCAGTTTTTCTAAAGGATTAATCATGACTGATTTTTTTGAAGAAAATTTTGAATCAGATTCCACCGAAATGACTTTTAACGTATTAAAAGTTCTTGAAAAAGAAAAAAAATCTGAATTAAATCAAACAGATGAACTTGGTTCAAACTCTGAAAAAGATGAAAAAAAAGCGATAATTTCTGAACTTTCAATAAAAGGTTATCAAAAAGTTAAAGAAAACGAACTTGATGAGGCAAAATCTTTATTTAATCAAATTCTTACAATAGATAAGAATAATAATTATGCGCTTGTTGGTTTAGGTGACACAGAAAGAAAGCTTGGAAATTATGAAAATGCAATTAAGTTCTATTCAGAATGTCTTTCTTACAATCCAAAAAATAGTTATGCAACATTTGGAATTGCAGAATGTTACCGAATTCAAAATCAATTTAGTAAAGCAATTGAACTTTGGGAACAATATCTTTCTCATGATGAAAAGAACATTACAGTTTTAACAAGAATTGCAGACGCTTACAGAAAAATTCATTCGTTCAAAAAATCTGATGAAGTTTATAAAAAGATTTTATCTATGGACTCTAACAATGCATATGCCTTAATAGGTCTTGCACATTTGAACTATGATTTTAAAAAGTATCAGGATGCCCTAGTCTACTGGCAGAAAATGTATGAGTTAAACAAAAGTAATGTTGATATAAGAATCCTTACTTCAATTGGAAACTGTCACAGAAAACTTAAATCATTTGGCGACGGAGTGTATTACTTTCAAAAAGCGTTAGAAAAAGATAAAGATAATTTTTATGCTCTTTTTGGACTTGCAGACTGCTACCGAGGCTTGAACCAGCAGGAAAAATCTATTATTTACTGGAATCGACTTCTTGATCTTGACCCTAAAAATAAAGTGATTCTTACAAGATTGGGGGACGCCTACAGAAATATTTTGGACTACAAAGGTGCAGAAGAATATTATAATCGGGCATTGGATATTGATTTTGATATTTACGCTGCAATGGGTCTTGCCCTTATAAGAAAAGCGGAAGGTAAATACGAAGAAGCAATTACCCGGTTTGATAATCTTATAAAAAATGATAGAAAAAACTACAGATTATACACAGAAGAAGCAAATTGCCTTTTATTACTCAATAGAAAAAAGGATGCTATAAAACTTTTGGAAACATTTCAGGAAACTAAAGTTTACAGTTCTGCAGTAAATGAACTTCTTGAAAAATTAAAAAAGGCTTAAAATAAGATTATGGAAAAAATTGCACTTACCGGGCTTTTACCCGAAGAAATAAATGAAAAACTTTCGCTGGAACAAAAATTTAGAGGACTTCAGATTTTTAAATGGATTGGAAACGGTGCTACTTCATTTGATGAAATGACAAATCTTTCTAAAGAAACAAGGGAATTTCTTTCTAAAAATGCAGTGTTGTATTCATCTGAAATCTCTAAAGTATTAAAAGATCCAGACGGAACTGTAAAATTGCAAATAAAACTTTATGACAATAATGCGGTAGAAACAGTTCTTCTTACTGATAAAGAAGGAAGAAAAACTGCCTGTGTTTCGTGCCAGGCTGGCTGTGCAATGAAATGTGCATTCTGTATGACTGGAACTTTAGGGCTTGCAAGAAACCTTGAAGCAAACGAAATTGTAGAACAATTTTTGTTTCTTGAAAAAGAATGCGGGCATCTTGATAATATTGTTTTTATGGGAATGGGAGAGCCAATGCAAAACCTAAAAGCAATAAGAAAAGCAATTTTGATTTTAACCGATAAACGAGGACGAAATCTTTCTGGAAGAAGAATCACCCTTTCTACTTCTGGTGTTATTAAAGGGATTTATGATCTTGCAGAAAACGGTCCGAGCATAAGGCTTGCAGTTTCGCTTACTACAGCAGATGAAGAATTAAGAAAAGAAATTATGCCTGTTGCCATTGGAAATCCCCTTTCAGAATTAAAAAAAGCGATAGCCTTTTACTCTGAAAAAACTGGAAAGCGAGTTACACTTGAAGCAGCACTTTTAAAAAACAAGAACACCAAAAAAGAAAGTGCAGACAGAATGATTGATTTTGCAAAAGGTCTTAATGTAAATATTAATTTAATTCCTTGGAATCCAGTTCCAGGACTCAAGTTTGAAGAACCTGAGACTTCTGAAGTAAAGCATTTTGTTAGTCTTCTTGAAGACGCAGGTTTAAATGTAACGCTTAGAACCAGACGAGGAAGAAAAATAGGCGGTGCATGCGGTCAACTTGGAAAAACTGATTCAAATCTATAAGAATTGCTGATATTTACTTTTTCACTTTTCAAATATTTTTCTTGAAATCCAATAATTTGTATTTTATAATGATTCATAGAAACTTATAGAAAGTGAGTTTATATAAGTTTCCATTGATATATGGGGTTATCTATGCAGAAAAAAATATATGTTGCAGGTATGTTTGATGCAGACACAGCAGGAAAAGTTGACGCTGCAGTAAAAGGTGTAGCTGGTGTTACAAGTGTAGTTTCAAATCCAGATAAATCACAAGTTCTTGTAGACTTTGATGAAGGTACCGCTGGAATTGAAGATGCAATTAACAAAGCTATCAGTTCAACAGGCGTTGAAGTTCTTGCTTAACAAATGAAACTTGCAATTTTAGACGCACAAGCAGTGAATCCCGGTGATTTAAGCTGGGATTTTTTTAAAGATTATGCGGATGTTTCGGTTTATCAAACCACACCAGAATCTCTTGTTACAGAGCGAATTGGTGATACAGATGCAATTTTAATCAATAAAATCTGCATTAACGAAAAAGTCCTTTCAGAATGTAAAAACCTTAAATATATTGGAGTCCTTGCAACAGGTTATAATGTTGTAGATCTTAATGCAGCAAAAAAAGCAGGAGTTACCGTTACAAATATTCCCGCTTATAGCACTTCTGCTGTGGCACAACACACTATTGCACTTCTTTTAAACTTTTCAAATCATGTTGCTTTGCATAATGAATCAGTCTTAAATGGCGATTGGAAAAACTCCCCTCTTTTTTGTTATTGGAAAAAACCTCTTTTTGAATTAGAAGGAAAAACATTTGGAATCTTTGGTTACGGCAATATCGGAAAAAAAGTTGAAAAAATTGCTGAATCATTTGGAATGAATGTTATTGTACATCCTCATAAACCTAACGGAAAACCTAATTCAGTAACATTGAATGAACTTTTTAAAAAGTCGGATATTATATCGCTTCATGCACCACTTACAGAGGAAACCCATAAAATAATAAACGAAGATTCAATAAAACTTATGAAAGACGGCGTTTACATTATTAATACAGCAAGAGGCGGTCTTGTTTGCGAAAACGATATTAAAACTGCCTTGGAAAGCGGAAAAATTGCAGGATACGCTTCAGATGTTCTTGCAGAAGAGCCTATGACATCTGATTGCCCTTTGTTTAATGTAAAAAACTGTGTGCTGACTCCGCATATTGCGTGGGCACCGCTTGAAACAAGAACGCGATGTTTACGGATTGGCGAAGAAAACTTTGTTTCATGGCTTAATGGAAAAACACAAAATCGAATTGTATAAAAATATAAAAACAAAGTCATTTATAAAATATTGAATAGAAAAACTGAATTAATTATAATATTTTACTGATTTTACTTTTAATTTTTGGAGAACACGACATGGGTAAAACAATTGCACAGAAGATTTTTGAAAAACATCTTGTGGACACACCATTTCCTAACACTTACGTTTTAAAGCTTGACAGAGTATTTTGCCATGAAATTACAACACCAATTGCCATTAACGATCTTGTTGAACGTGGAAAAGACAAAGTTTTTGACAACACAAAAATCAAAGCGGTAATTGACCATGTAACACCGGCTAAGGACAGCAAGACTGCTGAACAGGGAAAAATCTTACGCGACTGGTCATTCAGAAACGGTATTAAAGACTTCTTTGATATTGGTCAGAATGGAGTTTGCCATGCAATTTTCCCAGAAAAAGGTTTTGTACGCCCAGGTTTTACAGTAATTATGGGCGATAGCCATACTTGCACTCATGGAGCATTCGGTGCTTTTGCTGCAGGAGTTGGAACAACAGACCTTGAAGTTGGTATTTTAAAAGGCGTTTGCTCTTTCCGCGAACCAAAATCTATCAAGTTTGTTCTTAACGGAACATTAAAAGAAGGCGTTTATGCAAAAGACGTTATTCTTTATCTTATTTCTAAAATTGGTGTAAATGGTGCAACAAACTGCGTTGTTGAGTTTACAGGACCTGTTATTGATAACTTTGATATGGAAAGCCGAATGACACTTTGTAACATGGCAATCGAAGCCGGTGGCACAAGTGGAATCTGCTATCCAGATGAAAAAACAGTAGAATATCTTTGGGAATTCATTAAAGATGAATACAAAACAAAAGAAGATGCTGTAAAAGCTTATTCTGTATGGCGTTCTGATGATGATGCTGAATACGAAAAAGTTTATACATATGATCTTTCTGACCTTGAACCTGTTTGTACAGTTGGTTACAAACCTGATCAGGTAAAGAAAATTTCTGAAATGGAAGGAACAAAAGTAAATCAGGTTTACATTGGTTCCTGCACAAATGGTCGTATCAGTGACTTAAGAATTGCAGCAAAAGTTCTTAAAGGACACAAACTTGCACAGGGTGTGCGCGGAATTGTTAGCCCTGCAACTCCAAAAATCTATAAAATGGCAGTTGATGAAGGACTTATTGATATTTTCCTTGATGCAGGTTTCTGTGTAACAAATCCAACTTGCGGTGCTTGTCTTGGAATGAGTAACGGCGTTCTTGCAAGCGGCGAAGTTTGTGCTTCTACAACAAATCGTAATTTTAACGGACGAATGGGTAAAGGTGGAATGGTTCACCTTATGAGTCCGGCAACTGCTGCAGCAACAGCAATCGCTGGAACAATTACTAATTCACCTTTGTACAAATAACTGGAGGAAAAAAATGAAACAATTTGGCGGAAGTGTTCTGTTTCTTGATCGTTCTGACATCAATACAGATGAGATTATCCCTGCTAAGTATCTTACAGAAATCTCTAAGCAGGCATTAAAACCATATCTTCTTGAAGATCTAAAACTTGAAGGTTTTAATCCAAAAACTGATGTTTTAGGCAAGAAAGTTATCATTACGCGTGAAAACTTTGGTTGCGGTTCAAGTCGTGAACACGCTCCTTGGGCTTTGGAAGTAAACGGCATATATGTTGTTGTAGCAACTAATTTTGCTCGAATTTTCCGTCAGAATATGTACAATTGCGGAATGATGGCAATTGAAATGGACAAAAAATCGATAGAAGATATGTTCAAAACTTTTGCAGATAAAGACACTGAATGCAAAGTTGTATTTAATGAAGACGGAACTGCCAAAGTAAAATTGATTGCAGGTAGTCTTTCTAAAAGCTATCCTTTTAAGCTTGATGACTTTGAAAAAGCACTTGTTGAAAAAGATGGCTGGATTGGTTTTGCAGATAGCAAATATTAATCTTATATAAAAAAATAAAAAAAGCGGAAACTTTCAAATAGGTTTCCGCTTTTTTTTATTCAATCAAAACAAAAAAAATAAACAAAATTATTCTGAAATTAAGTTCAGATTTTTTAGTTTTTCAATAATTTTGTTTGCAATCTGTTCAGGATTATACAAAGATGTATCAATAATTAAATCTGCAAAATCGTAATTATTGTTATCAATATTGTAAAGTTTTTTATAACGCTTTGAATCTTCGCCGTCACGCATTGCGGTAAAACTCTTAATTTCTTCTAAAGAACCGCCCTCCCGGTTTAAGATTCTTTTTGCACGCACATCATCGCTTGCATAAAGATAAACCTTTAAATCTGCTTCCTTTAGCATCCAGATTGCAAGGCGACTACCTAAAACGCAAGATTCTGCTTTTGCAAGTTCAACCTGATGAGTATCTACATAAGTATCATAAGAATCATCAGTCTTTGCATTTTCTATAACCTGTGCCAATGTAAGACCTTTTTCCGCTGCAAGCTGTCTGAAAGTGTAATTTATAAGTTTTACACCAAGTTTTTCTGCAAGAAGAGTGCTTACAGTTGTATTTCCGCAACCAGATTTTCCACTTAATGCAACACGCACTTCTTTATTTAACTTCATACATTACTCCACATTTTTTGACTGCTCACGAATATTTTCAAGAGCATCTTTTGCTTTTATTACCATTGCTCCCACTTCACTAAACTGATTTTTGCTACCAATCGTATTTATTTCCCGATTTGCTTCCTGACAGATAAAATCAAGTTTTTTTCCAGGAACAGGGTTTTCATTTATCTCTTGCCTTATAGCTTTTAAATGACTTAAAAGACGAACAATCTCTTCATTAATTGTATAACGAACAAGAAGGGCTGCAGTTTCTGTCATTATGCGGTTTTCGTCAACCTTATCGCCAACAAGTTCCTTAAACTTCTTTTCGATAATTTCCTTAAAAAGAAGTTCCATTTTAGGCTGCCATTCCTTAAAAAATAAAGCACATTCATCAAGAACAGAAAGTTTTTCAAGTAAGTCAGTTTTTAAGTTTTCGCCTTCCCGCTTGCGATCTAAAATAAATTTTTCAAATGCACAGGTAAAAACCGGCTCAATCATCTTGTTATATTCTTCTATATTATAGACCTTATTTACATTTAGCACTCCAGGCTGGCTTATAATAAGGCTTAAAGGAATCTGTTCCAGACTATACCCGCAGGCTAAAGCAATTTTTTCAATCGCATCTTTATATGATTTTGCAGTATTTGAATCTGCAATAATTTGTGTATCAGTTTCAAGTTCTTTAATGCGAACAAAAACGTCGACTTTTCCTCTTACGATTTTTTCAGAAACCATCTTACGATAAGAACTTTCCAACTGATTTAAGAACGGCGGAAGATTTATATTAAGATCTAAAAATCTTGAATTTACAGATTTAATCTCAACAGAAACAATCGCATTTTCAAAAGATTGTTCTACATAGGCATAGCCTGTCATTGATGTCATTTTATTTGCTCCAAAATTTCTTTTCCAAGTTTCCAGTTATCCCCTGCTCCCATTGTAACAAAAAGGTAGCCATCAGGATATTTTTGTTTATCCAACGGCTTATCAAGTTCAGAAAGTACAAAATCCTTTGCACTAAGAATCTCTTCAAAGTAATGTACATTTTTGTGAAACTTTTGCGTTTCTTCAAACAAAGTTCTGCCGGTAATCTTAAAATCACAAGGATTTTCGCGAGCCGAAGAATAAATTTTATGTAAAATTACTTCATCTGCACTAGAAAACGAAGAAGCAAAATCAGTAAGCAGTGCCTGCGTCCTTGAATACGTGTGGCTCATAAAGTCTACGATAATCTTTCTTCCGCTGTAAAAGTCTTTATAACCTTCCAATGTAGTCTTTATAGCAGTTGGATGATGGCCGTAATCGTCAATAATCACAACTGAATTACCAGATTTTGTAAAACCTTTTCCGATAACTTCGCTTCGCCTTTTTCCACCAGAAAAAGATTCCAGCCCTTTTTTTATGTTTTCAACATAATCCAAAGGATTCTTTCCATCCTGTTTTAAAAGTTCGCAGCACAAACAAAGTGCAGCTACAGCATCGCGAACTTCGTGCTTTCCTGGAACTGATAAATAAAGAGAGCCAAGAAGTTTTACAGAAAAATTATTTTTTTCATCTTTTGTTTGGTTAAAAGTAAGAGCATAATCGCCCTCTGCTTTTTCGCCATAAGGAATAAGATTAATGTCTGGTCGTTTTAAAAAGGCAATGTTTGCAGTTTCAACTGCTCCTTTATCGTCTGCACAATAGATTAAAGAGCCGCCTTGTGGCAGTTTACAAATATATTCTACAAACGCATTTTGAATATCTTTAAACGTCGGATAAAAATCCTGATGGTCAGGCTCTACAGAAGTAAGAACGATTTTTTTAGGGCAAAAAGACATAAAATGTTTTTGATATTCACAAGTTTCTGCAACAAAATAATGTTCTTCACTCTTAGAAAAATCAGGGGAAGTATAAGTGCAGGTATTTCCAAAAGAATTAATAACACTTCCGGCAAGAATCTGACTTGGTAAATCAAGTTCTTTTAGAATCGTTCCTGCAAGACCAGTTGTAGAAGTTTTACCATGAACGCCACATATTCCGCACGAATATGCTCGTTCTGAATATGCACCAAGAGCCTGTGTATACAAAATACACGGAATGCCTTTTTTTTGTGCTTCTATTAAATCAGGATTTTTTAAAAGATTATATGCCGACGAATACACAACATATTGAACAGAAGGCGTAATATTTTCTTTACTAAAAGCAAGTGGTTTTATATTCAATCTTTCAAGAATTTCATCAGTATAAAAACGTTCGCTTACATCACTACCAGTAACAACAGCCCCTCTTTTACAAAAGATTTCAACAAGAGCCGCCATTCCGGTACCTTTTATTCCTACAAAATGAAAATGAATGCCTTTAAGGTTTTGAGGTAAAGATATTTTTTGCATAAAGACATTGTAATACAAACAAAAAATTATATCAAACTTAAATAAATCTGGTCGCTAAGACCAAAGCCGGCATTCTTTGTCATAGAAGCAGCATATTCGTCAAAAAGCATATCTTCGTACATTTTGCCAGCCATATCATTCGTACCTAAAGAAGATTTTGTAATGGTTTTTCGCATAGAAGAAAGAACCTGTTTTACAAAAAAACTTTCAAGTTCCATAGATTTTTCATAAAGTTTAGAAGTCTTATCTATTCGTTTTGTTTTTACATGGCTGTTTGCCTGGTTTGCAGCCGCACCAGAAGGAAGAGCATTTTTATCATTTTTGCTGGTATAAACTTTACTAAAATCAGAAGAAATATCGCCGTTTAGTTTTCCTTCAGGTAAAATCTGACTTGAAGAAACTGTTGATTTTTTTTCTTTTGCATCTTGATTTTGCTTTATAGATTCAATTAAATCTTGAAATTTTGAAAAATCTGCATTAATTTCAGACGATTTTAACGCACCTTCTCCATTTGTAATATTTGAAAATCCATTTACTAAACCAACATTCATATTCTTCCTCTTACTTTATTTTCGGAAAAAAAAATTAGTTTTTAAGAAGTAAGTTTTGTTTTTTATAATTTTTATAAAAAATGCATTACTATACACTTTTTTCTATCCTTTGGCTTTTCGCTAAATTCTCAGTGAGGTTTAGGTAAAAAGCCACTGAGTTTTCCCTAAAAAGCCTTTGGCTTTTAAAAAATTCTCAAAGGCTTTTTAGGGAAAAGCCTTTGGCTTTTTTGCAAAAACTCACTGAGAATTTACCCCCCACTATACTAACTTTTTACATCACTATACAAAGAGATTTTTAAAACAAAAAAAAGCGAAAAAAAAATAAAAAAAACTTGCCGTTTTAACTCTTTTATTATTATATTTAAAAAGTACTTTCCGGCCGGGAGTATGGAACTTGTAGAGAGTTTCAATTTAATCGCTAGCGGAGGTCCTATAGACAGGTACCATAGTAACTTTTAAGGAGAATACAAATATGATGTATTCAGTAGTAAAAAGACAGAATCCGTTGAACCGGAATGAGTCTAAGTATTATGCTTCGGCAGTGTATGGCGAAGAAATCACCGTAAGACAGCTTGCGGCTGAGATTTCAAAAGGATGCACTCTGAACACGGCAGATATAGTTGCAGTTATTGAAAGTTTTCTTGAAAAAATGCCGCTTTATCTGAAAAACTCAAATCGCATCAGGCTGGACAATTTTGGAATCTTTAAACTTTCCATAAGTTCAGACGGCAAAGCGGAAGAAAAATTAGTTACTGCAAATGATATAAATTCAGTACACGTGATTTTTACTCCAAGTGCCAACCTTAGAAAAGAATTGTCTGATGTGACATATTCAAAAAAGTAAGTGCAACTTTTTGAATAGAAAATAAAAAAGCACAACTCTAGTATGCAAGGAACTGCTATAAAGTCCACGAAAACATAATTATTATTGTAATTAAAGGTGCGGCCCAGACCGTGAACCAGTAAAAATACAAATCTCCAGACACGCTAACATAAAGCCTCTGTACTGGAGATTTTTTTGTTTTAAAGGGTACCGTCTAAAAAACTTGTTTGACTTTTCATTAAAAATATCGTATTTGTTTAAAGATATGACTCAGATTCAAAAAGAAGATTTATATCAGATACAAATAAGACTTTTTCGATTGGCACAAATAAGATGGAATCTTACAACTTGTGACTGCAGAAATCTTTTTAAAAAATATTCTGTTTATGATTACATCGAAACTTGTTATGAGGTTTATCATATTCAAGGAGATGAGGAAAATCTTAAAGACATGGAAAAATATCTAAAGAATCAAGGGTGTAAGCAATGCATCTAAAAAAACAAATCTACCTTTATCACGGAAGTTATTCAAAAATAGAAAAGATTGACCTTTCAAAATGTCTTGCAGGAAAAGATTTTGGTTCTGGTTTTTATTTAACTTCTGATTATGAACAGGCAAAGAAATTTATAAAAACATCGATTGCAAAAGCCGTAAAAAACAAGTTTATTCAAGAAAATGTAAATGTTGGCTATATTTCTATCTTTAAATTTGAAAAGACTTTTAATCTTAAGATTCATAAATTTAAAAAATCTGATAAGAACTGGCTTCATTATGTCGCTGGTAATAGAAAAAACGGAATCTTTGAAGATGATATAAAAAAACTTCAAAATTGCTTTAAAACTACGGATGCAATTTCCTGTCTTTCTTTTGAAGGTGTAAAGGAGATTAAAGTATAAATATGAGCGAAAACGAATATACAATGGAACTTCTTGCTGGAATGGCAGGTAAAGAAATTGCAAAAAGATATGGCATTTCAGACATTCAAGGCTTTGATTTACTTATGTCATCAAAAACCGGAGAAATGCTTTTTGACGACAATTACGATCTTTGGCAGAACGGGCCAGACTACATTGCTTCAGAATATTTTTTAGAAAAATCTAGTAATTCGTAAACTTTCTTCTTTAATATGTACTTTTTTACCATAAAGTTTTACTATCTTTAGTATGAACAACATTTCTCTTGAAAATAAAACTGTTTTTGTTACTGGTGCGGCTGGTTTTATTGGAAGTTTTCTTTGCAAAAGTCTGTTAGAAAATGTTCCAAATATAAAAATAATCGGGCTTGACTGCATAACAGATTATTATGACGTTTCATTAAAATATGAACGCCTTCAAATGCTTGATTCACTTAAAAAAGATTTTACATTTATTAAAGGCGACATTGCAGATAAGGCGTTTTTAACTTCCCTTTTTAAGGAATATAAACCGTCTGTAGTTGTAAATCTTGCAGCACAGGCTGGCGTTCGCTATTCAATTGATAATCCTGATGCATATATTCATTCAAATATCATTGGTTTTTATAATATTCTTGAATGTTTAAGAACATTCCCTGTTGAACATTTGGTTTTTGCTTCTTCCAGTAGCGTTTACGGTTCAAACAAAAAAGTTCCATATTCAACACAAGATAAGGTTGATAATCCTGTTTCTCTTTATGCTGCAACAAAAAAGAGCAATGAACTTTTTGCACACGCATATTCAAAACTTTATAAAATCCCTTGTACTGGTTTACGCTTTTTTACGGTCTATGGTCCAATGGGACGCCCGGATATGGCATATTTTAAGTTTACAAATAAGCTTGTAAAAGGCGAACCAATTCAAATATACAATAACGGCGATATGTACCGGGATTTTACTTACATCGATGATATTGTTAAAGGAATTAAAGCCGTTATGCAAAAAACGCCCGAACCTACAGAGGATGGAGCGTTATATAAAATCTATAATATCGGAAACAATAAGCCTGAAAGTCTTATGCGTTTTGTAGAGATTTTGGAAACTGCCCTTATAAAAGAAAATATAATTAGTAAACCAGGGAAAAAAGAACTTTTACCAATGCAACCAGGCGATGTATATCAAACCTTTGCCGACGTTACAGATTTACAAAAAGATTTTGGTTTTAAGCCGGAAACTTCACTGGAAACAGGTCTTGCCGAGTTTGCAAAGTGGTTTAAAGGATACAAAAAATAGAATATAATAGAACTATGACTTATGTATATGTTTTAGTTTCTAGCCAAAATGATTTTTATTATGAGCAGGCTTTAATGTCTGCTTTTTCCCTTAGACAGAAAATGCCTGGTGCAAACATTGTTCTTTTAGCAGATGATAGAACTGCTTCCACTATGCAAAACATAGATTCTACAACTAATTTGAACCGCACAGAAATAAACAAATACGTTTCTAAAATTATTTCTGTTCCATTTGAGCAAAATGTTTCTAATGTTGAACGCTCGCGTTTAATAAAAACTTCTATTCCAGACTACGTTGATGATGATTTTTTATACATTGACTGCGACACAATTATTGCAGACGACCTTTCTAGCATCACTGATTTTAACTGTAATACAGCCGGTATTTTAGACGGTCATGTTATGCTGAGCGAGCATATCCACAAAAAATATTTTTTACAGCGCGATAAAAAACTTGGTTTTTCTGGAACAAAAAAAGCCGATTGCAACATAAACGGTGGTGTAATTTTTGCACGAAAATGCGAAGAATCCAAAGAATTATTTAAAAAATGGAATGAAGTCTGGAAGTATTCTGCTTACCAAAAACACGATTTTCATGATCAAAGTGCATTAAATGAGGCAAATTATCAGACGGGTCTTAAAATGAAGCATCTTCCAGGTGAATGGAATTGCCAACCAAGTCATGGAGGGCTTGCATTTTTACAAAATGCTAAAATCATTCATTATTACTCAAGTGAACTTGGCGGAAAAAACTATATTCCTTACTACAAACTTGCAGATAAAAAGATACTTCAAACAATAAAAGATAGTGGCTTTCTTTCAGAAGACATAAAAGCGATGATAAATGAGCCAAAATTCCAGTTTAATAAAGTTCATTTAATAAACGATCAGCGAATTGTAAACATTATGCAATCCCCTATTGTTTTTACCTTTGCAGATTTAAAAACACACTGCCCTGTTCTTTTTAATTTGATTGAAGGTATGTTTTCAGGAATAAGAAAACTTGGAAAGAAGATAAAAAAGTGATTTAAACAAAAAAAATTGCGAAAGGTGGGACTTGAACCCACACGCCGAAGCACTAGATCCTAAGTCTAGCGTGTCTGCCAATTTCACCACTTTCGCAAATAAAGTTTAAGTTTTAGAATGATATTCAATTATCATAAAACTGTCAATATTAGTGTTGACTGATTGTTTTCTTTTAAAAGTGGAACAATAACAAAAAAAATGCTAATATGCCTTTATGGAAAACAAAAACGAATATCAGGCAACTCTATTTTCTAACAGATTAAAAAAGAAATATAAAGAATTACGAAAATGGGCAAGAAAAAATAGTATTTCATGCTATCGCCTTTACGATAAAGACATTCCAGAAATTCCACTTTCTTTAGATGTTTACGAATTTCTTCCAGAAAATATACATAATGCAAAGCAGGCAGAACTTTTTATAAATACACAAAATGAAAGAATCAGTGCAAACGATGCTTTAGTTGAGGCAGAAATTGCTTCTCGCAGGTTTGCTGTTCTTTATCTTTACGAACGTCCTTACAAAAAAGAAGAAAGCGAAGAAGAACTTTGGTTTTCAAAAATGGCAGAGGCAGCAAGCCTTGTACTTGGAATTGAGCAAGACCATATTGTAAAAAAAGAGCGAAAGATGCAAAAAGGGACTTCGCAATATGAAAAAAAATCCCTTAAAACTGTAATAAAAGGAAATGTTTTTGAACAAAATCAGATTTTTAAGGTTGACCTTTCTACTTATCTTGATACTGGTCTTTTTTTTGATCATCGCCCGTTAAGAAAAGTAATACGCGAAAATTCAGAAGATAAACGAATATTAAATCTTTTTTGCTACACAGGAAGTTTTTCTGTATATGCAGCAAATGGCGGTGCTACCTTTGTTGAATCTGTAGATCTTTCAAATACATATTTATCTTGGGCCAAAGAAAATCTAAAACTTAACGGTTTTTCTTCATCAGAAAAATATGTATTTACAAAAGCAGATGCAGTTGCTTGGCTTTCTAAAAAAGCAGAACACCTTTCAGAAGAAAATAAGTTTGATATAATAATTTTAGATCCGCCAACTTTTAGTAATTCAAAATCTACTGAAAATATCTTAGACATAAACCAGGACTGGCCGTTTCTTATAAAAGATTGTGTAAAAATCTTAAAATCAAATGGAACACTTTATTTTAGCACGAATAGCACAAAGCTTTCTTTTGATGAATCAAAACTTCCTAAAAACACAGAATGTACAGATATAACCCAAAAATCAATTCCTAAAGATTTTGAAGGAACTAAGTGCCATAGGCTTTGGAAAATACGATTATATTAAAAAAAAGGGCTACCTAAAATGTGAAGTGTGAAGTGCACCTCCTAAAATTGAACTTTATTTGTCCAACTTTTGGGGTGCACTTCAAATGTTAGATAGCCCTTTTTTCTTATGTTTTACAAAAATAAAACTATTTTGTTTCTTTAATACCATAACGCTTGTTAAAGCGGTCAATACGTCCAGCAGTATCAACAAGTTTCTGTTTTCCTGTGTAGAATGGGTGACATGCAGAACAAATTTCAACGTTAATGTTTTCAACTGTTGAACGAGTTTCAATTACATTGCCACAAACACAAGTAATTTTTGTAAGTTTGTATTCTGGGTGAATTCCCTTTTTCATCATTTACTCCCACTGCAGTTGCCCGATAATGCAGAGCCTTTACCTCATTCCATTACCACAATCTGCAATATTTTGATATAAGTATTTACCTATTATATTTTTTTTCTGTTTTTTTTTCAATAGATTTATAGACGGTTCTTTTTAAAAAAATCTTCTCTATCTTCTTCTGCAAAAAGTGGCGTATTATAAAAAAACACAACAATTGCAAAAAGAATAAAAAGAAGATTTTTACAAAAGATTCTCATCTTATAAAAGTTACGTTAACCTTATTCTGTTGCAGCAGAACCAACGTTCATACTGGCAAGGAAAGCATCGTTTGTTTTGCTCTTTTTCATACGGTCAACAATAAGTTCCAAAATCTCTGCGTCTTCCATTGGAGCAAAAACTTTACGCAAAATCCACAACTTTTGAAGTTCATTTTCTGAAAGCAAAAGTTCTTCTCGCCTTGTTCCAGACTTTTTAATATTAATTGCCGGGAATAATCTGCGTTCTGCAAGTTTTCTATCAAGATTGATTTCGCTGTTACCAGTTCCTTTGAACTCTTCAAAAATGACTTCGTCCATTCGGCTGCCGGTTTCAACAAGTGCGGTAGAAATAATAGTTAGTGAACCACCTTCTTCAATATTTCGTGCTGCACCAAAAAATCGTTTTGGTCTGTGCAAAGCATTTGAATCAACACCACCAGAAAGAACTTTACCAGATGTAGGAACGGTAATGTTATATGCTCGTGCAAGTCGTGTAATGGAATCAAGAAGTATTACAACATCTTTTTTGTGTTCAACAAGTCGCTTTGCTTTTTCCAAAACCATTTCAGCAACTTGAACGTGGCGTGTAGCCTGTTCGTCAAAAGTAGAAGAAATAACTTCGCCTTTAATTGCTCTTTCCATTTCTGTAACTTCTTCCGGACGTTCATCAATAAGAAGAACAATTAAATATACTTCAGGATGATTTGTGGTAATGGAATTTGCAATTTTTTGCATAAGTGTTGTTTTTCCAGCTTTAGGAGGAGCAACAATTAAAAGACGCTGACCTTTTCCAATTGGAGCAAACAAATCTACAATTCTAGAGGAAACTTCTGTAGATATAGTTTCAAGTCTGAGTTTTTCTTTTGGATAAAGGGCTGTAAGATTTTCAAAAGGAATTCTTGTTTGTGCAACACGTGGTTCGTCAAAGTTTACAGTTTCGATTCTTAATAGTGCAAAAAATCTTTCCCCTTCTTTTGGTGAACGAGTTTGACCGTAGACTGTATCGCCAGTTTTTAAATTGAAAAGACGAATCTGACTTGGAGAAATATAAATATCGTCAGGACCTGGAAGATAACTATTCTGCGGAGAACGTAGGAAACCGTATCCATCTGGTAAAATCTCTAATGCACCAGATGCAAAAATAATTCCACCATGTTCTGTATGTGCTTTTAATATAACAAAAATCAATTCCTGCTTTTTCATAGGAGCTAAATCATCAGGATTAAAGCCATATTTTGTTGCTAAATCTCTAAGTTCATGCATTCCCATTGCAGTTAAATCATTTATTAAAAGTCGTGGCTTTGAACTATTTTCATCAGTTCCGTCACCATAAGGCTGCATTACAGAAGGGTCAATTTCGTTTGTAGGCACAGGCATTTCTGAATGCATAACTCCATAACCGACCCTTCTGTTTTGAGGTCTGTGATCTGGTCTTCTATAACGATTATTTGTATGTCCGTAATTTTCTGTTTCCTGTGCAGTTTCAGAACTTTCATCTGAGTTTTGCTGTCGGTCAACTCTTACGCTAACTTTTCTTTTAGGACGTACTACTCGCACAGTTCTTTTCTTAACTTCTGATGAATCTGTACCAGAAGAAGAATCATCTTCATTTCTTTCTGTTTCTTCTGTTTCACCATCATAAGACTGTTCAGAAGAAGAATAGTCTTCACCATCTGTAGATATTGAATCCGAAGCCTCGTATGATTCTGGCTGAGATTCAAATTCAAGCTGATTCTGAGTTGTTTCTTCTACCTGTTCAGAATCGTTTTCTTCGTTGTTTTTTCGCCGTCTTATAAGGGCCATAAAACACTCCATTAGAATTAATTTATATAATTTTTGAAATAATGCTCTTTATAAATAAAATTGTATACTGATAAGTTGTATTATAAGAAATGTATTAAAATTAAATATTTTTTAAATTATTCAATAATATCTGTTCTAAGAACCATTGCCTGTTTATATTCATTTGACGCAACAGCAAAAAGGTTTTCTTCAGGAACAGAATCCAACATAGTAACATCACCTTCAAATTCAACATTATTTTCAATTCTAATACGTGATGTAACAATGTTTCCTTTTACAATCCCACCATTACAAATTTCAACTCTTTCCGACGCTTCTATATCTCCAGTAACATTTCCAGAAACCACAACAGATTTTGCAACAATTTTTTCAACAGTACAAATTGCATCTCGTGCAACTTCAAGATTTCCAGTAGCCTTTATTCGTCCGTTAAAACGTCCTGTAATAATAAGATCATCACTAAATTCCAAAACACCATCAAACTCTGTTTCAGGACCAAAAACTGTAACTGTCTTTTTTTCTTCTGTTTTTTCTGTAGATTCTGCCATAGATGTTTTATTTTATAACATTCAAAGAATGAATGTCAAATTTTAGTTTTCCTTATCTTTAATTTCTAAATTCCAAAGTGATTGCTTTAACTCTTTACCCGCTCGAAATGCTGCTACATAATGAGGAGCAACAGAAAGTTTTTCACCAGTCTTAGGATTTCTTGCAACAGAACGACCTTTTCTTAATCTAGGCTCAAAAGTTCCAAATCCACGCAATTCAATTGAAGATCCAGATTCAAGAGCGTTCTTTACATCTTCCAAAAAATTATCAATAACTTTTTGAATTCCTGCTTTTTCGTAAGTTGTCTTCTGATAAATTGATTCAACCAAATCACATTTTGTAACTTTTTTATTGCCCATATAACTCATTTCCATTTTTAGTTTTTGCTTATTAAAAAAATCCAGTTGGCGTTTTCCAACTGGATTTTAGGACTAATAACTTTATCCAGTTATTTTGCTGCTTCAGAAGCAAAAGTAACATTATAAAGTTTTGTCATTCGTGACTTTTTGCGAGAAACGGCATTTCTTGTAAGAACGCCCTTACTACGAGCACTATCAAGCTGGCTTACAAGAGTTTTTAATGTTGTCTGTGCAAGAGCCTGATCTTTAGCATGAACAGCTTCTACAAACTGTCTTGCACAAGTCTTGCAAGTGCTTTTTATAGCCTTGTTATGAAGTCTTCTAACTTCACTCTGTGCGTGTCGTTTTTCAGCAGATGTTTTTTTAGTTGCCAAAGGGAACCCCCAAATTAAGTTAACTTGGAAAGTATATTAATGAATACCTTAATTTTGGTCAATAGAAAATTCTATTCTGATATAGAATAAGCATATATACCTAGTGATAACTAAACAATGAGAAGCAAAAACAGAGAAGCAAAAACTGATTGACTAACAAATAAGATTTCAATATTATATCCTTCAATACGTATTATCTTTTTATGGAGGAACACCATGGCCGGAGCAAGTAAAAACTCTCGTACTACAGTTGCAACACAGAAATTCGTTTGTCCAGATTGCGGTGGCGAAATTGTAATGAAAACTTTGTACGAAACTGGAAGACTTAAGAATATTGCTGAGTGCTCAAAATGCAAGCGTGTAGAACGTCGTCCAAAGGATTTTAAATAATCCTTAAGGCTATAATAAAAAAAGGGTCGATTAATTCGATCCTTTTTTTTATTTTAAATCATATTATTTTTATTTTACATAACATCGGTAGGTATTTTTCGCCATTCTTCCAGTTGTTTTTGAATTAATTCACGACTTTCTTCTAAAATCTTTACTTCATCTTCTTTTGTTAAAGGAGAATCAAATATTTTTAGTACTTTTACACGATAACAACCATTTTGAAGTTTACTCATAATGTTTTTTAAATCACGAATCTGATAACCGCCATCTAATGCACAGCATGCTATTGGTAATTTTGTAGATTCATTTAGTTTTCTAAAACCTGCTGAATAAAACTTTCCTACATCTCCATTTTTTGTACGAGTTCCTTCCGGAAAAAGAATCGGAATCTGGTTATTTTCAAGAACCTGCTTTCCAAATGTGTTTATGGTTTTCATTGCAATCATAGGACTACCTCGTCTTGGAATCATACAATGTTTTTGTGCACGTAACATTTCAGAAACAAGCGGAATATGCCTTGAAAGATTATCTTTTGCAACAAAACGAAGTTCTTTATCACGCAAAAAATTCATATAGCATGGAATATCCATTAAACTTTGATGGTTTGAAATTATAATAAATTGTTTTGGAAGATTCTTTTTTGATTCATTGTATCCAAAAAAGTGAAAACCACGATATGTATTCAAAATTGCAAAAACGCGGGGAGCAAGTTTTTTTACAATGTAGTCAGAAATCTTTCTGCTCCACTTTAAACTTATTGGATAGGCAAAAATATTAAGAATTGCCGCTGGAATTACCGCTCCTAAAAGGCAACACAAAGTAATAAAACTATACAAAATTTACTCCCAAAAACATAATTTTTTATTATGGTATTTTATATACAATAAATTTATCTGTCAATTAAAGATAAATGACGTAATTTTATCGCATAACACTTCAAAGTTTTCATAAAGACGTTTACATTGCGGTAAAGATGCTAAAAAAATTGAACCATATCGTTTTTCAAAAACTCTTCTATCAAGAACAGTAACTACCCCTTTATCTGAACTTCTGCGCATAAGCCTGCCAACACCCTGACGAAATTTTATTACCGCTTCTGGTACGCTTAATTCCATAAAAGAATTTCCACCTCGGTTTTGAACTGCTTCCGCTCTTGCCTTAAAAACTGGATCACTTGGAACCGTAAAAGGTAATTTTACAATTATCACCTGACTAAGAGATTCTCCTGGAACATCAACACCTTGCCAAAATGAATCAGTTGCAAACAAAACGCTTTTTATATTTTTCTTAAAGTTCTCTAAAAGCCTAGCGTTATCATCATCACCTTGTTTATATAAAGTTCCATCAAAACCTTTTAACCCTCTTACAGCGGCATTGTAACAACTTTTTAATGATTCATACGAAGTAAAAAGGACTAAAGTCCGCCCATCTGCAACATTTATAAGTCTTGAAACAGCAGTTTCTATCCACGCTTGAAAATTTATTTCATCAGGAAATGGAGCATCTTTTGGCACT
Source organism: uncultured Treponema sp. (assembly GCA_964482455.1). Lineage (GTDB taxonomy): Bacteria > Spirochaetota > Spirochaetia > Treponematales > Treponemataceae > Treponema_D. The sequence goes on along the minus strand of CAYZXM010000023.1, from coordinate 2,048 downwards.
GCAAAAAGCATATTCTTTTCATACGGAAAAGGAGAAGGAAAATCGCCAAAAAGAAGTCTTTCCTTATCAACAAATGAAACGCCTGTTCTTCTTAGCCAATATCCATAATCACGGCCTGTTTTTAATGTTGCAGAAGTGCAAATTACCGTTTCCATTGGTTCAAAAACACCTTCATTCATCATTGGGGCAATATCTAGCGGAGTTTCATTTAATATAACAAAAAATGGAGATTCTTCTTTTCCAAAATAATCTTTTGAAGAAACTGCATTTTGAACTTTTTTTGTAATCCAGAATACTTTATCAGATTTTTCTTCCCAAGATGAAAAATCGCGTAATATAACGGAACTATCTTCAAGACGATGCAAAAGCACTTTTGTTTCAAAATATGCAGCAACGCCTTTATCTTCGTCAGCAATTCCTTCCATAACTTCACGACATAATCCAGTAAAATCGTCAATACTTTTTGCAAGCGTTGAACAAAGAGAAATAAAAGCATCAAATAATCTTGAATTTTCTTTAAATAATCTTAGGGTGTATTCATCCTGTAAAAGATCCAAAGCGGCTGTTTCCATATTCAAAATATCAGTCTTTATTTTTTCAATCTTTTCGTATGCTAAAATTGCTTTTTCTTCATTACTGCTTAAAATTGCAAGCGTGCATAAATAACCGCTTTCAGAGTTTTTTCGTTTACGATAAAGCTGATTAATCTGTTTAAGAAGCTTAAAACGATAAAAACTTTCGCTGAAAAAGCTTGTTGCAGCCGCTTCTATTCCGTGCGCTTCATCAAAAATAATACGTCTAAAAGGCGGTAAAACCGCAGTATCATCGTACCCTGTTCCGTGCATTCTTGATTCAATATCAGCAAAAAGAAGATGATGATTTACAACAATTATATTAGCTCCTAATGCTTCTTTTCGCATTTTCATAACAAAACAGTCAGAATGATACGGACAATGAAGACCCATACAAGCATCGCTTTCGGAATTAATCTTTGTCCAAATGGAATCTGCTGGTCTAAAAGTTAATTCACTTTTACTTCCCGTTTTTGTTAAAGAAATCCATTCTGAAAGTTTATCTAATATCTCTGTATCTTCATCAAAAAGTTCCCTTTGATTTATAACTTCTTCAAAACGACGTTTACAGACAAAGTTTTGTCTGCCTTTCATTAAAACAAACTTTACTTTTGAACCAATAATTTTTTGACTTGCCGGTAAGTCTTTTTCGCATAACTGCTGCTGCAAATTAATAGTTCCAGTGGAAATTACAACTTTTTCATTATTTTTAATTGACCACAAAATAGAAGGAATTAAATATGCATAAGATTTTCCAACGCCAGTCCCTGCTTCAAAAACGCCGATTGAATTATTATTAAACGCTTCACAGATTTTTTTTAAAAGTTGAACTTGAACCGCTCGCTCTTCAAATGAATCAGAAAGTTTAGATAAAGAACCGCCATTAGAAATGTATAAACTTGCTTCATCTAAATTTAGAGGTAAAACTTTTTTATTTAGAACAGGTTTTACAACAACATAAACATCTGAGCAATCATTATTTATAATATAAAATCCCTGAGTATTTTCAGAAGCGACTGATGCAACGCCAATATCTGCATCAGAGGGAGTAAGTTTTCCTGAAGGATGATTGTGAATCAGCACATCGCATTTTTTAGATTCATCAAAATGCACAGGAACAGAATGAGCATTTCCTTTCGCCATATCTTTAACAGATACTACAACGCCATCTTCATTAATTTTTCCACAAAAAAAGACTTCGTTTTCTTCTGCATTTTTAATAGCATTTTGAATAGAAAAAACGACATCTTCTGTAAAATAGTTTGTGATATTTTTGTGTTCCATAGTTTTAAAAGTCTTAAGCAAAAAAAAAGTCCTTGCTATTAAAGAACAAGGACCACCATCTCCTAGCAGAATTGAACTGCTGTTGTCGGGATGAAAACCCGATGTCCTAACCACTAGACGAAGGAGACATACTTAAAAAGTTTTTGCATTTTATCAAAATAAACGAATTGTGTCAAATTAAATATTGAAATT
>CAYZXM010000022.1:0-30903 GCA_964482455.1 uncultured Treponema sp. | reverse complement strand
TTAACTGAATAATTCTTAATATGTTAACTAAAAGATTTTAGTCTGCAGTCTATAAGAAAATAATTGTATCTTTTTTGTTAAAAATCTAATTTCCACTGTTAGAACAATTTACGTTACTTTTTTTTCAAAACTCTACCAATACTGTTATAATTTTAAAAATAAAGTTATTGTATCTTTATGGAAAACATTTTTTTAACAGAAGACGAAAACTCTAAAAAAGAATACAAAGAAATTATTGAACAAACTGTTCAAGCTATAACAGAAAGTTTTACCTCTGACTGTGCTTATTCAGGGCCTACTCCTCAGGAATTAAAAAATATTATTCATCAATCTTCAATATTACCAAACGAAGGATTGGGCTGGCAAAAAGTTCTTTCTCTTACAAAAGAAAAAATTCTTCCGAATCTTTTGCATACATCTTCTGCAAAATATATGCCGCATTTACACTCACCGGCCGTACTAGAAAGCATTGCCGCAGAATTAATAATTTCTACCTTTAATCAGTCAATGGATAGTTGGGATCAGGCACCGGTCGCAACAGAAATTGAAACAGAAGTTATTTCGCATTTAACTGCTCTTTTTGGCTTTTCAAGTAATGCAGACGGCGTTTTTACTTCTGGCGGAAGTCAATCCAACGAAACTGCCATTCTTCTTGCAAGAGACTGGTATATTTCAAAGGTTCTTGGTTTTGATGTAAAAAAATATGGTCTTCCCCAAAACTTCAGGCGTTTAAGAATGTACACAAGTTGCATAAGCCACTTTTCTATGGAAAAAACTGCTCATCTTCTTGGTTTAGGTTACGAAGCAGTTGTAAAAGTTCCTGTTGATTCGCAAAAAAGAATGGATTTTAATGCTTTAACTTCTCTTATTCAAAAAGATGTTGAATGCGGAAACATTCCTTTTCTTGTTGTTGCAACTATTGGCACAACAGATTTTGGTTCAATTGACCCTGTAGAAAAAATCAGTTCGTTGTGTAAAAAATATAATATATGGCTTCACGCAGATGCAGCTTATGGTTCAGGGCTTATTTTAAGCAATAAATATTCAGAAAAACTAAAACCGCTTTCGCTTTGCGATTCTATTACTGTAGATTTTCACAAAATGTTTTTACTGCCAATAAGTTGCTCCGCTCTTCTTATTAAAGATAAAGAAGATTTTACTGCTCTTACGATTCACGCAGATTACCTTAACCGCACAGAAGACGAAGAAGACGGTTACACAAATCTTGTTGATAAATCTTTGCAGACTACAAGGCGTTTTGATGCTTTAAAAGTATGGATAAGTTTTCAAACTCGCGGAAAAGACGGTTGGAGCAATATAATAGAAAAAAATCTTGAAAATGCAGAATTTCTTTATTCAATTATAAAAAAGAATGATAATTTTTCTGTTGTTACAAAGCCAGAAATAAGTTCTGTTGTTTTTAGGCATATAAAAGGCGATGACACAAACAGAAAAATCCGCAGAACGCTTTTGCATAAACATGGTATTGTTATTGGGCAAACAGTTTCTGATGGTTTTGTATGCTTAAAATTTACTCTGCTAAATCCTTTAATGACGCACAAAAAACTTGAAGAACTTGTTGGTTTAATTCAAAAAATCGCAGAAGAGTAAGTGTTCTTTTACAAAAAAAAGCGTAAGCGGCTTTAAAACCACTTACGCTTTTTTTATTTTATGTATCTTTTAAAAATCCTGTTTTATATTTTCGTGTGCTTTTCCTTTATCTTTTTCGCGGATTTCTACACGTCGGATTTTTCCTGAAATTGTCTTTGGCAGTTCTTTTACAAATTCAAAAATTCTAGGACATTTGTACATTGCCGTATTTTCTTTTGCAAAAGTAGAAAGTTCTGTTTCCATTTCTTTAGGGTCTCTTTCGTCATATCCCGGAGAAAGAACGATTGTTGCTTTTACTGCCATTCCGCGTTTTGCGTCTTCTACACCAGTAACTGCACATTCCATAACAGCTGGATGCTGCTGCAAAACAGATTCAACTTCAAACGGACTTACACGGTAACCAGCAGTTTTAATAATATCGTCTTTTCTACCGACGAACCAAACGTATCCGTCTTTATCCATATAAACATTGTCGCCAGTGTGATAAACACCGCCGTCAAATGCATTTGCAGTAAGAACAACATCTTTGTGATAACCCATTAAAAGTCCGTATGGGCGACCATTTTCAACGTGAATGCAAAGCTCCCCTGTTTCGCCAATTGGAACAGGTTTATTATTTGCATTTAATATTTCAACATTGTAAAGAGGATTAGGGCGACCCATTGAACCTGGACGAATCTCTGAATAATCAAGGAAGTTTCCGCAAATAATTGTAGATTCACTTTGACCGTAGCCTTCATAGATTTTCTTTCCAGTTTTTTCAAGCCATTTATTATAGACTTCGCCGTTCAATGCTTCGCCGGCGGTACTAAAGCGTGTACATTTACTTAAATCGTAATTGCTTAGATTTTGACGCACTAAATAACGATATACTGTTGGCGGAGCACAAAATGTTGTAAGACCATATTTTGAAATCATTTCCAACATTTTTGTAGGTTTAAAACTGTTCATGTCGTAAACAAAAAGTGCCGTTCCTGCAATCCACTGACCGTAAAGTTTTCCCCATGTTGATTTTGCCCAACCAGTTTCTGCAATTGTAAGATGAAGTCCATCTTCTACAACGCCATGCCAATATTTTGCCGTCATAATATGACCAATTGGATAATCATAATCTTGCAAAACCATTTTTGGATAGCCAGAAGTTCCAGAAGTAAAATACAAAAGCATTGGGTCTTTATTGTGTGTTGCAGCTTCCCCTACAGGACGTGGAAATTCTGGTGGAAGATTTTCATACTCTTCATGAAAGTTAAGCCAGCCTTCTCTTTTTTGTTTTCCAACTGTAACTAAGAATTTTACGGTATCAGACTTTGGCATTGCCTTATCAATTTCGCCCTGAACATTAGGATTGTCATACGAAATTATCATTTTAACGTCTGCTGCATTTGTTCTATATTCAATATCCGACTGCAAAAGCTGGTCTGTTGCAGGAATAACAATTGCACCGATTCTGTGAAGTGCCGGCATTAAAATCCACCATTCATAGCGACGGCGCAAAACAAGCATTACTGTATCGCCTTTTTTAATTCCTTTAGAAACAAGCCAATATGCTGCTCGCTTTGATTCGCGGGAAATATCATCAAAAGTAAAGTTTTTTTCTTCTCCGTTATCGTCAACCCAAACTAACGCTCTTTTACCAGGAAATTCAGTTGCATATCTATCTACAATATCATATGCAAAATTAAAATCTTCTTTTGTCTTTAATTTGCAATGTTCTTTAAAATCTTCAAAATTCTTAAATTCTCTGTCTTCTACTAAAAAATCGTGATACAGTGCAGACATTTTGTACTCCCAAAATATAGATAAATAAACTCAAAAACTAAAATACAGGCACAAAAGATTTTCAAATACCTGTATACTGATTAAGACAAACAATCCTTTAAAAAGTTTCAAACTTAATGCAATATTTTAGCACACACATTTAAAAAGTTGAACAATATTCAATCAATTTGTATAATCCGATTATGAAAAAAACTCCAGATTACACAACAATTTATGCTGATGACACTATAGTTGTATTAAATAAAAAAAGTGGATTATTAATTGCCGCTGACCGTTACGATTTAACTGCTCCACGTCTTGATTTACTTGCAGAAAAAGAATTTGGAAAACTCTATGCTGTTCACCGAATAGATAAAGATACTTCTGGAGTTATAATTTACGCAAGAACACCCGAAGCACATAAAAATCTTTCAGAGCAATTTCAAGAACGCCAAGTTCAAAAGGTTTATCATTGTTTAGTTCACGGCCGGCCTATGTGGAAAGAACTGCACGTTACTCTTCCTCTTTTACCTGATGGGGACGCACGGCATAGAACTGTAGTTAATAAGAAAATAGGAAAACCTTCTGTTACAGATTTTAAAGTTCTTGCAGATTGTGGCAATTACACTTGGATTCAAGCAATGCCAAAAACTGGCAGAACACATCAGATTCGCGTTCATCTTGCACAAAGTGGATTTTGTATTGTATGCGACCCTTTATACAGCGGGAACCAAAAACCTGTACGCCTTAGCGAAGTAAAACATTCATGGCGAGGGGACGCCGAAGATGAACAGCCTTTGTTATCTAGACTTGCTTTGCATGCGTATAAACTAAGCGTTACACATCCAATTTCAAATGAAAAGATGACTTTTACTGCTCCATACCCAAAAGATATGGATGCAACAAGAAAGCAATTTGCTAAAATTTTTGGTTCTGACCCATTGGAACAGGAATAATAAAAACTTTTTGCTTATTTTCCTTATTTATTTGCCTTTTACAAATTTTATGCGAACTTGCTGGATTCTGCGTTTTGACTGATCTTCTACAAAGAACAGACAATTTTTCCAATTTAAGATTTCGCCAGTAGAAGGTAGATAATCAAATTTTTCTAACAACCAGCCGCCAAGCGTTGTATATTCATCAGATTCAAGGTCTAACTTTAAAATAGAGTTTACATCTTCAATTTTAAGGTCACCTGGAACAATAAATTCTTCTGGCGAAACAAGTTTTATTCGCTCTTCGCTAGGAATCTTTTTTTCATCATCGTCGGTCATTCTACCAAAAACAACGCGCTGAATGTCATCGATTGTTACAACGCCTGCCAAAAGTGCCTGCTCATTTAATGCAACGGCAAATTCTGTATGCTCTTTTTTAAACTTAGAAAGAAGTTCCAAGGCCGAAATTGTTTCTGGCACAAACAAAACATTTTTCATTATTGAAGGAACGTATTTTTTTTCTGATGGTTTTTCTGTTTTAAAAAGAACAGATTTAAAATTAACAACCCCAACAATTGATTCTTCTGATTTTTCATAAACTGGCAGCATCGAAAGTCCAGTTTGAACAAACATTTTAACAACCGCATCTCTATCATCATCAATGCAAACAGATTTTACAAAAGTTCTGTGCTTCATAATGTCGTGAACTGTTAAATCGTTGAACCTGAATATTTTATTAAGCATTATTTTTTCAGAATCGCCAAGAGTTCCTTCTTGAGCACTTACATCTATAAGAGTTTTTAGTTCTTCTTCCGTAACAAGTGGAGCATCATTTTTTAAAAAGTTTTTTGCTAAATGTGCAATTCCTTTAGAGATTGCACTAAAAACAAAAACTACAGGAAAAAATATTTTTTCTAATACAAGAAGTGGAATTGAGTTTTTGCAAACGGTTTCTTCAGAATATCTGGCTGAAACTGTTTTTGGAATAATTTCGCCAAAAATTACAGAAAGGAATGTAAAACTTGCGGTTGCAATACCGATTCCGGAATTTCCTGCAATAGTAACGGCAAGAACAGTTGCAATTGATGAACCTAGAGTATTCAAAAAATTTATACCGATAAGAATAATCGTTAAAAGTTCGTCTATGTTTTCACGAAGTTTAGTTGCTGTTTTTGCATTTTTACGGCCTTCGCCCACCATCTTTCTTAATTTAATCTTTGTAATAGAAAGATATGCAGTTTCAGAACCTGCAAAAAAAGCAATAAGTTTTACTATGAACAAAAGAATACAGATAAAGAAAAGTTTTTTAATCATTTTCAGAATCCTCTTCTTGTTTTCGCACAATGTGAATTTTTGTAATGCGGCGTTTTTCCATTTCTAAAACCGTATAAATAATTCCAGAATCTTCTACAACATCGCCAGTGCATGGAATTCTATCCAATTTTTCTGTAATCCATCCGCCAAGTGTGTCATTAATATTCGATTCAAGTTTTATTCCAAAATAGATTTTTAAATCAACCAAAAGAGTAGAACCGTCAACCGTAAAATCGTTGCTGTCTTTTAAGCCTTCAAGTTTTTCTTCATCTTGATTGTGAAGTTTTTTTCGGGTAGTTCCAAAAATCTCTCTGTGAATATCTGACTGGGTAATAAGCCCATCTGTTCCGGAATATTCGTCAATTATTATTGCCATTGACTGCCGATTTTCCTGCATAACCTGAACAACAGAAGTTATTTTTCTAGTTCCAGGAATAAAAAGAGGCGGACGCATAACATTTTTTACATCAAAATTTTCAGGCGTTGTTTTTAATAAATCTTTTAAATAGATAAGCCCTACAATGTCGTCAATGTTTTTTCTATAAACTGGAAACATTGAAAATGAAGTTTTTTCTGCTTTTTCAAGAATATCAGAATAGGTTGCGTTTTCACAAACGCGAACAATCATAGTTCGCGGAACCATAATTTCTGCAGCGGTGATGTCGGCAAACTTAAAAACTGAGTTCATCATCTTTTTTTCGCCGTTTTCTAAAACTCCAGTTTCTTCTCCGGCTTCGATGAATGATTTTATATCTTCTTCTGAATATGTTTGCTCAGGTTTTTCAACACTAATTCCACGAATCTTAAGAATCAACCGACTTAATGCAGTAAAAAGAACTACAACCGGATGCAAAATGCGGCAAACTACGCTTACAAAAAAAGAAAGCCCGTACGCAATTCCATCAGGATTTCTTGTAGAAACTGCTTTTGGTGTAATTTCGCCAAAAATCAAAAGAATAATTGTTACAACAAACGTTGCAAGGCCTACACCTTTGTTTCCAAAAATCTGCATTGCAACGGCTGTAAGAATAGAACTTAAAAGAATATTTACAAGTTCATTTGCAATAAGCAAAGAATTTATTAAATGCTCTTTGTTTTCTAAAAGACGTGCTGCTCTTAATGCTTTTTTATTTTTTTCCCTTCGCAAAATCATTAGACGAAGTTTATTCATAGAAAGAAAAGCACTCTCCGAAATGCTAAAAAGAGCAGAAAGAGTTACTAAACAAACTGAAACACAAATAAGAAGTATTAAAGTAAATTTATTCACCGCTTACCGCTTCAGGATTTTGCTCCTGACTGGCTTCCTCAGAAGCAGAAATTATTGATTCAAGATATTCAATCTGCTTTTTTATATCGTTATTGTTTTCGCCTTCGTATGCCTGGTCTGCTTTTTTTAAGTATGCAATAATATCTTCTGGAACTGCTCCTGGAAGTTTAGAAGCAAGAGAAGCACATACACAATATAACGCCTGAACGTTTTCTGGTTCGATTACAGGATTTTGTGCATATTTATCATAAACCTTAAGGGCTGCAGAAATGTCCTGTTCAAGAATTTTATCATAGGCTTCTGTATGTGCAATTTGGAAAAGATATTTTCCTGTTTTTCCAAAAGAATTCTTTGAATCCATTTTTACCGCAGCCTTTAATAAATCGTAAAGTGCAAGACGATAAATATCAGGAGTTTCTTCAAACAAAACATCAATTGCTTGTATTTTCTGTTCTTTTGAACCTTTTTTTGTAGCTAGAACTTTTTTATTAAAGTTTTCAATTTCATCAGCTTCTACTTTTAAAAGACCAGCAAAACCTTCTGCAGAATCAGAATTGTATTCACTTGTTATGCTAGAAATAAAATATCCTTCTTTTGAAAGAATATTCATTGCTGGTGTTTGTTGAATACCGTAAAAATCTGCAACTTTAAACTGTTTTAATAAAAGAGCACGTCGTTTTTCTATCGATTTTTGCTCTTTATCTGAAATTTCAGAATCCGAAACATTAAAAACTTTTGCAAGGTCTGTAAAATCAAAATGAATGCAAACAAAATCTTTTTTTACTGCATCTGTAAAATCTTTAGAAAGTATTGTCTGTACTCCCTTTTTTGAACCTTCAAAATCTGCATCAGAGTTTACAAAAAGCAGAATCTGTTTATTTTTTGACTGAGCGATTTTTTTTGCACCTTCAAAATCAGAATACCAACCATTTGAATCAGTTGATGTTCCACAAGAAGCAAAAAACAACGTAATTAATGCTATAAAACCAATTATAAACTTTTTCATTTTTTATCCTTTATTTAAAATATCGAACGCCAGCGGCAAAAATGTTTTCACAACTGTTTTCGTGTTCATTTGTTAGCGGATTTTCTGCAACATTTTTAATTAAATCGCAGCTTGAACCATTCATATCCGTGCCAATCGTGCGTTCGCTGTGTCCCATTTTTCCAAGAACACGGCCGTCCGGACTTGTAATACCTTCGATTGCATACAATGAACCATTTGGATTATCAGGTTCTGTAATTGCCGGGTTTCCATATTCATCAGTGTACTGGCTGAAAACCTGTCCATTTTCAAAGAAAGTTTTTGCAGTCTGTTCATCACAAACGAATCGGCCTTCTCCGTGACTTATTGGAACTAAATGAAGTCTTGAATCCACAACGCTAGGATCCATTGCCCATGGGCTGACTGCACTTACAAGTCGAGTTCTAACAATTCTGCTTATGTGACGGCCAATCTTATTAAATGTAAGAGTTGGCATTTCTGGCGTCATATTGCGGAATTCGCCGTACATTGCAAGTCCAGTTTTTACAAGTGCCTGGAAACCGTTACAAATACCAAGAACAAGTCCGTCTCTTTTTCTTAAAAGATTCATAATTTGTTCAGAAACATGACCTTCTCTTAAACAATTTGCTATGAACTTTGCAGAGCCATCAGGTTCATCGCCTGCACTAAAACCACCACTTAAAGCAAGAATTTGTACATTTTTAAGTTCGTTTTCAAAGTTCTTTAAAGATTCAGAAAGTAAATCCGGCGTTTTATTTGCAAGAACAATGATTTTTGTCTCCGCACCAGCAAGATTAAATGCACGTGCCATATCAAATTCGCAGTTTGTACCTGGGAAAACAGGAATTAAAACTCTAGGCTTTGATTTTGGAGTATTGAATACAGGATTTTTTCTTATTTCAGAAACAGATTTGTGTGTTTCCAAAGCAAAATCAGGTAACGGTTCTTGAACTTTTGCACCACTAACTGGAGGGAACACATTAGAAAGTTTTTCTTCCCATGCAGACTGAATATTTGCTAAATCAATCTTTATGCCTGGAATGTTATCTACTGAAACTTCGATTTCGCCATTATCTGTTGTCTGGCCAATTTTATATGCTGTGCCTGAAACAAAGTTATTTAAATCAAGTTCTTCTTTTGCTTCAATAATGATTGAACCATAAAGCGGAGTAAACAAATCTTTTGGTGTAACCTTTTTAATTTTATCAAAACCTTCTGCGGTTGCACTAAAAGGAATATTATCAATTTTTACACCGATATGATTACCCATTGCCATTTTTGTAACTGCTTCGGCAATACCACCAGCACAAACAGGATACATTGCAAGAATTTTTTCCTGTTTATTCAATTCATAAAGTTTATTTGTATTTTTTGTAAATACATCAAAATCAGGTGCAAGTTGTTCTGAATATGGAACAGTTACAATATAAACATTATCACCACTCTTTTTAAAAGAACCGCTTGTTACATTTTTTACATCATCACTTGTAACGGCAAATGAAACAAGCGTGTGTGGAACATTTAATTCTTCAAAAGTGCCGGACATTGAATCTTTTCCACCGATAGATGCAGTTCCCATTGCATTTTGAGCATCGATAGAACCAAGCAAAGCGGCTACAGGGTATCCCCAAGTTTTTTCACTTACTGCACGGCCAAAGAATTCCTGGAACGAAAGACGACAATCAACTGGTTTTCCGCCCATACATGCAATTTTTGCAAGCGAAGAAAGAACGGCTGTTTGTGCACCATGCCAAGGCGACCATTCACCAACTCTAGGGTCATAGCCAAAAGCCATCATACTTACAGTCGAAGTTTCAAAAGGACTTACAACTGGTATTTTTGCAACCATACCAGCTTCTGGTGTGCATTGATATTTTCCGCCATAAGGGAACAAAACTGTCGAAGAACCAATTGAACCGTCAAAACGCTCACCGAGTCCACGTTGAGAACAGCATGCCAAATCTGCCATATTTTTAAACCATGCATTCTTTAATGCAGTTTCGCCACCACAAGTTTCACGCGTATTAAGTTCAGTTTTTACAGAATCCAATGCGTTTACAAGTGGAGATTTTTCCTGAGATGCCGGGCTTTCAATTAATGCCGTAGCCTCGTGATGAGCACCTGCTGCATCAAGGAATTCTCTGCTAAGATTTACGATTGTTTTTCCACGCCAATTAATTATAAGGCGGTTTGTGTTTGTAACGTCAGCAACTTTTACAGCCTGAAGATTTTCTTTTTTAGCCGCATCAATAAACTTTTCAGCATCACAAGCACGCACAACTACTGCCATACGTTCCTGAGATTCCGAAATTGCAAGTTCTGTTCCGTTCAAACCTTCGTACTTTTTAGGAACTTTATCCAAATCGATTTCAAGACCAGGAGCAAGTTCTCCAATAGCAACAGAAACACCGCCTGCACCAAAGTCATTACAACGGCGAATCATAAGGCTAACATCTTTATTTCTAAACAAACGCTGAATCTTTCGCTCTTCAACTGCGTTACCTTTCTGAACTTCTGCGGCAGCCGTAGAAACAGATTTTTCTGTATGAACTTTAGAAGAACCTGTTGCACCACCAATACCATCGCGACCAGTTCCACCACCAACAAGAATAACAACATCGCCACATTCAGGGCGTTCACGCATAACAGTATTTAATGGAGCCGCTGCAACGACTGCACCAAGTTCCATTCGTTTTGCCATATATCCAGGGTGATAAAGTTCTGTAACTTGCCCAGTAGTAAGACCAATTTGGTTACCGTAAGAAGCAAAACCTTGTGCTGCTTCCCTACAAATTTTAATCTGTGGAAGTTTTCCTTTTCTTGTTTCGCTTAAAGGAACTGTAGGATCAGAAGCACCAGTAACTCGCATTGACTGGTAAACCCAGGAACGACCAGAAAGAGGATCTCTAATTGCTCCACCAATACAAGTTGCCGCTCCACCAAAAGGTTCAATTTCTGTAGGATGATTATGAGTTTCGTTTTTGAACATTAAAAGCCATGTTTCTTTTTTATCGCAAGGCTTTCCTTCGTTATCATGCGTATAATGAACATCTATATAAATTGAGCAGGCATTGTTTTCTTCGCTAACTTCAAGATTTTCAAGTTTTCCATGCTTTTTTAAATACTTAATTCCGATAACAGCCATATCCATAAGGCAAACTGGCTTATCAGTACGGCCTGCATACATTTCTGTACGCATATCTGTGTAATTTTGCAAAGATTTTTTAAACAAAGAAGAATATGGTCCATCTTCTATTTTTATTTCTTTTAATTCAGTTAAGAAAGTTGTGTGTCTACAGTGATCAGACCAATAAGTATCCAAAACTCGTATTTCTGTTTCAGTTGGATCGCGTTGCTCTTTAACAAAATAATCCTGCAAAAATTTAATGTCTGCCAAGTCCATTGCAAGGCCCATTTTTTTGCGGTAATCTTCCAAATTTTTGTCATTCCAACTGATAAATCCTTGAACAACAGGAATATCCGCTGGAACTTCTGCTTTTATTTCTAGGGTTTCTGGAATTTTGTCATCTGTAGTAAGACGACTGTCTACAGGATTTACAAGATAAGATTCAATTTTTTTTACGTCTTCGCAAGAAACTTTTCCGCTTAAAATAATCATTCTTGCACATCGAACGTGTGGTTCTTCATTCAAAACGGTAACTGAAGAAGCCATTCCTTTTCGTAGTAGAGCTAAACACTGTTCTGCACTATCGGCTCTTTGGTCATACTGCCCCGGAAGATATTCCCAAACAATTATAGTATCTTCGTTAGAAACTTCGACTTTATCAAAATAAACAAAATCACTTTGTGGTTCGCTGAAGATTCTAGTTGCAGCGGCTTTACCAACTGCCTCGCCAACATTTTCAACATCATAGCGATTAAAATAACGAACTCCAGTTACACTAGAAATTCCCAAAAAATTATTAATCTGAGCCAGATAACTTTCAGCCTCGTTTTCAAAACCAGGCTTTCTTTCTACATATAAACGAAACATATTTCTCATTATAAAGATATTCTATAGCCCTTTCAATGTGACAACTTATTGATAATTTATAATAAAATTCTCTCTACCTGTTCATAAGTTTGATAATCCGCTTCAAAGTAGAGAAATACAAGGTGCATTTCTTTCATGGGGAACTTTAATTCGAAAATGTGCTGCAACATATTTGGATATAGAAACAAATGAATTATCTGTGAATTATTTCTTACGTGGAAAAAGTGATACTGATAATGAAATACGTCCAGCAATTTATTTAATAGAAAATCTTGAAAATGGAGCAGGTTATACAAATCATCTTGGCTCTATGAAAAATTCTGAAAAATTCAATGCATTTATTAAACCTCTATTAAAAGGCGGAGATTTATTTGAAAAGTTAACAGCAGATGCAAAAATAAAGGAAAAGAATGGAATTATATATATAGAAACAAACGAAATGAAGTTTTCTTTAGTTCATCCATTATGGAGTTCACATTATATTGATTTAAATATAAATACGAATGAATATCCACCAGCATTTATAACACAGTTCTTGCGAAATTTTGGGAAAGATATAATGTTGAATAGATGACTATAGGTTTTGAAAAAAATTATCTTTCAATTAAAAATCGCTTTTCTTAAAGCAGCATTTATTTTTGTTTGATATCCTTTTCCTAATTTTTTAAAAGCAGCAATAATATCTGCATCAAGTTTTAAGGTTATTTGCTGCTTTTTAGGTTTGTAATATTCAGGATTCGCAGGAACAAAATCTGAAAGTTCCGATTTTGAAAGTTTTGGGGCGTCATCATAGTTAATTTCGTGTTTTTTTGCGTTTTTTACTTCTTCTAAAGCATCAAATGTTGGCTGGTCTCCAATCTGAATTTCTTTTTTTACTATTGCCATAATAAAGCCTCCTTTCTTCTGCGTCGGCTAATCGTGCTGAAATAATTCTGTAAGAATCTGCTCTTTCTGTGTATACAACAAAAAGAATATCTCCAACTTTTCCAATCGTCTGAAAAGTGTCTTCAAGGCGATTATTATTTTCAGAACGGTCATATCTTTCAAGTCTAAATGGGTCAGCAAAAACGTAAAGTGCAGTTTCAAAACTTACATGGTGATTTTGTTTATTTAACTGATTTTTATATTCATCCCATTCAAGTTTTATGCAAAAAATATATACCAAAAAGTAACTACTGTAAACATTTTTTTTCTCAATGAGAATAGTCAAACTTTCATTGAGAAAAATTCCCTCTTAATATCGATACTTCCTTTTAAATACAGCAAGAAGAATAATTGTTAAAATTGCACTGCAAAGTTCTGCAAAAGGGGAAGCAAACCAGATTCCGTTTGAGCCTAAAATTAATGGCAAAAGCAAAATGAATGTTACTTGAAAAATCAGTGTTCGGCAGACTGATAAAATTGCACTTACCAAGCCGTCGTTTAATGCTGTAAAAAATGAAGAGCCGTAAATGTTTATTCCGCAAAGCAAAAATCCTATTGAATAGATTCTGAATGCCATTTTTGTAAGTGTAAAAAGCTCTTTGTCGTAGCTTGTAAAAATTGCAGCAAATGTTCCGCACGCACTTTCTGAAAAAATCAGCATAACGATTGACGCGATTATTATGATTTTTAAACTTTTGTGAAAAACATTTTTTAATTCCGGTTGATTTTCTGCACCAAAATTGTAACTTACGATTGGTGCCGTTCCCATTGAATATCCGATGAAAATTGCGGCAAAAATAAATCCTACATACATAATTACGCCGTACGCTGCAACTCCGTCTACGCCTGCATATTTTAAAAGCTGAATGTTGTAAAGCATTCCCACAAGACTTGCCGAAATGTTGCTTAAAAATTCTGAAGAACCGTTTGTAAGAGTTTTAAAAAGATTTTGCCCCTGCCAGAAAGTTTTTCCCAAATGAAGACGGCATTTTTTTGTGAATATAAAATAAATCAGCGGAATTGCACCCCCGATAAAATACGAAATGTCGGTTGCCAAAGCCGCACCAGTAACTCCCCATTTAAAAAGACCAACAAAAAGTGCGTCTAAAATAATATTTGTGAATCCAGCGGCAAGGGTTAGGGCAAGACCCAACTGCGGTTTTTCTGCAGCGATTAAAAAACTTTGGAAAATACTTTGCAACATAAAAGCAGTTAAAGCCGGAACCAAAGTTCTTGTGTACAAAACAGCGTATTTCAAAACTTCATTTTCCGCACCCATTTTTTTTGCAACAGGCTCGCACACAAACCACGCAACAATGCTTAAAACGATTCCAAGTCCGATTGTAAAATAAACCAAAAAAGAAAAAAGTTTATTTGCAGACTTTTCGTTTTTTTCGCCTAAAAATTTTGCAATTAAGGCACTTCCTCCAGTTCCAATCATAAACCCGAAGCCTGAAAAAAGCATAATCAGCGGCATAATTATGTTTACACCTGCAAACGCTTCTTTTCCTGCAAAGTTCGAAACGAAAAGTCCGTCTACAATCGAATAAATTGATGTAAAAATCATCATCAAAATAGAAGAAATTGTGAATTTAAATAATTTTTTGTATGTAAAATGATCCGAAAGTTGAATCTGCATTTTTTTGCCTCTTATTAATTTTGATTAGAATAATTTTCAATTTCAGCCTTGAGCGAAGAATAATAAAGTTCTTCAAGTTCAATCATCTTTTGGTAATTTTTAAGCCCCATTCTTATAATTGACTTTTTTTCAAGTTCGACGATTGGGCCAATCTGCTTTTTTGCAATTTCAAGGCCTTTTTCAGTAAATTTAATAATTTTTGAGCGTTTATCGTTTGGGTTTTCAATAAATTGAATCTGCCCTTTTTTTTGCATACTCAGCACGATGTTGTTCACAGTTTGCGGAGGAAGCCCCTGGTCAGTGGAAATCTGTTTTTGCGTTAATCCTTCTTCCATATAAAGTGCGTAAAGAACCTGATTAAAATTGCTATCTCCGCCAAGAATACTGTTCAATTTGTCGTAAAGTCTTGAAGTTTTACTCATAACTTCAATGTCTTTTATAAGAAGTTCGGTCTGTTCTGTCATAATTAATCCCAGTTAGGAATAATTTAATCTTATTTGGGATTAATGTCAACTTAAGCACAAAACAAAATCTATAATCAAAATTATCAAAGACAAGTTTTTAAAGATGACTTATACTAAAAATATGAAAAACAGTTTTATATCAGAACGATGTGACGAAAATAGCAAAAAATGGCAAGATGCAATAAAAAGAGAAACTCCAATTTACGACAGAAACGATATTCGTACAGATTTTGAACGAGATTATACTCGCCTTTTGCATTGCCAGGCCTACCGCAGACTAAAACATAAAACACAACTTTTTTACGCACCTCATAATGACCATGTTTGTACAAGAATGGAACACGTTATGCACGTTGCAAGCGTTGCAAATACTATCTGTAAATACCTTGGATTAAATGACCAACTTTCAAATGCGATAGCGTTAGGACATGATATTGGACACGCTCCATTTGGCCATCACGGCGAAGATTGCTTAAATAACTTAATGGAACAAAAAGAAGGCAAAGACGCTCCAAAAAAATTCTGGCATGAACGAAATTCGCTTTTCTTTGCAGATTTTATAGAAACTCTTCCCGACCCAGACGGAATTGCACAACCATTAAATCTTACCTATGCAGTACGCGATGGGCTTATTTCGCATTGTGGCGAAGTTGACCAGCAGGGAATAATCCCTAGGGAAAAAGCAATAGATTTATATTCCATAAAACGACCGGGACTTATCCAGCCATTTACATGGGAAGGTTGCGTTGTAAAAATTGCGGATAAAATTGCATATCTTGGACGCGACATTGAAGATGCAAGACAATATCACATTTTGGATATGGCAGCATACAGACATATCAGGGAAATTGTAGCAACAACATTAAATTCAAAAGGAAAACCAGCATTCCGCAGTGGAAAAGCAGTAAATACTACAGTTTTAATAAATGACCTTATTATCGATTTATGTGAACAAAGCTCCCCTCAAAAAGGACTCTGTTTTAGTAAAGAATATTTTGACTTTATCCTGGAAATTAAAAAATTCAATTTTGCACATATTTATAATCATTGGCGATTACAGGAATTTTCTTACTATGTAGATAATTGTCTTCAAACAATTTTTAGAACTTTAATGCGATATTATGAATATGCAAAAAACGGAAGAATTTCACAGGCATTAAAATATTATCCAGTTTTAGAAAAAACATTCTCAGAGTGGCTTGTAAAATACACAAATTATCATCCTGTAACGTGGAAAAACGAAATGGACAGAAAAAAGATTTTGCGTCTTAATACTGCCCAAGTTTTTAATTTAAACGATATGGACTCTTACATAAAATGCGTAATAGAATTTATTTCCGGAATGACCGATATTTTTGCAATTCAAGTTTATGAAGAAATAATTTCGTTCTAAATGCAATTAAATCTATTAAAGATTTGTAGGAACATCAATAAATTCTGTTTGAATATCTGTTTCTTCTGAAAGTTTTTTTGCTACAAGTTGAACGCCGACCGTTTCGCTGTAATAATGCCCCATTGCAATAAAATTAATTCCACTTTCTTTTATGTAATGATACGAACTGTGTTCAGCTTCGCCTGTAATGTACGCATCAAGATTTTGTTCCACCGCCTGGCAAATATCATCTTCGCCTGCTCCACCACCAGAAATAATACCAACTGTTTTTATAAGTTTTTTTCCAAATGGAAGAACACAAAGTGGCTTTTCGTTTTTATTATGACTATGGGCTACTTCTACAAGTTCTTCCACTGTTAAAGGCTTTTCAAGTTCGCCTTTTACACCGCAAAGCATTCCTCTCCATTCGCCAAACGGTTTAAGATTTTTAAGATTTAAACGAGAAGCAATACCATAATTATTTCCATAAGGATTATTTGCATCCAGCGGAATATGGCAGGCATAAAGAGCAATATCATTTTTTATAAACGGACTAATTCGTTTATAAACAGAATCCGTTATAGTGCCGATTTCCGGCCAAAATAGTCCGTGGTGAACAAAAAGCACATCCGCACCCGCCTGCACCGCTTTTTCTGCTGTTTCGGCACAAGCATCAACTGCAAAACAGACTTTTTTTATTTGTTTTCCGTTTGGACTAGAATTTTGAATCTGAATGCCATTTTTTGAAACATCCATAAGGTAATCTTCTATTTTTAAAAAACTTCTAAAATACAAATCAAGTTCATTCAGCGTCATAATTTTCAACTTCCTTTGGAATTAAATTAACAGTTTTTTCTACAATATTTTTTAATGAAGATAAATCCGAGTTTCGTTCAAGTTTTAAAAGTTTTGCCGTAAAAGGCGAAGTTTGCTGCACAAAACCAAACCCAGGCGATAAATATTCAGGTAAATCAGAAAGTTTTAATATTGAACAAACATATTTGTTTTTTTCTTTGGAAAAATCATCAAGACAAATATCTGCCATCTGGTCGCCAATAATAAAAACAGAATTTTCATTACATTCGCCATACCGTTGAACAAAATCAAGCATAGCATTTAATTCTTTTTCCATATTGAACGAATAAAACTCTTTTTGCATTTCAAATTTTACAGGATTATAAAAATAACTTACCAGCATAGAAAACTTTCTAAAAATCTTATAATCCATAAAATTTCTAAACCATTTTACGTCCCGAGCGTAAAAATCGCCGGAATAAACAGTAAAACCTTTTTCTGCAAGCAAAGTCATATAAGGAACGTATTCAATAGAATCCGAACGTTTATCAGAAAGCAAAATAATTAATTTTCTATTTGAAAGTTCTTTTTTTAACGGCGAAAAAATTCTTATTTCTCCGTTAGAAAGGCAAAAAGCCCCAGATTTTTCAAAACCGCCGGTAAAATCACCAGAAATGCGAACTTTTTGCTTTTCAATCTTATTTTCATTTTTTGAAAGTGTAACCGGTCTAAAAATTATAAGAACAGCAGAAATAAAAAGCGTACAAATTAAAATCAAAATTGAACCAAGTCGGAACGCAACGCTGTAATGGTCTACATAAAGCCCATTAAAAAACCTAAGAAGAGCACGGAAATTTGTAAAAAAACAAAAGATTGAAAGAATAAGAATAAAAAACGAAAAAATGTCCAGATTCCATGCAAAAATCTGAAAAATAACGCACAAAACACTAAGCGGTGCCAAAATCGTAAGAGAATCAATCTTTCCAAATTTTAAAAGAAAAATCCTTATACAATTCAAAAAAATCAAAAAAAGAGCTAAAAGTTCACCAAAAAAAGGAGTTTCCATAAAAATATTTTATAAGAAAAAATAAAAATTATCCAATAAAACTAGGTTTTCCTGTAAACAGAATTCTAAGATTCAATTTTACATAACATAAAATTTCCCTTGCGTACATACTAGGAACAAAAATAAGCGGAGTTTTAGAGGCAACGCCAAAAACGTTTGTAAAACCCATTCGTTTTGCAAGGCGTTCTGCACGAGCAAGATGAAAATCGCTTGTAACAACTGCAATCTGCGAATTCAAAATCTCTGAAACAGTTTTTCCAGTAAAATCGGAAAGGAGTTCTGCACTATACTTAAAATTTTGAATTGTATCTTTTGCCTTATTTTCTGCAAGAATTCTATCCGCACTTATTCCGTAAGATTCAAGGGCTGGTTTTAAAACATCACTTTCAGGGCAAGGCGAAAACTTTCCCTTTCCACCAGTAACAACGCAAATAGCATTTGGATTTTTTTTAAGATATTCAGAAGCACATTCAACTCGTTTTTTTACATTATCAGAAAGTTCCGCATCTTTTGTTATTCCGCCACCAAGCAAAATAACGTACTCAGGATTTTCTGTGCCATCTGCAACACGCGGAGTACAAATAAAAAACAAATTTATGCCGGCAACAATTACAGCCACGCCAAAAAGCGAACAAACTACAATTTTTATAAATTTTGCAATGCGACAAAATAATCTTCTAAAAAAGAAAATAAAAAGACACACTACCGCAAGATAAAACCACACAGAAGAAAAACTAAAAAACGTACCCAAAAAAGTTGACGGCGAAAGAATCTGCAAAACAACAAAATAAATATTAAACAAAACAGAAAGAATAAGAAAAAAAATCATAAAAACTCCAAAAAATTAGTTATCAACCCCAAGCCCAAAAAGAGCAAAATCCCCTTTACACGGATCATCTGGCCAAACAAGTTTTAATTGTTCGGTTAAAAGTTTTGCCGTTTTTGCAGACGCACCGCAATTTTCAGAAAGAAGATTCATCTTTTTTGCCTGCTGTAAAACGTGAGTATCAAGCGGAATAACTAAATCGCTTTTAGAAAACCATTTCCACATGCCTTTATCAACAGGAGAAGAGCGAACCATCCAACGCAAAAACAGATTAAGCCGCTTGTTTGCGGAAGTTTTTCCATTAGGAACAAGGCGAACGCCCCTAAACTCAGAATGAAAGCCACGAAAAACCGCATCATTTGCACTTTCGCCAGGTAATCTTGATTCATAAAATGACTTAACAAAAGATTCAAGCGTTTCGTATTTTATTAAAACATTTTGCAATGCAGCCAAAAATTCTTTTATATCAGAATATGAATAAAAACGATAAAATTTTTCATCATCATTTTTATTTGGGTAAAAATCCGTTTTAAAGAAACCATTTTTTACCCATAAATAAAGCGAACAACCACTTTTTTGTGCAAAACTAAAAAGTTCCGTGATTTTTGGAATGAACTGACTTCTTTTTCCAAAAGAAAGAAGAGAAGCAATAAATGAAGCAACTTCTACATCGTTTTGATTTTTAAAGTCAGTTAATAAAGCAATCGGATCAGAGCCAAAAAAATCGCAATTTTCATACTTTTGTGCAAGAAAAATCAATTTTTGCTTTATTTCTTCTGTCATCTAAAAGACACTCCAAAAACATCTAAAAATGCAAAAATTAAGCAAATAAATCCGTAGATTTAAGCCAGGCACAAACCGCTTCTGCATCTTTATCAAGTTCGCGGTCATCTTCTACAAAAGCACTAAGTTTTCTAACTTCTGTGTAAACCTTTTTTGTAAAAGGAGAAAAGTCGTCTTTTCCGCACAAATCAACAGCCTGCATAGCAGCAAGCAAATGAGTTGCAAACTGCAAAAATACAAGACCAATCTGTTCATTTAATTTACGAGCCGAAATTGTACCCATAGAAACTTTATCCTGATTCAAAGCCTCTGTAGGAGCGGAAGTAACACTTACAGGATAACAGTAAGTTTGAACTTCACCACGAATTGCCGAAATCGTAATTTGAGCCGCCTTAAACCCAAGTCTAAGCCCTGCACGCGGACTATCTTCCGATGTAAACGGAATTAAATTTTCCGTAAGACCATTAAACTTACCATCAATAATAACTTCCGCCTGCTTATCCGATAAATCTGCAATATTAGCAAGAGCCGTACGCAAATAATCGCAGGCAGCACAAATATGTCCGCCGTAAAAATTCCCGGTATTATAAATACGCTTTGCATCAATATCTACAAGAGGATTATCATTTGCACTGTTCAATTCTTCCGTAACCCAGGAACGAGCCATATTCAACGTATCGCGGAAAACCCCATTAATCTGCGGAGCACAACGAATGGAATATCTATCTTGAATCTTATTTTGCTGAACTACAAACTTTTTTCCATCCATTTTGGAAATCTGACTTTCCAAAAAATCTTCATATTTAAAAACACGTTTTGAATCTTTAATAATATTGTAAACGTAAGCAGCCGATTCGCACTGTCCTTTATGATTTTTAATTTCACTAACCTTTTTTACAAACGGAGTATCTTTTCCGCGAGTAATTTCGCTTGTTACCGCAGTCAAAAAATCAGAAATATTACTAAGCCGTTCAGCCTTTTTTACAGCAAGAGAAGCAACCGCCGTCATAACAGAAGTTCCATTCATTAAAGCAAGTCCTTCTTTTGCTTCAATCGGTAAAGGCGTTATGTCTTCTGCATTAAACGCTTCCATAGTTGGAACAATCTTACCTTTATAATAAACATTACGCTTACCCATAACCGCAGCCGCAAGATAAGAAAGCGGAGTTAAATCCCCAGACGCTCCGACAGAACCAAGCTCAGGAATAACCGGAATAATATCTTTATTCAAAAGAGTTACAAGCATTTTTGCAAGTTCCGGCCGAATAGCCGAATGCCCGCCTTTTACGTTCCCATTTAAACGAGCAAGAACAACCGCTCTCCCAGTTTCTTTATCAAACTTAGGACCCAAGCCAATTCCGTGATAGGTGCAAATAGTCCTCTGAAGTTCCCCAGCCTTATCCACACTAATCTGATTATGACACGAATCCCCAAAATCAGTAGTAACCCCATAAGTTGGAACACCAGTATTTATATAATCCATTAAAAATTTACGACTATCTTCAAGCCTAGTCCAAAACTCCTTATCCTCTGGAAGTTTCACCGCTTCATTTTTATAAGCAACCGAACAAACATCTTCAATAGTTAAACTATCGCCATTTACCGTAACAGCCATTCTATCCTTCTTTTTTGGGCGCCAAAGGTTAATTGCAAACGGGCTTTTCGTGGTTTCGTTACACTCATTACTCGCTACGCTCGTAACCCGCAAGCGGGCCACTACAATCCCGGGCGCATTGTATTTTTAAAAAAAATTGTATTGTAAACTCAAGAGTTTTTCCACTGTAATTGTAAAAACATAAAAAGTCGGCATTTGAAGTTTTAAGAAAGAACGCTTACAATATTTTTATGAATGTAACCGAGAACTCTCTTAAAGCACATTATATAAAAGCCGCTGGAACAGTTGCTCTTGTAGGAAACGCAGTTCTTGCCGGTATAAAATTTCTTTTTGCGTATCTTTCAGGCTCGCTTGCCGTTCTTGGCGATGCAGTCGATTCTTCTACCGATGTTTTAATTGCAATTGTTACGCTTTTTGTAAGTAAAATCATTCAACAACCCGGCGATAAAGAACACCCATGGGGACACGCCCGTGCAGAAACAACGGCAACAATGGCACTTGCATTCATTATTTTTTTTGCAGGCTCGCAAATAGTTTTATCATCAATAAAACAACTTATTTGCGGCAATTTTCAAAATGAAATCTCAACCGTTGCCGTTTATGCAGCATTAATTTCTATCGTTGGAAAAACAATTCTTGCTTTTATTCAGTTATATTATGGGAAAATTGCCGAAAGCGAAATTATAAAAGCAAACGCTCAAAATATGAAAAGCGATATTTTTCTTTCTGGAGCAGTTTTATTAGGATTGTTCTTTTCTGAATTATTTAAAATGCCAGTTCTTGACCCTATAATCGCTTTTTTAGTTGGTTTGTGGGTAATTAAAAATGCTGCAGAATTATTTTTAAGAATGAATCTTGAACTTATGGATGGAAATGCAGACTCTTCCCTTTATGAAAAACTTTTTAATGCTGTAAAAACCGTTTCCGGCGTACAAAATCCGCATAAAGCAAGGATTCGCAGAATGGCCTCGTCTTTTGATGTTGACCTTGATATTGAAGTAGACCCTACTCTTTCTGTTTACGAAGCCCACGAATTAAGCGAAAAAGTGGAAAACGCCATTAGAAAAGAAATCCCTGAAATCTACGATGTTGTAATTCATATTGAACCGCAAGGTTCCGATTTGCACCAGCGAAAAGAAGAGTTCGGGCTTAATCCTAATAATATTCATCAGTAATTTTGTTTTTCGTACTTTAAAAGAATGTCATTTTCGATTTTTTTAGTTTCTTTAAGAATAAAATTAAATGCTTTGCTAGGGTTTTCAACGCCTTCGCCGCTAACTGGCGATTTTGCGTTTCCACCAAAAATCTTTGGTGCAACAAACGCATAAACACAGTCAACAAGATTTTCGCTTAAAAGGGAATAATTTATTTCTGCTCCACCTTCAACTAAAACACTATCGATTTTGCGTTTTCCTAATTCATTTAATAATTCCGTAAAGTTTACTTTTTTGTTTTTATCAGGTTTAGTTAAAAATACTTCTGAGCCAAAAGATTCTAAAAGTTCTTTTTTTTCAAGAAAACTTTTTTCCGTAGATTCAACGCCTACAATCAAAGTTTTTATTTCTTTTGAAGTTTTTACAATTTTACTTTCCAAAGGAATTCTTAAATTTGAATCGCAAATTATTCTTAATGGATTTGTTCCGTTTTTTATTCTGCAATTAAGCATCGGGTCGTCTTTTAATACTGTTCCAATTCCACATAAAATTCCTGAATATTTATTTCTTAATTTTTGAACGTAAAGACGGCTTTTTTCGTTTGTAATCCATTTTGACTCTCCTGTTTTGCAGGCGATTTTTCCATCCATCGTCATTGCGTATTTTAATGCAACATATGGAATGTTTTCTTGAATATATTTAAAAAATATGTTGTTTAACTTGTCGCTTTCTTCTTTTAAAAAATCTTCTGTTACTTTTATGCCATGTTCGCGAAGATAGTCGTTTCCTTTTCCATGCACAAGTGGATTTGGGTCTCGGCTTGCAACAACAACGTGCGAAACTCCGGCTTGCACAAGGGCTTGGGTACAAGGTGGCTGTTTTCCAAAATGACAACACGGTTCAAGTGTAACATAAATTGTTGAGCCAGCCGGATTATTATTTTTTTCATAACAATTTTTTAGTGCATCGCGTTCGGCATGTAAATCACCATATTTATGATGAAAACCTTCGCCAATAATTTTTCCGTCTTTTACAATTACTGCACCAACTAAAGGATTTGGATTAGTTTTTCCTTCTCCACGACGGGCTAAAGAAATTGCCCTTTGCATATATTTTTTTTCTATTTGTTCCATAATTATAATTCTGGGTTTAACAAAAACTCTTTTAAATCGTCTACAGTTTTACAAATGTAATCAGTTTTGCTTTTTTCAAATTCTTCCTGCGTGCCATAACCATAAAGAACGGAAACTACTTTTATTCCATTTTCGTGTGCACCAAAAATATCGTTATCGCGGTCGCCAACCATAATTATTCGCTCTGTATCTTTTTGTGTAAGAGCACAATTTTCCATTGCCCACGCAATAACTTGTGCTTTTCGGCTTCGAGTTTTATCTAATGTACTACCGCCAATAAAATCAAAGTATTTTGTTAAATCAAAATGATTTAACACGATTTTTGCCTGTGTTTCCGGCTTTCCTGTTGCAAGTACGATTTTTTTTCCGTTCTCTTTTAGAGTTTTAAGAAGATTTGGAATTCCTGGATAAACTTTATTATTGTAAATACCAATTTTATCGTAATGAGTGCGAAATATTTTTACAGATTCAATACATTGTTCGTGTGTAAATCCACAATACTTTGGAAGACTATCCCAAAGGGCTGGCCCTAAAAATGGCATCATTTCCTTTTCTGTTTTTTGTACATTAAAATGCTCAAAAACTTTTTTAAGGGATTCAAATATTCCTGGTTTTGAATCCGTTAAAGTTCCATCAAGATCAAAAAATATATAGTCTTTCATTTATTTATTTTCCTACACAGAATCGACTGAAAATGCTTTCAAGTACATCATCGGCAGTAACTTCGCCAGTAACTTCGCCAAGAAAAGACAATGCATCTTCTAAATCCTGAACAACTGCGTCCAAAGCAAAATCTTTATCGGCTGCAACAAGCGAATGTTTTACGCTTTCCAACGCTTCTTGCACTGCATTTTTCTGTCTGGCTGAACCAAGACCAGCCTGCACCCGTTCTCCTGGAATTTCAGCAAAAAGAATTTCTTTTACCGCTTTATAAAGTTCTGAAAATCCGTTTCCTTTTTTTGCACTA
This sequence comes from uncultured Treponema sp., assembly GCA_964482455.1. Lineage (GTDB taxonomy): Bacteria > Spirochaetota > Spirochaetia > Treponematales > Treponemataceae > Treponema_D. The sequence continues at coordinate 6,280 of CAYZXM010000022.1, read as the reverse complement.
AGAAAAACTTGTTTTTTTACGTTCTTAAAATCTTTTTTATTAAGATTATTTTTTTCGTCTTCTTTTTTTGTTTCAAGATTTTCTGTAATAGAATCAATTTTGTTCCAACAAAAGATTATAGGCTTTTGTGCATTACTTAAAAAATCTTCATCGTCTTTTGTAAGACCAGAATTAAAATCGCATAAATAAAGTATAACATCTGCGTCTTCTGTAAGATTTTTTGTAAGTTCAACGCCATGTGCTTCTATAATGTCATCAGTTTTTCTTAAGCCCGCCGTATCAAAAAGCCGAACCGGTAGCCCTGAAAAATCAACCCAACTTTCAAGCCAATCGCGCGTTGTTCCTTCTATGTCGCTTACAATCGCTCTATCTTCTTTTAGAATTGCATTAAAAAGCGAAGATTTTCCAGCATTTGTTCTTCCGCAAAGAACAACTCTTGCCCCGTCCTGATAAAGTTTTTCGCCCTGCCAAGAATCGTTTAACTCTGAAAGACGTTTTATTGCAACCAATAAATCTGAACGGTCAAAACTATCGGCGATTGTTTCTTCGTCTTCAGGATATTCAATTTCAACTTCAATACTGGCAAGAGTATCTGTAATAAGTTTTTTTATACTGGAGATTTCTTCAAAAAGATTTCCGCTAAGCCTTCCAACTGCACGGCTACGACTTTCGCCAGTTCTGCTTTCTATAATTTCCTGTACCGCTTCTGCTTTTGTAAGGTCTGCTTTTTTATTTATAAAAGCACGAAATGTGAACTCTCCTCGTTCTGCCTGTCTAAAACCGTTTTTTAATAGAAGATTTTGAATTGCCATAACAACACCAGGCCCGCCATGACAAGAGATTTCTGCCATTTCTTCACCGGTAAAACTTTTTGGCGAACGGAAAACGCTAATCATAACTTCATCAATTTTTGCGTCCCCATCTTTAATCCAACCGTAAACGATTGTATTTCCCTGTGCATTTTGCAAAGTTTTTGGACGAGAAAAAAGTTTAGAAATAAGATTAACAGAATCCTTACCAGAACAGCGGATAATTCCTAATGCAGCCGGTGCTAATGCAGTCGCAATCGCACAAATTGGAACTTCGGGAACATATTTTAAGTTTGGCATTAAAAAATCTCCATAAAATCTGCTTTTTAAAACTTAAAACTCATCTTCCCAATCGTCTCCGAACTCTTCCTTCATTTCTTTAATGGCAGCTTTATCCCCAGACATTGCTTCGTTATGAAGATTTAAATAATAATTGTTGTAATCTTTATGGAGTTTTTCTTCATAAATCTCTTCTATATCATCACAATCTTCTAAGTCTTCATAATCCTCTAAATCGTCATAGTCAGGTTCACGAGGCTTATCTGGATACTTTATTGCTATATAAACAGCAACAGAAAGACAAATTAATGGAATGCCAATGAATATGAAAAAAATCATAAACCCTCCAAAGTTTATTAATGTATTTTTGATTGTATCATAAAAACTAACTCTTATGATACAACTGAAAACGATTTCTTAGATTATTTTACATCTGAAGTAGTCGGTTTTAATATTTTTGCAGCATCTGCTTTTTTCCATCGAACTGCTATGCTGTATGGAGTTTCGCCATAAATATTTTTTACATTTACATCAAGTCCGAATGAAATTAAACGTTGAACAACCGCTGCACTGCTAACACGGGCAGCATAATGAAGAATTGTATTTCCCTGAATATCCGTCATTGTGCCAGAAAATTTAACAATCCCTGACAAAATATTTTCGTTTCTGCCAGTAAGAGCAAGCATTGCAGCATTATTTTCCGTACTATCAATTTGAATAAATGGATTTGCTCCACTTTCAAGCAACGCCAAAGCAAGCGATTCACAATTTTTCTTAATTGCAAGCGAAAGCGGCGTGTATCCGCTGGAATTCCTTGAATCAATCGGGTAATTTTCGCTTAAAAGCATTTTTAACATTTCTACGGATTTTCCGTTTGCAACTACAATGTGCAAAGGAGTATTTCCATCGCTATCAGAAATAGTTTTGTCGTTTCCTAGAATTGCTTTTATAACTTGATCTTTTTGGTCAAGACAAAGACTGAACGGCGTATTTCCGTTTTTATCACGACTTAAAGGATTTCCGCCAGCATTGCGAATTAATTTTATTACTTCAACATCGGCTGTAAGGGCAGCTTCGTGGTAAGAATTTCTTCCATTTAAATCTTGAGCCTGAGGATTTGCCTTATATGATAAAAGCATTGCTATTGTCTGCGTGTTCTTTGCCTTTACTGCATCCATAAGAATTGTTCGACCGTTTGTGTCGCTGGTATTTGGATTTGCACCCTTAGAAAGAAGTATTTTTGCAATTTCAGGTTTTCCGCCAAGAACAGCTTCTGAAAGAGGAGTTTTACCAGAAACATTCTGAGCATCAATATCAATTCCATGATTTATTAAAGTTATGGCAACATCAGCATTTCCCCAACGAACAGCAACGTGTAGCGGAGTGCTGCCAAGATTATCCCGAACGTTTATTTTTGCACCTTTTTTAGATAAAAGTTCAACAATTTGCGGTTTATTATTTTTGCACGCACTAAAAACAGGAGTTTCGCCGTTTGCATTTTTTGCTTCTTTATTTGCACCTTTTGTAATTAAAGTTTCAACAGCATCGCTATAACCCCATTCACTTGCATAATGTAACGCAGTATTTCCAATTCCATCTGTATCTTTTATGGTTTTTGAAGTTATAAGCCATTCCATTATCTGAGGATTTTTAAAAGCCTGACTAAGAGGAGAATTATTTCTGTTGTTTGTAGAAAAAATATCTGCATTTTTTGCAAGAAGTTTTTCGCCAATCGCTTTACGATTCTTTAAAACAGTAAGATACAAAGCCGTATTTCCCGCAGAGTTTCTAGCATTTACATCATCAGTAAGACTTAAAATATATTGAATCTTTTCCTGGTTTGCGTTCACTTGAATTGCAGTTATAAGAGGTGTATTTCCATCACTATCAATGCTATTTATATTCTTTTTGTTCAAAATGATTTCAAGAGTATTTTCAGAAGAATCCGTTTCCTTTAACGCCATTATTAAAGGTGTATTCCCTTTTTGATCTTTTGAGTTTATATCTGCATTGTGTTCAGCGTAAAATTTTATGTGAGTTTTGTTTTTATTTTCTATTGCAAGTTCCAAAGGAGCAACACCATCTTTGTTACGTTCATTAACATCTGCACCTGAATTTAATAGAAGAGAAAGTATTTCTTCTGGTACATTTGTCATTGTTGCCGTGTGCAAAACTGTATCGCCGTACATATCTTTTGCAGAAACTTCTGCTTTGTAAGAAATCAAAAGTTTATAAAGTTCAAGACGTTCATTTTCCGGCATTATAAGAAGAATCGGAGTTTTTCCCAAATTATCTTTTGCATCTACCGAAGAACCGTAATCCAAAAGCATTTTTGCAATCTGAACTCTTCCATAACGAACAGCTTCGTGCAACGGAGTTGAACCTGTACTGTTCTGCACGTTTGTTACAGCATTATTTTCTAAAAAATACTTTGCAATCGAAGTATGACCTGCGATTGAAGCATAATGCAAAGGAGTTTGCCCATCATCAAAACGATAATTCAAATTTCGGTTTGAAATCGCAGTTTGAAAATATTCATATTCTGAAGACTCAACTTTTGCTCCATTTGCAATAAGAAAAGCAGCAATCTCAACCATTCCAGAATCTTCTATTCCACTGAATGCATAATCAAGCGGAGTTTTTCCATAAGAATCTTTTGGCGAAAGATTTATTCCTTTTTGAACACAAAGATTAAGAGCCTGCTCATCTTTTGCTTCTACAAAATAATGAACTATAGTTTTTCCTTCTGCATCAAAAAGTTTTTCTGTTTTTTCCGTAATAAAAATATCATAATAGGAAGAATCTTTTTGCAAAGCCACTTCTATATCAGATATTCCGTCTGAATTTCTTGAAAAAATTGAACATCCATAATTTATAAGCTGTTCAGCCGACTCTTTTGAATCATTTTCAATTGCAACAGCAAGAGGAGTCTGACTTTCAAAGTTTTTTAACTCAGGATTTGCGCCGTTACAAAGCAAAAAAAGCACAAGATTTGCATCATTTACTTCTGCAGCAACGTGAAGAGCGGTATTCCCTTTTGAATCTGCGGCATTAATATCGTATTTTGTTATAAACTTTGATTTTGCCTCTTCAATTTTGTTATTTTTAATAAGTTCCTGAACAGAAATTTCTTGATTGGTAGACGCACAGCCAAAAAATAAAAAAATTGCACAGATAAAAAATGCATTAAAACATATTTTTTTATTCATATTTCCCCTCTAACATAAAAAATAACTTTATAAAAATAGCTTTCTACGTAGAATATCGGAAATTAAAAATAAACATTTAGAAAGATTTTTATCTTACTCTTTTACAAAATACTGAATCAAAAGAATATGAAGTTCCTTTATGTTTTTTACGTTAAACTTTTCAAAAACTTCTATCATATCTTTTTTTACAGTAGAAGTACTGATTAAAAACTCAGAGGCAAGCTGCTCATAACTTTTTAAAGAGGTAAGATACGAAAGTACAAGTTTTATCTGCCGTTCCGAAAGTCCATAATCACTAAGGTAAAGTTCTGTTCCAATCGGTGGCATATTTGTATTTGGTCTTCTTACCTTTGCAGGAACAAGCGGAATTAAAAGAGATTCAAGTTTTTTATATACATAAAAATAAAAACCAAAAAAGAAAAGTGACGTTGCAAGACTTATAAAAATGTACATAACGCCACGCGTACCAAACTGAACGGCATAATAACCATAACCTACAAGTACAAAAAGCCATATCAGTAAAATAATACCTATTTTTAAATGCGATTTTGTCTTAAAAAACCCATTTATAAGACCTATAATAACAAATGCTGCGTATAAAAAAGTTCCTAAAGCACAATAACCTGTTAGTGTTGTACACACAGCCTGTACAAAAACCAACAAAAATTGACCTTTCCAGTAAGTTGGTTTTAAAACAAGAGCAAATGCAAGTAAAGCAGAACAACAATTGATAAAAAAAATAGAAAATTCTTGTTTTGGAATTACCGTATTATGTGGTCGACTGTGCTTGTAACTCATAACAGATGCACATAATAGAACAAGAAATGCAAACAAACACATAACTCTTTCCGCCGTAAAAGTTACTTGAGTTCGTGATTTCATAGTTTAGTCAGTATAATTTCATTTTTTCAAAAAAACAACCAAATTTTTTATGCACAATGATGGTTTTATAAAATTAATACACATTTTCCCTTGTAGACGTTATAATCAAAACTATGCAAGAAATCAGAAAATTACCGATTGGAATTCAGAATTTTGAAAAACTGCGAAAAGAAAATTACATTTATATTGATAAGACTGAATATATTTACACTCTTACACATTCTGGTCAGGTTTACTTTTTAAGCCGCCCTCGCCGTTTTGGAAAGAGCCTTTTTCTTACAACTCTTAAGGCATATTTTGAAGGCAAAAAAGAACTTTTTGCAGGTCTTAAAATTGAAGAATTAGAAAAAGATAATCCTGACGCATGGAAAAAATACCCGGTAATTTATTTGAACTTTGCACAGGATAATTTTTCAAGCCCTGATGTTCTTGAAGAATGTTTGAACCTACAGTTAAAACAATACGAAGAAAAATATGAAATTACAGAAATAGAAAAACGTTTTGCTGGGCGTTTTATAAACATAATCCAAACGGCAAAGAAAAAGACTGGACTCCCTGTTGTAGTTCTTATTGACGAATATGACAAACCTCTTTTAGACGCACAAAACAACGATGAACTTGTAAACTCAAACCGAGAAACTCTCCGTGGCCTTTACATAACGCTAAAAGCAATGGACGAAAACCTGAAGTTTGTGTTTTTAACTGGTGTTACAAAGTTCAGCAAAGTAAGCATTTTCAGTGATTTAAACCAACTCAACGACATTTCCATTACGGAACAATATGCAGAAATCTGCGGAATAACAGAAAAAGAAATGCTTTTAAATCTTGAACCAGAACTAAATGCATTTGCAGAAAAAAACTCACTTACAAAAGAACAATGTGTAAAACAACTAGAAAAAATGTATGACGGCTATCACTTTTACCACAATGGAGCAGGCGTTTACAATCCATTCAGTTTGCTAAATGCTCTTTATTCAAAAGATTTTTCATATTACTGGTTTGCAACTGGCACCCCGACTTTCCTTATAAAAAAACTTCAAGAAAGTACGATGAACTATATGGACTTTACGAATGGAGCCGAAGCAACCGCACAGGAATTGC
>CAYZXM010000021.1:0-31110 GCA_964482455.1 uncultured Treponema sp. | reverse complement strand
CGCCACGAAATTGGTGAATCTGATGAATTGATTAATAAAAAAGTTCGCAAGGCTTTAAACGATGGTCTTGAAGTTGACCTTTGTATTGGTGAACTTTTGGCAGAACGCGAAGCAGGAGAAGCTGAACAGGTTTGTGCTTTCCAGCTTTCTGCAGATTTAGCAGGCGTTACAGAAGAACAGATGAAAAATGTTACAATCGCTTACGAACCAGTTTGGGCAATTGGAACAGGAAAAACTGCTACTCCAGCAGACGCAGAAGCAATCCACAAGTTTATCCGCGGTTACATTGCAAAACTTTACAATCAGAAAGTTGCTGACGAAATCATCATTCAGTACGGTGGTTCAATGAAGGCTGCAAATGCAAAAGAACTTTTGGCTCAGCCAGACATCGATGGTGGATTAATCGGTGGTGCTTCATTAAAAGCTGAAACTTTTGTTCCAATCTGTGAATTCTAATTATTCATAAAAAACAGAAGTTTTCTTCTATTATGCACTATATACGGCGGGTATTTTATATCCGCTTTTTTATTATTTTTTATTTTGACAAAAATATTGTATTTCATTATTATTTTTTGGTAATATAAAATAATACATAAATTATGGGTTTTTCCCTTTTGGAGTTTTCTAAATGAATATTATTCAAACTGTGCTTCTTGTTGCATTTGTAATTGTCTGCATACTTATTATCTGCCTTGTTCTTATTCAGGATGATGGTCAAAGTGGTATGGGCGGACTTTTAGGCGGACGTGGTACCGCAGCATTCGGTTCACATTCTGCTAGTGTTTTAACAAAAGCGACAGGTGTATTTATTGCATTGTTTTTTATTGTTGCCTTTGCACTTGCTGTGCTTAACAAAAAACCAAAGGTAACTACGGATATGAGTGAAACTTCGTCTAGAATTGAAAACACAGTTACTCCTGCTGAAGCTGATTCTGCTGAATCAACTGCTGAGCAGCCAGAAACTGAAAAATGGTACGAAGCAAACTAGTTTTTTTTACTTGATTTTATTTTAATATAAATCAGGTTGAGGTTTTTATGCTGAGTGATTTAATTGAGCCTGAAAACGTAATTGTACAACTTGAAAGCACTGATAAGGATAGCCTTTTTGCTGAACTTACTGAATCTTTGGTGCGTACAAACGAAAATCTTGACCGTGACGAAATTTTTGATTCTCTTTTGGAACGTGAATCAAAAATGAATACTTGCATCTTGAAAGGTATTGCTGTTCCTCATGCTTGTTGTACATGTGTAAAAAAGCCAATGATTGCCATTGGGACAAGCGTTTCCGGAATCGACTACGAAATAGAAGGAACTGGTACAAAAAATTATGCAGAATCCCTTGTGCATGTTGTTTTTATGCTTCTCTTTGAATCAGGAAACGCGGAAAAGCATTTAAGGGTTCTTGCAGATTGTGCCAGGGTTCTAGATATTCCTGGCGTTTATGAATCTTTATTGAATGCTAAAAATTCAAGAGAAGTCTGCGACATAATTCGTGAAGCTGAATGTGAATTTTAGAACTTAGAGTGTTGCTTTTCTTTATGGAGGTATTTAATGGCTGAAAGTGATGTAAACGTTATTTCTCATCTTCTTAATGTAGAATCTGAGGCATCTGAACTTGTTCAAGGGGCTCAGAATGAGGCAAATAAACGTCTTGCCAGTGAAAGAGCAAAGGCAGAACAACAGGTAAAAGAAAAACTTGATAATGTTAATAAAGAAATTGAAAAGTCTTATTCTTTAAAACTTGCTGAAATAACTGACGGACATACAAAAATAATAGATGAATTCAAAAAGTCTGTAGAACACACTGAACAGAACAAAACGTCTTTCAATGCTTTACTGGAAAAAGTATTCGCTGAACAGTAGAGGTGTATTATGGATTATTCTGGAGCTTCGGCCTACATATATGCAAAAGTTTGTGCCCTTGTTTCCAAGGCGTATGCAGGCGAAAATGCACTAAAACTTTTTAACGCAAAATCTCTTTCTGAACTTTGGGATATGGTTTTCTCTTCTCCGTGTCCTCAGGTTCCAGAGCAGATGCTTGCAAATCAAATTGAAGTTAATGCACTTAAAAGATTTATAGAAGATTATAGTTCGCTTTTAAAACTTTATTCAAAGCCGGATTCTTTTCTTTTAGAACTTCTACATCGTTATGAAGTTGTAAATATAAAAGTTATGTCTGCGGCTTTAAGACTTGGCGAAACAGAACTTCCGAATGTAATCGATCTTGGCGAATATGAAACTTTAAATTATTCTGCATGGCCAAATCTAAAAAAGATAACTGAAAAGTCTGTTTTTTCATGGTATGATCATGTTCCAACTGATGAAGAACGGCTTTCTATGGATTATCGTTTGGATTCTCAGGAAGTGAATATTATATGGAAAGCATTAAATAAAATTCCTGATTCTTCTAAAGGTGCTCTTGTTGAATATTACACGGAAGAGTATAGAAGAATGAATATGATGTGGGCATTGCGTCTTAAAGTTTATTATCAAATGCCAAAAGATGAGATTTTAAAGCATCTTTTTTATGTTTCAAAATCTGCGTCTGCAGATGACCCTTTATGTAAATACGCATTTGAGGTCCTTGATAAAGAAATTGATAATTTTGAAGACTGGAGAACTTGGCGTTTTTCATCTTTCTTAAATCCTCATAATGAAGGTCAGGTTTGGTCTATTGATCCTGTTTGGATTGAGCAGAAATTTAGCGTTGGAGAAGTTCACCGCATAAAAAAAGTGCTTCATCAGTATCCACTTACTTATGCGTCTTTGGTAATGTATTTTAGAGTAAAATTACAGGAACTTAATGCCATTCGTGCGGCCACCGAAGCGTTGCGCCTGGATGCAGACAAGTCTGAAGCTATGTATGTAGCCGGCATTTCTGGTTCTCTGAATAACGGGGGACAATAATGGCAAGAACTGCAAAAATGCGTCTTGTTGAACTTATGGTTCTAAAACAAGACATTCAAAATGTAATACTTTATCTTGGAAAGAACGGAAATTTTCAGTTTCAGGAACGAAAAAATATTCCTGTAGAATCTACTGAAAAAAAAGAATGCAGTATTGATTATGAACTTTATTCATCATTAAAAAATGCTCGCATTTTTTTGGGTCTTTCTGATATTACTGATGATGAATTAAAATGCGTCGCTGCAACGGATTCTGACCGTAACAGTGCAAATAAAATTATTTCTTCTGTAATGGAATTACAAAATAAGTCTTTGGAAAAAGATGAAGAATTAAGGCGAGTTACAGAAACCTTAAAAGAAGCAGAATCTTTTTCTAATCTTCAAATTCCTTATTCGCAGTTAGAACATCTTTCTTTTATTTCTTTAAGAGTAGGGCGTATTCCTTCTGAAAATCTTTCAAAATTAAGAAGCGATCTTGGTTCAAGGGGTGTAGTAATTCCACTTGGTGTTGGTGATTCAAAGATTCTTGCTGCAACATCAAAGAAGAGTCGTTTTGCTCTTGATACTGAACTTAAAAGGTACGGTTTTGTAAATATGGAGATTCCTGAAAGTTTTAAGGGAATTCCAGAAGAAGTTCTTGAAAGCCTGCGTAATCAAAAGGCAGAACTTGAAAATGCTGTTCAAAAACTTAATGAAGAAAAGAAAAATTATGCTGAAACACATTCTGCTGAATTAAAGCGTCTTTTAGGTGCTTTTTGTATTTCAACTCAAATTGATAATATTCAGGATTCTCTTGAATCTACTTCGATGGTATACCGTATTACAGGTTGGATTCCTGCAGAAATTTCTCGCTCATTTATGAAAGAAATTGATGAACTTTCGGAAGGGCGTGTTGCTTTAAGGGAATATCTTCCTTCTGAAGTGCTTGCGGTTCTTAGTGGTGAAGAAAAAGTTCCAGTAAAACTTTCGCATGGAAAGTTTGTTTCTGCCTTTGAGCGAATGATTTTTAGTTATGGTTCTCCACTTTATGGAACAATTGACCCGACTCCGTTTGTTGCAATCTTTTTTACTATATTATTTGGCATTATGTTTGGCGATTTTGGACAGGGACTTGTAATTTTCCTTACTGGTCTTTTAATGTCTAAAAAAGTAATAAAATTTGGCGGCTGGAATAAGTTTGCTCCTATCTTTATGGGGGTAGGTTGTTCTTCTTGTATTATGGGGCTTGTTACTGGTGAGTTTTTTGGGAACGAAACTGTTCTTGAACCTTTTGCTATGTTTGTAACTGGTCTTTTTGGTACTCCTCATGCTCCAATTTTAAAGGTTATGCCTTCATCAGATCCAAACTCGATTTTGGTTATCTTCGGAATTTTTGGTGTAACGATTGCCTTGGGTTTTATAATCAATTCGATTGGTATTTTTGTAAATATTGTAAATAACGGCATTAAAAAGAAATGGGGAAACGTTTTCTTTGGAAAGTGCGGTCTTTTTGGGCTGTTTTTCTATTGGTATGTTGTTTCTTTTGCAATTCGTATTGCTGTTTTTGCTCATTCACCTGCTGGTTATGACTGGTTATGTATTGGCGTTTCTTTGTTTTTTGCAGCTTTTGGGGAACCTTTTGAAAGACTTTTTAATGGGGAACGTCCTGTTGTAGAAAATGGTTTTGGCTCGCTTGTAATTGGTGGTTTGGTTGAACTTATAGAAGTTGTTTCTAGTTATCTTTCTGGAACAATAAGTTTTGTCAGAGTTGGTGCATTTGCATTGGCTCACGCTGTACTTGGCTTTATCATTGGAATGATGAGCGAAAAGTGTGGTCCGGTGGGAGGGCTTTTAGTAATGATTGTCGGTAATGCAATTGTAGTTGTTCTTGAAGGAATGATTGTTGCAATTCAGGTTATCAGGCTTCAGTACTATGAATTTTTTAGTAAGTTTTTTAATGAAACTGGTACGGAATTTAAGCCGTTGAAGTTCCATTACGAAAATAAAAATTAAATCTGCTTTTTATAGCGTTGCTTATAAAAGGTGGGACATTTTAAAATAAAAAGAGGTTTTACTATGAACAAGAAATCTATCGTATTAGCTGCAATTCTTCTTTGTGCAACTGTGTTTGGTCTTTCTGCACAGAATTATGAAGCACCAGAAGCAGAAACTGCTGTTGAAGCAACTGTAGAACAGGAAAAGGACGCAGGTTCTTCTGCAATTAAGTACATTGCTGCAGCTCTTGCTGTTGGTCTTTCATGTATTGCTGGTGGTATTGCCGTAGCAAAAATTGGTGCCGCTGCAATGGGTGCAATGAGCGAAAATGCTGAACTTTCAGGAAAAGCTCTTCCATTCGTAGGTCTTGCAGAAGGTATTTGTCTTTGGGGATTCCTTGTAGGTCTTCTTATTATTGTTCTTTAAATTAATTTAAGAGTATAAAAATTGAAGTTCTATATTATCGGCGACAGAGAAATGGTTCTTGCATTTAAGCTCACTGGCGTGGAAGGCGTAGCCGCAGAAACCCGCCAGGAAGTTTTGGATGCTTTTAACAGAGTAACTGGAAAAGGTGGCGAAAACGCCTTGCCCGTTGATGAAGTTCCAAATGTGCTCATTATTACCGAAAAGGCAGCTTCTTTAATCGAAGATGAAGAAATTGCCTGGCAAAAGACTGGGAAATTTCCTCTTATTGTAGAAATTCCTGGTCTTAATGGTCATCTTTCTGGTAAGAAAACCCTTACGGATGCAATTCGTGAGGCGGTGGGCGTGCAAATTTAAAGAAATCTTTTTTGACTTCTTTAAATTTTTGGTCTTTAAGGTAAAGTCCGGTCTAATAAGACCGGCACTGATTGTAACATTCTAAAAGAGGAAAAACGTATGGAAGAGTTACGTTCTACAGAGGTATTAGATAAAGAAATCCGCTCTGACGCACGTAAGAAAGCTGAACGGATTTTAAGTAAGGCAGAAGTTGATTGTCAGATGATTCTTGCTGAAGTTGACAGTCGTGTTGAAAAATCAAAGAAAGAACTTACTGAAAAAAACGAAAGAAAACTTGTAGCCTTAAAAAAACAGCAGGATGCGGCTCTCCCTCTTGAAAAAGAGCGTTTTCTTGTTGATTTTATTCAGAACGCATTGAACAAGGCTACAGATGAATTTCTTCAGTCTAAAACAGAAGAAGAACGTCTTTCGCTTGTTCTTAATCCGTTAAAAACAAAGGGTGATGTTTTAAAATCAAAGAAGGTTTCGGTATATTTTTATGGTTTTAATGAAAAACTTGTAAAAGATAAGCTTGAAAAAGTACTTGATGTTGAATCATTTGAAAAAACTGATTTCAATAAGATGATTGTTGAAAATGACTGCGGTCTTTCAATTAAAGAAGGTGTTATCATAGAAGCAGTTGATAAATCTGTTCGCTGTAGATTTACACTTTCTGAACTTGTTTCGCAGATACAATATAAATACAGAGCAGAGTTATGCGATGCTCTTTTTGGCGGGAGGATTTAACAAATGATAGAAGGAAAAATTACCCGCATTTCTGGTCCTATCGTTTTTGCTGAAGGGCTTGATGGTTGTGGTCTTTATGACGTTGTTGATGTTGGCGAAAAAAAATTAATTGGCGAAATTATTCGTCAGAATAAGGGTAACGCAACAATTCAGGTTTATGAAGAAGATACTGGAATGCACATTGGCGAAAAGGTTGTTTGCCAGCAGCGTCCGCTTTCTTTAAGACTTGGTCCTGGTCTTGTAGGCACAATTTATGATGGTATTCAGCGTCCATTAAAGGCTATGTCTGACAATTCAGGTGCTTTTCTTTTGCCTGGTGAACGTACAGAACCACTGGACGTAAAAAAAGTATGGCATTTTGAAGCTCTTGAAGGAATTAAGCAGGGTAGTCCGATAAAGCCTGGACTTGTGCTTGGTACTGTAAAAGAAACTGAGTCAATTACTCAGAAAATTATGGTGTCGCCTTTTATTCGTGGACGTGTTCTTAATATTTTTAAGGGTTCTGGCGATTACACTATTGATGATGTTATTGGTACTACAGAACTTGATGAGGAAATAAAACTTTCTCAGTATTGGCCAGTTCGTCAGCCGCGTCCTTACACTGATAAACTTGAAGTTTCTGAACCACTTATTACAGGGCAACGTGTTATAGATATTTTCTTTCCACTTTCAAAAGGTGGAACGGCTGCAATTCCTGGTGGATTCGGTACTGGAAAGACAATGACGCAGCACGCTGTTGCAAAATGGTGTGATGCAGACTTAATCGTATACATTGGTTGCGGTGAACGTGGAAACGAAATGACTGAAGTTCTTACAGAATTCCCTGAACTTATTGACCCAAGAACAGGGCGTTCGATTATGGAAAGAACTATTCTTATTGCAAATACTTCAAATATGCCTGTTGCGGCTCGTGAAGTTTCGCTTTATTCGGGAATTACGCTTGCAGAATATTATCGCGATATGGGTCTTCATGTTGCGATTATGGCTGATTCAACAAGCCGTTGGGCAGAAGCATTGCGTGAACTTTCTGGCCGTATGGAAGAAATGCCTGCGGAAGAAGGTTTCCCGGCTTATCTTCCAACTCGTCTTGCTTCGTTCTATGAAAGAGCAGGTCGCGTAATTTCGCTTGATGGTAAAGAAGGTTCTGTTTCTGTAATTGGAGCAGTTTCGCCTCCGGGTGGTGACTTTTCTGAACCAGTTACTCAGCATACAAAACGCTTTATCCGCTGCTTTTGGGCGTTGGATCGTGATTTGGCAAATGCAAGACATTATCCTGCAATTGGCTGGATTAATTCTTATTCTGAATATGCTTCGGAAGTTAGAGAGTGGTGGGAAAAACACAATCCTGTATGGTGGACTGTTAGAACAGAAGCTCTTGAACTTTTAAAAAAGGAAGACAGACTTCAGGCAATCGTTAGGCTTATCGGGCCTGATTCCCTTGCCTCTGGCGATCAGCTGGTTTTAAAAGTATCTGATATGATTAAAAACGGCTTTTTGCAGCAGAATGCTTTTGATGATGTTGATATGTACTGTTCATCTGAAAAACAGATTATGATTATTCAGTTGATGATGGATTTTTACAAACGAGCACTTGCTCTTATAAAGTGTGGTTGTCCGCTTGTTAAGATTAATTCTATGTCCGTTGCAGATGAAATTGTTAGAATTAAGATGGTAGTTCCAAATGATAAACTTGAACAGATTTCTGAAATTCGAAACAGAATGAATGATCAGTTTTCAGAACTTGAATCCATATACAATAAAGCCGCTTCGCTTTAGGGAATTTTTGGAGACAGATTATGAAAGGTATTGAATTTCGTGGAGTAACTTCTGTTGACGGACCTATTGTTGTTGTTCGCCGAACTGAAAATATTTTTTACAATGAAACCGTAAGTGTGCGGGATAGAACTGGAGCAAAGCGTCTTGGTCGTGTAATTGATATGAATGAAAAATCTGCAGTTGTTCAGATTTTCGGTTCAACTACAGGTATTGACCTTGATGAAAGTTCATTTGAATTTTTGGATAAGCCATTGGAACTGCGCGTAGGCGAAGGTCTTTTAGGACGAGTTTTTAATGGTCTTGGCGAACCTATTGACGGTTATCCGGAGATTATTTCTTCTGAATTTATTAACGTTAATGGTAACCCTATAAATCCTTATTCACGTTCGTATCCAAGGGATTTTATCCAGACTGGAATTTCTGCAATTGATGGAATGAACTCTTTGGTTCGTGGTCAAAAGCTTCCAATTTTTTCTGGAAACGGACTTCCGCATAATAAGCTTGCGGCACAAATCATCAGACAGGCAAAACTTCGCGGTACAGATGAACAGTTTGTAATGGTTTTTGCAGGAATGGGTATTAAATACGATGTTGCCCGCTTCTTTGTAAACACTTTTGAAGAATCTGGCGTTCTTTCTAAGGTTGTAATGTTCCAGTCATTGGCGGATGCACCTTCTATTGAACGAATTATGACACCGCGTTGTGCCCTTACTGCTGCTGAATATCTTGCTTTTAACAAAGGAATGCACGTTCTTGTTGTTATGACTGATATGACAAACTATTGTGAAGCATTGCGTGAAATTTCTACAACTCGTGGAGAAGTTCCTGGTCGAAAGGGTTATCCTGGATATTTGTATTCTGACCTTGCCGAACTTTATGAACGTGCTGGAAAAATTAAGAATTCTGAAGGTTCTATTACTCAGATTCCAATTCTTACAATGCCGAACGATGATATTTCGCATCCTATTCCGGACTTAACCGGATACATTACAGAAGGGCAGATTGTTCTTGATCGTGAAATGGATTCAAAGGGAATTTATCCGCCGGTAGCGGGTCTTCCTTCGCTTTCTCGTCTTATGAAAGACGGTATTGGAAAAGATATGACTCGTGAAGATCATGCAAATGTTTCTTCGCAGCTTTTTGCGGCTTATTCAAAAGTAAAATCAATTAGAAATCTTGCTTCTATTATTGGTGAAGAAGAACTTTCTGCTCTTGATAAAAAATATCTTGAATTTGGAAACAAATTTGAAGCAGAGTTCCTTTCTCAAGGTGAATACGAAGATAGAACTATTGAGCAAACTCTTGAAATTGGTTGGAAATGTCTTTCGGTTCTTCCTAAAGAAGAATTATTCAGAATTAAGCCTGAATTTATTGAAAAATACCTCTCTAAAGCAGAGTAAGGCACGAAAGGCGGTGTGGAATGGCAAAGTTAAATATAGCACCAACAAAATCGAATTTGCTTGCAATGAAAGATCAGCTGGTTATTTCCGTAAATGGTTATGACCTTCTTGAACAAAAGCGGGAATTGCTTGTTCAGTCACTTATGCACTTGGTTGATAAAGTTAAGCTTTTGGAAAAAGAACTTGATAAAGCAATTGATGATGCATATCCAGCATTTAAGCGAATGCTTATGGCTGACGGTTCTGAGCATATAAACAGAATTTCTCATTATGTTCATTATGATTTTGGCATGCAGCAAAAACAAGTTATAATTGGTGGAATGAATTTTTCAACGATAGATGTGCAGCTTCCAAAGCAGAAACTTTTCTATTCGATGATAGGAACTTTTGCAAATACTGATGAAGTAATCTGCAAGTTTTTTAAGTTGCTTTCAATTCTTACGGAAATGGCTTCTATTCGCACGATTGTGTGGCGTCTTGCAGAGGAAGTTAAGAAAACACAGCGACGTGTAAATTCACTTGATAAAATGGTTATTCCTCAGACAAAAGAAACAATGAAATACATTGAAAATGCTCTAGAAGAAAAAGAAAGAGAAAATGTATTTGTTTTAAAGGCCTTAAAACGTAGGAACGATAGAAAAAACAGTGAGGCAGAAAATGAGTAAAAATATGCTTCTAAAAAAAGTCATTGTTGCAATAAATGGCTCTCAATCTTCTATTCAAGCTGCAATGTACGCAATTATGCTTGCAAAACAGTATTCGCTTGCATTAAAGGCTGTTTTTGTAGTTGATACTGATACAATAAAATTTCTTTCAAATTCAAAATTTCTTGTTTCAGAAGAAAAAGAATCTTATGAATCTGATCTTGCAAAAGATGGAAAAACATATCTTGATTATGTAAAAAATCTTGCATCTTCTAAAGGTGTAGAGATGGAAACAGAATTAAGAACTGGTTCTGTTTGGGGCGAGGTTATAAGAGCGGCCGATGAATATGCTGCTGATTTAATTTTGATTGGCGGACACGAATCTAAAGATAAACTTAAGGTATTGGAGGCTCATGTTCAGCGTTCAACTGCTGCGATTGTACGCAGTGAAATTATGAACTATGCTCATTGTCCTGTTTTGGTTATTCATAAACCGCAAATTGAATCGTTATTTAAGATTTTTTAGTTTTCGGAAAATAAAGTGATAGACTGTTACAAAGTTCTTGGAATAAATCGTAATGCTACGGCTGCAGAAATAAAAAAAGCGTATAGATTAAAGGCAAAACTTTTGCACCCGGACGCATTAAAGACTTCTAGTTCAGAAAAATTCCAGGAACTTGTAAAAGCCTATGAAATTCTTTCGGATGTAAGACAGCGTTCTCTTTTTGATGAATCATTTTACACAAGTAATGCTTTTAGAAGAAACACAAAATCTTCTTTTGATTATTATACTTGGCTTTCTGAACGCACGGATCAAGAAAGCAGAGCAAAACTGATAGTTTTTGACCTTATGCACAATCGTGAAGATGAAGCAGTTGAAGAATTTAAGCGTATGTGCATGAATCATATAGATTTTTCCCTAAAAAAATGGTTTACTCGCGAAGATTTTATGGATTATGGTTATATCCTTGCGGAAGAACTTGCTTTGCGTTCCGAATTTTATGATGCACTTTTACTTCTTGAACAGATTATACGGATGGAATACAGTTATTCATATTTCAGGCTGTTTTTTCCAGAAGTAATGGATTTTACATTAAGTCTTTTAAAACGTAAGGTTACTGGCGTTATAAATGATGAACTTGCCTTGGATATTTTTGAACGTGCATTGGATCTTGGTTTTTCTAATAAAGATGATGAGTTTTTTTTGCATCAAATGGCTTTTCTTTATAGAAAAATGGGAGATTCTAGAACTGCACTAATATGCGAAGAAGAAGCCTTAAAGATTTCTTCTTCTAAAAAGAAAGATTTTACACAAAGAGGTTACTCGTATGATTCGTTTAAAGAATAGTGAAGAAATTGAAGGAATTAGAAAATCTTGTCATCTTCTTGCAGATATGTTCAATTTTATAATTCCACAGGTAAGAGCTGGAATGTCTACAAAGGATTTAGATAATATTGCTGTTCGTTTTATAAAAGAGCATAACGGTACTCCTGCATGGTATCATGAAGATTTTCCTGGTGCTTTGTGTATAAGCATAAATGATCAGGTTATTCATGGAATTCCTTCTGCAAAAAGAATAATAAAAGATGGCGATATTGTTTCAATCGATGCTGGAATCGATTTAAATGGTTATATAAGCGATTCCTGTCATTCTGTTTTGGTTGGAAAAGTAAAGCCAGAAGTAAAAAAACTTGATGATGTTACTCTTGAATGTCTTAGGGCTGGAATTGAAGCATGCAAAGTTGGAAACAGAATAAGTGATATTTCTAATGCGGTTTATAATATTGCAGAAAAACACGGATATGGTGTTGTTTACGACTATTGCGGTCATGGCGTAGGTCTTGATGTGCATGAAGATCCAAATATTCCAAATTGTCCAAGTCATGGACCTAATCCTAGAATTCAAGCAGGAATGGTTCTTGCAATTGAACCTATGATAAATCTTGGTACTGCTGATGTTTATACCGAAGATGATGGCTGGACTGTTATAACTGAAGATCATAAAGTTTCTGCACACGAAGAACACACTGTTGCAGTTTTTGAAGATCACACTGAAATTCTTACAGATTTGAATTATAAAAATAATCAATAAAATATTTTGTAACTATTTTTAACTTCTGTGTTTATGTTTTAAAATCAATAAAGTTTTTTTATTGATTTTTTATGCAGGTATAACCTGTATTGGTGGAGGTATAAATGAAAACCTGGTCAAAATGTCTTGCTGGTGCTGCTGGTGCTGCACTTTTTTCTTTTGGAGTTTTTTCATTTTCTTGCAGTAAAACTCCTGTTTCTGGAAATGCCGCTACAGCTTACGCAGAAACGTCTGCAATTGTTCCATCTGAATCATTAAAAATTGTGGAAGCGTTGCAAAATTCATTCCGTGCAATAAGTGATGGTGTGCTTCCTTCTGTTGTTGAAGTTGATGTTACTGAAACAAAAACTATTCAGACAATTGATCCTTTTGATGACATCCGAAGGTATTTTTTTGGAACTCCGGACGATGACTCAAATAAAAAAGGAAGAACTCGTGAATATGAGCAGAAAGGTCTTGGTTCTGGGGTTATTGTACGTAGAACTGGAGATATTCTTTATGTTCTTACAAACAATCACGTTGCAGGCGAAGCTACAAAAATCAGTGTAAAACTTAACGACGGTCGTGTTTTTGATGCTAAGCTTGTTGGTTCTGATTCAAGAATGGATATTGCACTTGTTTCTTTTGAATCAAAGGATAAAGAAATTCCTGTTGCAATTCTTGGCGATTCTGATGCGGTAAAAACTGGTGATATTTGTCTTGCAATGGGTGCCCCTCTTGGTTACAGCCAGTCTGTAACGCAGGGAATTGTAAGTGCAAAAGGTCGTTCTGGTTCTGGAATTGGTAATATTAATGATTTTATTCAGACAGATGCTGCAATCAATCAGGGAAACTCTGGTGGCCCGCTTGTAAATATTTATGGCGAAGTTATAGGAATTAATACTTGGATTGCTTCTCAATCTGGTGGTTCGCAGGGGCTTGGTTTTTCTATTCCTATTAATAACATAAAGAGTTCAATAGATTCATTTATTAATAAAGGAAAGATTGTGTACGGTTGGCTTGGCGTTTCGCTTATGTCATTAACTCCTGATTATAAAGATGCACTTGGTCTTAAAAATGTGGATGGAGCTCTTGCGGCACAAATATTTATTGATTCTCCGGCTTATAAAGCTGGAATGAAACCTGGTGATTATATTATTAGCGTTGCAGGAAACAAAGTTCATGATGTTGATCAACTTCAAAGGGAAGTTGGACGCCTTGAAGCTGGAAAACAAGTAGATTTTGTTGTACTTCGTTCTGGTAAAGAATTAACTCTTAATGTAAAAATTGAAGAAAGAACAGAAAAAGTTTCTTCAGACAATAAAAAACTTTGGCCGGGATTTACTGCTTCTCCAATTACAGAAGACTTGAAAAAACAATTTGAACTTGACACAGATAAAGGTATTTTAGTTGTTAGTGTACTTCCAAAATCACCGGCTGCCGCTCTTAGACTTCAACAAGGAGATGTAATTACTGGTGTAAACGGAGTTTCTGTAAAGAACTTAAAAGAATTTTATACAGAACTTGGAAAGGTTGATAAAACAGTTAATTTTAATCTTTACAGTGAAAGCGGAACTATAACAACACAAACATACAATTTCTAAAATTTTACTTTTGGAAATTTGAAAAAGGGGCAGTTCAGTTGCCCCTTTTTTTTATTAGTGTTTATTGACCTGAATTACACAATTTGATAAAATAATAAGACACTATGGTTACAAAGGTTGTGGTATCTCCCGTTAAATACTGCGGCTATTCTGTACCAGATTTTTATTTCAGAGGTTGAATATGTACGCACTTGTTGAATATAAGGGCAAACAGTACAAAGCAGAAAAAGGTGCTGTGTTAACAGTTGATTCTATTGATGCTGAAAAAGGTGCTAAAATTGAAATTGATACAGTATTGCTTGTAAGTGACGGCGATAAGGTTTCAGTTGGTGCTCCATATGTAAATGGCGCAAAGGTTACTGTAGTTGTAGAAGAATCTTTCCGCGATAAAAAAGTTCTTGTTTTTAAATATAAATCAAAGAAGGATTATCATCGTTTAATCGGACATCGACAGCATTATACAAATGTTCGTGTTGAATCTGTTAATGCATAATGATTTCTGTGCTTATTGAGCGCAGAAAAAACGGTATGCTTTCTGCTTGTGTTGCAGAAGGGCATGCTGGATATGCCGGAAAAGGTTCTGACATTGTCTGCAGTGCTGTTACGGTTTTAATTAGGACAACGCTTGCAGTGATTTCTGAATTGCCTGGTATTGATCTTGTTTATGACGTTCAAAAACGAGGATACGTCAGTTTTAAAATAAGAAAGGTTTTTCCTTTAGAAATAGAAGAAAAACTAAAGTTTGCCGGGGATTTTCTTCAGACTGGTTTAGAATCCATTCAAAGAGAATTTCCGGATAATTTAAAACTTGTAATAAATAGTTTGTAAATAGGAGCTGTAAAATGGGAAGAACTAGAGGCGGTAGTGGTGCAAAAAACGGTCGTGATTCTAATCCTAAAAATCTGGGTGTAAAAAAATATAGTGGAGAATTTGTAACTGCTGGTTCAATTATTGTTCGTCAGCGTGGTACAAAATTCTTCCCTGGTGATAATGTTCAGAAAGCTGGTGATGACAGCTTGTTTGCTACAACAGATGGAAATGTTGTTTTCCATGAAAGAATGAATAGAAAATTCATTTCAGTAGCACCTTCAAAGGCTGAGTAATTTTTTTCTGGATATTTTATTTTAATGCCCGGTTCGGAATGTTCTCTGTACCGGGTATTTTTTTTGTAGTACATTTAAAAACTTGATTCTTTGTTTTTAAAATGTTTTTTATTTTGTAAGGTTAGTGCATAAAAGTACGGGTAAAAAATGTTTCAATTTGCAGATGAAGCGGTTATAGAAGTTCATTCTGGAAAAGGTGGAAATGGTTGTATTGCGTTTCGCCGTGAAAAATATATTCCACATGGTGGTCCTAACGGTGGTGACGGCGGAAAAGGTGGTAGCGTAATTTTTGTTGTAAAAAGAAATATGCGTACTCTTTCTAAGTTAAGACATCATCATATTTTTAAGGCTAGAAATGGAAGTGATGGACAAGGTTGGAATCGGTTTGGAAAAGATGGCGAAGATGTTGTAATTCCTGTTCCTCCGGGAACTACAATTCGTGATGCGGAAACAGATGAACTTATTCACGATTTTTCTGATGAAAACGAAAATGATGAATTTCTTTTTTTGGAAGGTGGAAATGGTGGTTGGGGAAATGTTCATTTTAAATCTTCTACAAATCAAGCACCACGTTTTGCTAATGCTGGAGAACCTGGCGAACAGCGTACGTTAAAACTTGAACTTAGTATTATTGCAGATGTTGGGCTTGTTGGTTTTCCGAATGCAGGAAAATCTTCGCTTCTTACATCTTTTACAAATGCCAGACCAAAAATTGCTCCGTATCCGTTTACTACAAAGATTCCAAATTTGGGCGTTTTACGTGTAGATGATGAACAAGATATAATTATTGCAGATATTCCAGGAATTATAGAAGGTGCGTCAGAAGGTGTCGGACTTGGCTTTGATTTTTTAAAGCACATTTCGCGTACAGCAGCACTTTTATTTATGATTGACTGTTCTGATGAAAACTATCTTACTGCTTATGACACATTGATTAATGAACTTGGAAATTATTCTAAAGAATTACTTGAAAAAAAACGTATTGTGCTTGCAAATAAAATTGATGTTCCTGGTGCAGAAGAAAATGCTCAAAAAATTGTAGAAATGATAAAAGCAAAGGAAGAAAATACTGTTGTTCTTCCTATTTCTGTGCAAAATAATATTGGGCTTGTAAATGCAAAACGAGCAATCATCAATTTAGTAAATTGTAACGAAAGTGATAAAGCTCTTGAAAAAAAAGAAAGTACACTTAATACTCCAGATTTTATGACTTCTGGCGAACTTGATGATGATGAAAACGTACAATATCCAGGAAGTGAAGCATAATGAAAATTGCAGTACTTGGCGGAAGTTTTAATCCTCTTCATGTTGGGCATGCAATGCTTGCAGAAACTGTTGTAAAAGAATTAGGTTTTGACAAAGTATTGTTTGTTCCAACTTTTATTCCGCCACACAAAATTATGAATACTGCCGTTTCGCCTGAACAGCGGCTTGAAATGGTTCTTTCTTTTTGTAAAGAATCTAATGCGAACAAAGAAAGTCATTTTTTTTGTGAAGACTGTGAAATTGCTCGTGGAGGAATTTCTTATACTAGCGAAACGCTTTTGTATATTACAGAAAAGTATAAATCCGAACTGAACGGAACAAAACCTGCTTTTATAATGGGGCAGGAAGTTGCAGCCCAGTTTTATAAGTGGAAGAATCCTGAAAAAGTTACTGAACTAGCAGATATTTTAATTGCAAGTCGTGTTCCAGAAAAATGTGATTTTGTAATGGACGATTTTAAAAATATTCCATCTGGAAATTATTCTGAAGATTATTCAGATGAAAGTTATTTAAGAAATTTTCCATATAAATATGCACCTGTAAAAAATTTAGTGTTTCCAGTTTCTTCTACAGAAATAAGAACAAGGATTGCTCTTAAAAAAGCATGGCGTTATCTTGTTCCAGAGGCAGTTTTTCAGTATATTATCTCTAATAATTTGTATGGTAAATGTTAATGATTAAGGATATTGATGCCCTTACAGAAAAAATCAGAAAGTATGTAAAAAAATCTGTAAATCAAACCAGATATGAACATTCTGTGCGTACAGCAGAAACTTGTGTTCTTTTGTGTAGAAAATATGGTCTTGATGAAAAAGTTGGTTATCTTGCAGGCATTGCACACGATATGTGCAAAAAACTTCCACCCGAAAAACTTCTTGAAATTGCAAAAGAAGATGGAAAGCCGATTTCCTTATTAGAACAGGAAAATCCAGCACTTTTGCATGGGCGAGCAGCAAGTGTCATGCTTAAAAAAGAATTTAATATTCAGGATGAAGATGTATTGGAAGCTGTTTCTAATCATACTTTTGGAAAGAAAGGTTTGTGCAATTTAGGAAAAATCCTTTATATTTCAGATAAAATTGAACCTGGTAGAGGTTTTGTAGACCAAAAATATAAAGATAGCGTAAAAAATCTTTCTCTTGATGAGTTTTTTTATAAAGTTCTTTCGGATAGTTGTGAGTATCTTTTAAAAAAAGGAAAAAAGATTTCTAGTGAAACAATAGAACTTTTGGAATTTCTAAAAAATAATATAAATAAAGGTGAGATATGAAAAAAATCAGATTGCGAGATGAACAGAAAGGTTTTATTTTTTTAGCAATTATTGTTGTTATTATTATTGCAGTATCAATAATAATGGCTAAGTCTTTAAAAAAAGATGATGTTGCAGAAAAACTTGCCGATGACCAGGTCGTTAGAGTTTTAACTGTGTTAGATGATGGAAATGGTAATGCTGTTTTTACAAATGTTCTTATTTATTATCCAGTTTCCAGAAAGGCTCTTACGATTAATGTTCCTGGAAATACCGCTGCAATTTATAAATCGCTTGATCGTGTAGATAGAATTGATCAGGTTTATAAAGAAAAAGGAATTGAAGTTTACAAAAGCGAGATTGAAAAACTTTTGGATTGTACAATTCCGTTTTTTATTACAATGGATTTTCCGAATTTTGTAAAAATTACGGATATGTTCGGCGGTATGCGGATTTTTATTCCAAGTCCAATCGACGTACTTTCTGAAGATGGAGAAAGGTATCTTCTTCCTTCTGGAGCAGTAATTCTTGATGGAGATAAAATTTCTACATATCTTAAATATAAAACGGAAGATGAAACTTATTCTGATATGCAGGAAAGATGTCAGAATGTTGTAGATGCTTTTTATACAATGCTTCACGAAAAGCGAAATGTAATTATTGCTAAAAAGAAAAACTATAGATATATAGAAAAATTATTTAAATTTAATCTTGATAGTGATGATTCAAGGCGTCTTTTAATGATGATTGGAAATATTGATTCAGAGTCAATCGTTCGGCAAAATATTACTGGACGGGTAAGAATCGTTGATGAAAAGAAACTTTTATTTCCGTTAAATAATGGAGAGTTCATAAAAGAAGCAATAAAGCAGAGTACAAATATGCTTGTTTCTAATAATGGTACGTACGCAAGCCGTGTATATGTGCTGGAAATAAAAAATGGAACAACAATTCAAGGGCTTGCACATAATACTTCGATTCTTTTTCAGAATGCAAGTTACGATGTTCTTAGTGCCGTTAATGCTGATAGAAACGATTATGAAAAGACTGTTATAATTGACCATATTGGAAATAAGGAAATTGCTTCGATGGTTGGAAATTTTATACATTGTACAAATATTCAAGAAGAAGAAGTTGACGTTTCAAAGCTAGAACCCGATACTTCTGCTGATGTTGATTTTACAATTATTCTTGGTAAGGATTTTGACGGTCGTTACGTAAGATAAAATATAGATATTTATAAGGTGGAAAAAATGGAAACAAAATCAATAGAAACAAAAGCACTTGAAATTGCAAGACTTTTAGAAGATGGAAAAGGAAAAGATGTTTGCGTTATCGATGTTTCAGAATTGAACAGTTGGACTGATTATTTTGTAATTGCAACAATTAATTCTTCAGCACATTGGCAGGGACTTTACAAGCAGGTAAAAGATTACGTAAAAGAAAATGACATGTCTCTTCATGTTACTACAAAAAAGAGTCCTGATGGTGATGACTGGAATCTTATTGATATTGGTTCCGTTGTTGTTCATTTAATGTCTGAAGCAGCAAGAAGTTTTTATGATCTTGAAAAACTTTGGCATGCAGGAAAAGTTTTGGATTTTCATAAGGCAGAATAGAAAATGCAAGATATTTCTCTTTCAGAATGTGCTTGCTTTGGTGTAGCTGGAAATTTTACTGGTCATTTAGAGCAGGCAGGAGAAGCAAAAGATTTTAAGGGAATAAAAACTGGTAAAAATGAGCCAAAAGCACTTTTTCCAACATACATTCCTTCAAAAAAAGATGATGGTTGTGTTCCAGAATATTTAAAAATTTTTCCGTTTGATTCTGAAAAAATCGTTTTTCCTTTAAGAGAAAGTAATATTCAACTGGAAGCAGAATGTGCACTTATTTTTAATGTAGAATGGCAGAATAAAAAAGTTTCTAATATTTTTCCAATTTGTTTTGCGTCTTCTAATGATGTTTCAATACGAAAAGAAGGTGCAAAAAAAATCAGCGAAAAAAAGAACTGGGGTAAATCAAGCAAGGGGCTTTCTGCAAATTTAATTCCGATTGATTCTTTTGACGAAAATGGGATTTTAAATCGTTATAGAATTGCAAGTTTTATTGTTCGTGATGATAAAGTTTTAGTTTATGGCGAAGACAGTGCTGTAAGAAATTACACTTATATTTACCAAAAACTTTCAGAATGGATTATTGAAAAATTAAATTACCAAAAAAATGAAGGGCCTGCAGAAGAGATTTCCCTTTATTTACAAGAAGCAGATTTTCCCCAAAAAATTATGGTTTCAATAGGAGCAACTCGTTATACAGATTTTGGTGAACATAATTTTCTTATTAGTGGCGATAAATCGGTTGTAGTTTTATATCCTGAAGATAAATATTCTTTTAATGATATATCTTTGCTTGTAAAAAATAATGATTTTTCAGATAAAGAAATTTCTTTTTTAGTTCAGAAGGTAATTTTATGAAAAACGAACAGACAAGGACTTTTAAAAACTGGACTGAATACGATGATTGGCTTGTGCAAAATTATGGCACAAATGCTATTTATTCTGTAAATGAAGTAAATGGGTCAATCGAAATAAAGTTTTGCCCAAAAGCAGATTTTGCAGAAGAAACAAAACAATCTGAAAAATCTGCACAGTAAGGGCTAGTTTTCTAAAGTTTTGTTGTTATAAATAAAATTCAGCGTTGCCATTGAAAGAATTATTATGTAACCAGTAATACTTAATGCATCTGGTTTTTGTCCAAGAATAAAAAAGCCAAGAGTTGCTGAAAAAATTACCTGGCAAAAATCAAATATAGAAATTTTAGATGCTGGTGCATGATAGTATGCTGCTGTAATTGTGAACTGTCCAATAGCAGCTGTAACGCCGGCATATAAAAGATAGATTGTTTGAAGTTTTGTCATTGGCGAAAAATTTAAAATCATATAAGGCACTGCAAGTAATGTTGAAAAAGTGCTAAAAAAAAGAACAACAATACTGCTACTGCATTTTTGCTTTCCAAGTTTACGCACACAAGCATAGGCAAAACCTGCTCCAAATCCGCCTGCAATGCCCGCAAGCGAAGGAATAGTTTTTGAAAAATCAAATGATGGCTTTGCAACAAGTAAAGAACCGCAAAATGCAGTTATAATTGCCAAAAGTGGCACTAATCGGATTTTTTCTTTAAGCAAAAGAAAACAAAAGATTACCGTGTAAAAAGGAGCCATTTTATTCAGAATGCCAGCATCTGCTAAAATAAGATGATCAACAGCGTAAAAGTTTCCAAAAATTCCAATAGAACCTGCCGCCGCCCTTAAAAACAAGAAAAGCCAGCTTTCTTTTGGAACTTTATAACGTTGCACACCATTTTTTAAAATTCCACTTATTAGGGCAGTAAGAGCAATAAAAAAACTTACAATGTTTCTAAAAAAAGTCTTTTGAACAAAAGGAATATCTCCGCTCAGCTTTACAAATAAAGCCATAAGGGCAAAACTGAAAGCTGAAAGAAGAATAAAAAATACTCCTTTTAAATAATCTTTTGTAACCTGCATTTTAGTCGCTTCTTTTTCCAAAAAGACGAAGAAGAGAAAGGAAAATATTTATAAAATCAAGATAGAGTTCAAGAGCACCAATTATTGAAGCTTTCTTGAATACGTCAGAATCCGTTGCATGTTCGCTTACTCGTAACATTTTTTGTGCATCATAGGCAGAAAGACCAGTAAAAAGAACGACGGTAACAACGGAAATAATCCAATCAAGTGTGCCATTCCTTAAAATAAAATTTAGAATAGAAGCAATCAAAATACCAATTGGTGCCATAAAAAAATATCTGCCAAATGAAAGAATGTTTTGTTTTGTAAAAGTTCCGTAAAGAGCCATCAGACCAAACATTAAAGCACTTGTTATAAAAATGGAAATAATTGAACTACCTGCATAAAAAAGAAAGATAGAAGAAAGCGTTACGCCGTTTAAAATTGAATAAACGATAAATGCAAAAACAGCCGATGAAACTTTTATTTTTGAAATAGAAGCGGAAAGCCACCATACAAGAATTATTTCTGCAAATCCAAGAATAAAAATCCCTTTGCTTAAAAATAATAAGGCACTTTCTCCTGCAGAAGTAATGTAAGAGGCTGTAAAAAATGCTGCAAGCCCACTAATTATAAGGGCCAAAGTCATCCAACCATAAGTTCTTGCAAGAAATTTATTCTGTTCTTTTACAAAAGAAACTTGTGTAGAATTTGTGTTTGTCATAAATCCTCCATTCAAATTAAAATAATCTTAAGAATAATACTGTTAATATAACAATTTTTATTATTTAAGGACACAAAAAGAAGTAAAGTTTTTTATTTCTTAAAAATGGAGTTTACAATCTTTTTGAAAGTTCCCTTTTTTTCTTCTGTTGATTTCTTAAATTCTTGTTTTAATACTTTTTCTGCACCTGTAAGTTGAGAATGTCCTGCTTTTAAGAATTCTATAATAGTTTTTCTACAGATTTTACGCATTTCAGGGTCAAGTCTGTTGATTGTCCGTAAGATTTTTACAGAATTCTTTGCAAGGTTTGATTCAAGTTCTGTGTTTGTTTTTGCATCAGTGGATTCAATAACCTTAAAAATTGTATCAACAAAAACTTCTCGCTGTTCGGGTGAAATGGTTTTTATCCATTCATTAAACGTATTATGAAAGAATTTACTTGCATCGTCGTTGTTTTCCAAAAGAACAAAATCCGAGCCCAAAATATGCCATGAAAAAGGATCGTGCTGCATAATGCCGGTTTCATCACTTTCTACAAAGTTTTGCTTTCCCACATGTTCAAAAAGCATTCCTACTATTGAAAAACGCGGATAAGATGAGTTTATTTTTTCTTTTATTTCTTGAAATTCAGGGGAATTTACTCTTGAAGAATAAAATCCTGGTCCATCATTATTGTAAATGCATGTAATTCTTGATTTTATTTTGTTTTCACATTTTGCACATGCATATATTGCAAGGTTTCCACCTTTTGAATGGCCACCTATCATAAGTTTTCCCTTTAAGGATTTTGCTGCGTTTTTTAAGTATTCTACCGCATCTTTTTGGGCAGGAACTTCTTCTTCTATTGCAAGGTTAAAATCTTCTTTCCAGCCGACGATTGAATCATCCGTTCCGCGATAACAGATAAAAATTTTTCCATCAGGAAGAATATAAGTTGCAGCGGCAAACTGTTCTTCTATTGCTAAGTCGATTTTTGATGTGTAACCAGTTATTTTAATATCTTTAAATCGTACTGTTTCTGCAAGTTTAAGAAAAAATGATGCTGTATTTTTATTTATAAGAAGCCCGGTGTCTTTTCTTGTTTTAAAATCTTTTGCATTTTTAAAACGCTGTGCAAGGTCAAAAAGCGAAACATTTTCTGTAAAATCATAATCGCTTAAAAGTCCATCAAAGTTTAAGTAGGTAATTTGGCACAGAATAAGAGCATCAATTCTTGAAAAGTCAGAATTAGAAAATGTAAGATCTCCGCGCCAATTAATATAATCTTGAATATTAGCCATATATTTTACCTCGTAAAATTAATTTTTCTTTACAAGCCCTTTCACAGTTTTTAGTGCAAGATTTACAACAAGAATCAAAAGCGAAAGTATAAAGATTTCGTTGTATTTTGAAAAATGCTGAAGTTCCTGAATTTTTGTTGTAATTACCATTGTTTTAGCACCTGCAAGGAATACAACAGCACTTACAGTAACCATTCCATTTATAAAAAGATAGCAGAAAATTTCAAGATGTGTGCGAATTACGTTTGGTGTAATTATCCTTAAAACAGTTTTTATCCAGTTATCGCCAAGAATTCGGGCTGTTGTTTCCCATGAAATATTCATTTTATCAAGTGAAGATTTCATCATAAGATAAGGAGTTGCAAAAAAGTGAATTAAGTTACAGCAAACAAGAAGAATCAAAGTGTTATGAAGACAAGTTTTTTTGAATGCAAGAAGAAAACTTATACCCAAAACCATTCCAGGAATTGTATTTGAAATTTGGGCAATTGCTTCAATAATTTTTGTTCCATGAATTAAACCTTTGTTGCGACTAGAAACAAGGGCACTTATATAAACAAGAATAGTTCCAAAAAGTGCAGTAAAGAAACTCATTACAAGTGAATTTTTTAATACTCTTAAAAGAGATTTTTCGTGGAAAACAGAAATAAAATGTTTTAATGTAAAAGTGCTGTTGTACGGCCATTCCGAAACGAATGGAACAACAAAGACAACGGCAAAAGAACATAAGATTACAACACAAATTAAAACAGATACAAAAGTCCATACAATATCGCGAGCAAGATTTTTTTGATTATCTGTAAGAGCGATTTTGTTGTAACGCACATTAAATTTCTGAAGGTAATTCAAAAGAATAATACTTACAATGGAAGGTCCTAACATACAAAGAGCAATTACTGAACCTTGATTTAAGTCAGGGAAACTTCCAAGCATTGTATTGTACAAAAGTTCTGCAATAACGGTGTATCTGCCACCAATAGAAGCCGGAATACCAAAATCAGTAAAAGCAAGAAAGAAACTTTGCACAACAGAAACGGCAATAGTTCCGGCAAGAGGTGAAAGAACTGCCGTAAAGAAACTTCTGAACGGATTATCGCCCATAAGACGAGAAACAACAATATATCTTCTGTCGATGTAAGACATTGTGTTTGTTAAAAGAGTAAAAGAAATTGGAAATGTATAAATTACGTATCCAAAAATTAAACCCTTAAAACCATAAAAGTCAAAAAATTGATGACCAATAAGCCTTGTTAAAAGACCAGTTTTTCCAAAAGAATAAATTATTGCAAAACCGTAAGTGATTGTAGGAATCAGCATTGGAAAAACTGCGATTGTACGCAAAGTCTTTTTTAACCATAACGGAATATTTGTAAAATTAACTGTATAGGCTAAAACAAACGCTAAAACTGTAGTAATACCAGCACTTAAAAGAGAAACAATAACGCTATGCAAAAACGCTGTATGAAGTTTTTGCCCAGTAAAAACAGAAACAATGTTTTTAAAACTAAATGAACCGTCAGAAAGGGTAAACGCATTTTTTAAAAGAACTAAAGCCGGCACAAAAATGAAAAGTGCAAAAAAGATTAGTACAACGTAAAATGCAAATCTCATCTGTTTATTTTGTATTTCTTTAAACTTATCTTTTATTTTTGTCATAAAAAAATCCTTGTTACAAAATTGTTCTTTTAAAAACTAAAGGTTAAAAAGTTTATAGATATTATTCTTTTTTACTTCCAGCTGCTTTATTATAAAGTCATTTATAAATTGGCTTTCTGGATTTTTTATAATTTGTTCAGGAGTGCCAAATTGTTCAATTCTACCTTTGTTTAAAATCAAAACTTTATCACTGATTGTAAGGGCTTCTTCCGGGTCGTGTGTTACGATGATTGTTGTAAGATGAAAATCTTTTGCAATAGTAACAATTTTTTCTTTTATTGATTCTTTGATTACGCCGTCTAATGCAGAAAGCGGTTCATCAAGAAGAAGAATCTTTGGCTTCATAACCATCGTTCTTGCAAGGGCAACGCGCTGCTTTTGACCGCCGGAAAGCTGGTCAATCTTTTTGTCTAAATGTTCGCGAAGTTCAAGAAGATCAATCAAAGCATCGATTTCTTCTTTTGTGGAACGGTCAGGATAATTTCTTAAACCGTAAACAATGTTTTTGTAAGCAGTAAGATTTGGAAAAAGAGCATAATCCTGAAAAACAATGTTAAAACCGCGCCTTTCCATAGGAGTTTTTGTAATATCAACTCCATCAAAGATAATTTTTCCTTCGTCAGCTTGTAAAAGCCCAAGAATGATATTCAATAAAGTAGTTTTTCCGCCACCAGAAGAACCAAGAATAGAAACAATTTCCGAATCATTAATCTTTA
This sequence comes from uncultured Treponema sp., assembly GCA_964482455.1. Classification (GTDB taxonomy): domain Bacteria; phylum Spirochaetota; class Spirochaetia; order Treponematales; family Treponemataceae; genus Treponema_D. Next base: position 5,714 of record CAYZXM010000021.1, on the reverse strand, counting down.
ACGAAATGTCGTCTAAAACTTTTGTTGTGTCGAATGACTTTTTTATTCCACAGATTTCAAGCATATTCTTTCCTTTTTTTTTGATTTTTTATACGTTGTATGCACCATCAACTGCTTTAAGTTCATTCCAGGTGTCGATTTCTGTAAAATCATCAAAACTGCAGTTTCGTACAACAAGATTAAAATTTTTATTGCAATACGTTAATGGAACGGAATCCCAGTAACGTTCTTTTCCGCCAGGCATAGCGTAAACTTCTTTAAGGCATTTAGAAAGTTCTTTTCCGTCGGAACTTGTCCAATAAGAAATTCCGACCATTCTAAAACCATTTGTACCGCCAACACTTACTCCGCTAATTCTTCCTTTTTCTACAGAAAGACACCAGTCATCCGTTCTTTCGCAAGGAACTCCGCAATAATTTGACTGGTACTGATATTTAGAAATAAGAAGAGGATTTTTTAAGATTATGTCGGATTCTAAAATGTAAGCATTTTCAAGATATTCTTTTGCCGCAAGAAGACTTGTAATATTGTTTCCTTCATTGTAAGCAGGATTTTCTACGAATTTAATTCCAGGATATTTATATTTTAACTGATCAAATTGAGAAGCAAGGTAACCGCGGATAATTATAATTTCTTGAATTCCAGCCTGCACAACCGCGTCCAAAAGAGATTCAATCATCATTTTGCCGTGAACACGGATTAAAGGTTTTGGCGTATTCAATGTAATAGGAACAAGGCGACTTCCAAAACCTGCTGCAAGAAAAACCGCTCTTTTTACGCGGAAAGGTTCAAGTTCAGAAAGACCTAAGGCAGAAACCTTGTCGTCGGTAATAAAACCTTTTTCGCAAAGAGAAGAATATGTTGTGTTTACAGTGCCAACGGAATAACCGCACATTTTTGCAATTTGCCGCTGCGAAAGTTTATCTTTTTTTGATTCCACTGCCTGCAGAATATCAAATTCTTTTTTTGTAAGCACTTTTACCGCCATTCATTTTGTTCAATAATTATTATTTTTGCTTAATTTTATACATTTTTTGAATAAAAAACAATAATTTTTGTTCAAAAAAATAAAGAAAAAATATTTTTTTGAACATTTTTGCTTGACACTTTTTTATTAAAAAACTATTTTTTGAAAAAAGACATAGGGCAAATGTCAAGTTTTTTATAAATATGCAAAAAATATGCAAAAGAACGCTTTTAGCGTTTTTTTAATTTTATGCAGGAGGAATTTATGGCAAAATCTGTTTATCTTGGAATTACAGGAGATATTATTCATCCTGGAATAATTAATATCATAAAGGAAGGAGCAAAACTTGGCGAACTTACAATCGGGCTTTTAACCGATAGTGCAATCGCAAGCCATAAACGACTTCCTTATCTTTCCTATGAACAGCGAAAACAAGTTGTAGAAGACATAAAAGGCGTTGCTCGTGTTGTTCCGCAGGAAGAATGGAGTTATGTTCCAAACTTAAAAAAATACAAACCAGCTTTTATGATTCACGGCGACGACTGGAAAAACAATTACCTTTCAAAAATCCGTGAAGAATGTTTTGAAGCAGTAAAAGAATGGGGCGGTCAAATTGTAGAAATCCCATATACACAAGGAATTAATTCAACAGAACTTTTTCAAATGGCAAAAGATATAGGAACAACTCCTGATATAAGAAGAGCCACTTTGCGACGCCTTATTGCTTCAAAACCAATAGTTCGCATACTGGAAGCACATTCCGGGCTTTCTGGCCTTATTGTAGAACACGCAGAAGTTATGAAAGAAGACGGACTTCATCAGTTTGACGGAATGTGGTCATCGTCCCTTACAGATTCAACCAGCAAAGGAAAGCCTGACATAGAAGCCGTTGACCTTACAACGCGAATGCAAAGCCTTACAGATATTTTGGAATGTACAACAAAACCAATCATTTACGATGGCGACACAGGCGGAATCCCTGAGCATTTTGTTTTTACAGTCCGCACGCTAGAGCGAAACGGAGTAAGTGCCGTAATTATCGAAGATAAAAAAGGATTAAAGAAGAATTCACTTTTTGGAACAGAAGCAAAACAAGTGCTTGCAACGGAAGAAGAATTCTGTGAAAAAATCAGTGCCGGAAAAAGAGCTCAAGTTACAAAAGATTTTATGATAATTGCCCGCATAGAAGAAATCATTGCCGGATACACAGTAAAAGACGCATTAACAAAAGCATTTGCCGCCGTTCGTGCCGGTGCAGACGGAATAATGATACACTCAAAAGACAAAACTGGTTCCGACATAAAAGATTTTTGCACACAATTCAGAAAAGAATATGCAACCGTTCCGCTTGTATTAGTTCCAACAACTTATAATCAATTTACGGAAAAAGAACTTGCTTCCTGGGGGGCAAACATAATAATTTACGCAAATCATATGCTTCGTTCTGCATACCCGGCAATGAAAAAATGTGCAGAAACAATACTTAAAAACGAACGCTCCCTTGAAACAAACGACATCTGTATGCCAATAAAAGAAATCCTTGAATTAATTCCAGGAACAAAATAAAAAAAAGGAATAAAAAATGATAAAACCATCGACTTTTTATAATGAACTTTTAAAGAACGGAACTGATTTTTTTGCAGGCGTTCCAGATTCTCTTCTAAAATATTTTTGTGCATACGTTACAGATAACGCACCAGAAGAAAAACATATAATCAGTGCAAATGAAGGCAGTGCAACCGCCCTTGCGTGTGGTTATCACTTTGCAACAGGAAAAATCCCATTAATCTATATGCAGAACTCAGGCGAAGGAAATATGATAAATCCTCTTCTTTCGCTTGCAGACCCTGATGTTTATTCTGTTCCGCTTTTAATACTTATCGGTTGGCGCGGAGAGCCGGGTGTACACGACGAGCCGCAGCACGTTAAGCAAGGTAAAGTTACATGTTCATTACTTAGTGCAATGCAGATTCCTTATGAAATTCTAACAGATAACGAAGAAGAACTTTCGCTTCAACTTAATAAAGCATATGAGTATATGAAAAAAAACAGTGCTCCGTATGCACTCGTTATAAAAAAAGGAACATTTGAAGAATATATCTTAAAAAATAACATTGCAGTTAATGCCCAAATGAAAAGGGAAGAAGCAATTGAACGCATTATGCTTTCTGCACCAAAAAATGCAGCATTCGTTTCTACAACAGGAATGGCAAGTCGCGAACTTTACGAACTTCGCGAAAAGCACGGAATGGGCCACGAAAAAGATTTTCTTACCGTAGGCTCAATGGGACACGCTTCTCAGATTGCACTTTCCATTGCAATGCAAAAAAAAGAAAGACCAATCTTCTGTTTAGACGGCGACGGTGCAGTTATTATGCAGATGGGCGGTCTTTGCACAATCGGAACAAGAAAGCCTGAAAACCTTGTACACGTTGTATTAAATAACGGTGCACACGATTCAGTTGGAGGTCAGCCAACCGTAGGATTAAACATAGACCTTTGCAAAATTGCCAAAGCATGCGGATATAAAAACGTATATTCAGCAGAAAATCAAAAAGAATTAGATGAAGTTCTTGAAAAAATTAAAAAATCCTTTGATGATAGAACAAACGCTCTTACTTTTGTGGAAGTAAAAATCTGTAAAGGAGCCAGAAAAGATTTAGGACGTCCTGCAAAAACACCGCAGGAAAATAAAAAAGCATTTATGGAGTATTTAAAATAATGGTAAAACAAGCAGTTATAATGGCCGGAGGATTAGGTTCAAGATTCGGTGGAAGAACAAAAGCAATGCCAAAAGGCTTTATCGAAATTGAAGGAAAAGCAATGGTTGAACGCTCCGTTCAAAAACTTATTGCTTCTGGCGTTGAAAAAATCATCATTGGAACAGGTCACTGCCACGAATACTATGATGAACTTGCAAAAAAGTATCCGTGCATAAAAACCGTCTGCAACGAAAACTATCAAAACACAAGCAGTATGGGAACTCTTGAAGTATGTGCCCCATACATTACAGATTCAGCATATTTATTAGAAAGCGACCTTATCTACGATTCAATCGGACTTTTTGTTCTTAGAAACGATAAAAGAAAGAACGTAATCCTTGCTTCTGGAAAGACCAACAGCGAAGACGAAGTTTATCTTGAAGCAGATGAAAATGGAATCTTAAAAGGCGTAAGCAAAAACAAGGCGGAAATTAAAACTGTAGCCGGCGAACTTGTTGGAATCTCTAAAGTTTCAAAAGAGTTCTTAGACAAAATGGTTCGTTTTTATGACGAAACAAGAAAAGAAAACGCAAAAATCGACTATGAAACAGTGTTTAAAATCATTGCAAAAGAAGACCCTATTTACGTTCATAAAGTTGAATATTACGCATGGACAGAAATTGATGATGAAGCAATGCTTGAAAGAGCAAACACGTTAATTTGGCCACGCATAAAAGAAAACGAAGAACTTCGTAATGTTCGCCGCGAAGTTTTATTAAATCCTGGTCCTTCTACAACAACAGACAGCGTAAAGTATGCTCAAATTCAGGCAGATATCTGCCCACGCGAAAAAGAATTTGGAAATCTTATGGAACAGATTGCAGAAGATTTAACTTCCCTTGTTGCAGCCACTGCTGAATATACAACGGTAATGTTTGGCTGTTCTGGAACTGGTGCAGACGAAGCAATGATTTCAAGTTGCGTTCCGCCGAATGGAAAACTTCTTGTTGTAGATAACGGCTCTTATGGCGAACGTCTTGCAAAGATTGCCTCTGTTTATAACATCGATATGGACGTTTTTAAGTCTTCTGCATACTGCCCGATTGACTTAGCAGCCCTTGAAAATCAGATGAAAAGCAAAAAATACACAACTTTTGCAATCGTTTATCACGAAACAACTACAGGGCTTTTGAATGATGTTGCAAAAATCTGTTCTATGGCAAAAAAATACGGAATGACAACTGTTTGCGACGCAGTAAGTGCTTACGCAGGCTTACCAATGAATCTTTCTGAACTTTCAATTGATTTTGCCGCAGCAACTTCAAATAAGCACATTGGCGGAATGGCTGGCGTGGGTTTTGTGGTTTGCAAAAAGAGTGAACTCTTAAAGCAAAAAGACTATCCAATGCGAAATTATTATTTAAATCTTTTTGACCAGTGGCAGTATTTTGAAAAAACAAAGCAAACTCGCTTTACTCCGCCGGTTCAAACTCTTTATGCACTTCGTCAGGCAATCTTGGAAACAAAGCAGGAAACGGTTGAAAAACGCTACGAACGCTTTACTGAATGCTGGAAAATTCTTGTTCAGGCGGTAAAGGATTCGGGCTTAAAAATGCTTGTTAGCGAAGAAAATCAGTCGCATTTTATTACGGCAATCCTAAATCCAAAAACAGAAAAGTACGATTTTAATGCTTTTCACGACATTGCACGCGAAAATGGCTTTACGATTTACCCTGGAAAGTTAGGAAATATAGACACGTTCCGCATTGCAAATATGGGCGACATTAAACCTTTAGAAATGGAACGTTTTACTAAAATTATGAAAGATTATATGAAAAGCATAGGTGTAAAATAATAACGTTTTAAGAAATTACGTTAGGTTGAGCCGCAAAATTATAACGTTTTAAAAAAATGCATTTGGTAAGTTAAAATAAAAAAAAGTTTCGCTTAAGGTAACAACGGTTCCCTTTGCGAAACTTTTTTTTTGTTTTCTATTCTAGGATAGCACCCTTGTCTGCACTACTTACTAACTTTGCGTAGCGGGC
>CAYZXM010000020.1:0-31619 GCA_964482455.1 uncultured Treponema sp. | reverse complement strand
TCTCTCCTGGTCGGTTAGTTATTGAATTAAGTTCTTTACTTCTGAAACAAGATAAAACGAGCCTGTTACAAGTAATATATTTTCTTTTCCTGCATTAGAATAAGATTCATTTAATGCCTGCTGCACGTTTTTTATTACTTTACCAAAAACTCCGTATTCAGATGCTATTTTTTGCGTAAGAAGTGCATCGCAATGCCTTACAGTTAAAGGTTCTGTAAAAATTATTGAATCAAACTTTCCCTTAAAAATCTGAACGATGTCTTTTATGTCTTTATCCCCAGCACAAGCAAATAAAAGTACATACTTCTTTTTAGGAAACACTTCTTTTAACGTTTCACAGACATTTAAAATACTTTTTACAGTGTGTGCTCCGTCTAATACTACATTTTTTACAATTTCAAACCGACCAGGTAAATATGCTTTTTTAAGACCTTTTTCAATTTCTTTTAAAGAAATATCTGGCAAAATCTTTTTTACGGCAGTAACCGCAGTTAATGCATTGTACGCCTGAACTTTTCCCAAAAGCCTTAAGTTTGCAGAGATTTTATCTTTTTTATCAAAATGAATCTGAACATTCATCGTTCCGTTATCATTATATTTATATAAAAGATTTTTTATGTTTTCTTTTACAAATATACATTCTGAGTTTGTTTCCTTACATTTTTCTTTAAAAACATCATCTGCGTCTTTGTAATTTTGGGGAGCGATTACAGCTGGTACGTTATTTTTGATAATACCTGCTTTTTCGCCTGCGATTTGCTTTATTGTGCTTCCAAGAAATTCCGTATGCTCCAATTCAATCGGCATAAGAATACTTACAAGTGGGTTTATTACATTTGTAGAATCAAGACGCCCGCCAAGACCAACTTCATATACGGCAAAATCACAGTGAGCATTTTTAAAACAGAGAAAAGAAAAAAGCGTAACCAATTCAAACCAGGTAAGCGGTCGTTCTTTTGGTAGTTCTGAAAGTGGTATAGAATCTACAACAGAAGTAAGTTCATCTGCAGATTTTTCATATATTTCATCATCAAAAAAACTATGAGGAAGGGCGATTCTTTCGCGAAAATCAGAAATATGAGGAGATGTATACACGCCGCATTTAAAACCAGATTCTTCTAAAATGCTAGAAACCATACTGGAACAACTTCCTTTTCCTTTTGAACCAGCAATATGAATGCAAGGAATTTTATTCTGCGGATTTCCAAGCTTTTCGCACATAAAACGCATTGTTTCAAGCCAGAAAATTCCTTTTGTCTGTGTTTTTTCAAAGTTAAGATATTTATTAAGCCAAATATGAAAATCAGAAAGTTTCATACGCTCATTTTATTGATTTTATTTAGACATTTAAACCAAGTGTGGAAAAAAAATATAGTTTACTATAGAATATTTTTTATTAAAAATTAGAACTTGATTGCTTTTTGGAGGATACTATGGCAGAAACTATTAACAGTGCAACTTTTGAAGCAGCACTTAAAGCCAGTCAGAAAATTGAAGAAGATATTGTAAAAAATCCAACTAAATATAGAGTGCTCACTGGTGACCGTCCTACAGGAAGACTTCATATCGGTCATTATTTTGGCTCTCTTCAAAACAGAGTTCGCCTTTCAAAATTAGGTGTTCCAACAATGATTCTTATTGCCGATTATCAGGTTTTAACAGACCATGATGCATATCAGGAAATAAGTCAGAATACAAAACAGCTTGTAATCGATTATCTTGCATGTGGAATTGAACCTGGCGAAAATGTAATAATCTATCCTCATTCATATGTTCCAGAAGCAAATCAGTTGATGGTTCCGTTTCTTACGCTTGTTTCTAACGCAGAATTAAGCAGAAATCCTACTGTAAAAGAAGAAATTCAGGCTGCAGGGCTTACAAACGTAAATGCCGGAATGTACACTTATCCAGTTCATCAGGCAGTTGATATTCTTTTTTGCAAGGGAAATGTCGTACCTGCAGGAAAAGACCAGCTTCCTCATGTAGAAATGGCAAGAACAATTGCTAACCGATTTAATAAAAAATTCTGCAAGGAAGATTCTCCGATTTTTCCACTTCCACAAGTTCTTCTTTCAAAAACTCCAAGCATAATGGGATTAGACGGTTCACAAAAGATGTCAAAGAGTCGTGGAAACGCAATTATGCTTTGTGCAACAGAAGATGAAACTGCAAAACTTATAAAAAAGGCAAAAACTGACGGCGAACGATTGATTACTTACGATCCAGCAAACCGCCCAGAAGTTGCAAACCTTTTGCAATTAATTTCACTCTGCACAAAAGAAACTCCAGAACAGGTTGCTGCACGAATAGGAGAAGGTGGAGGCGGTATGTTAAAGAATGAGCTTACCGTTGCCTTAAACGAAACTTTACGCCCGGTTCGCGAAAAACGCAGTCAATTAGAAAAAGAACCTGAATATATAAGACAAGTTCTACTTGATGGCGTAAAAAAGGCAAGGGCAATTGCAGAAAAAACTTTGGAAGAAGTTCGTTCTGCAATGAATATGACTATTTAATTTATGACAAAAGATGAACTTTTACTTTTAATAAACTGTAAAAAAGAATTTGAGTTTACTTATAATAAAAAAGTTTACAATATGACGTACGGCTCAGATTCTAAAGGCGACTACATTGCATTTGGTCGCCTTTATGAGCCGATACGTTATTATTCTTTTGGCGAAATGATGAACGAAGCAAGAATTGAAAATCATTTTTTTAGGGAACTTTTAGAAATCCTGTAGAAAATCAAGCATTTTGCATGCTTTTTTGTAAAAGTCTTCTTCAAAAATATTTGAAAATTCATTATATAAGTTTTTTAGTGCTGTTTTTAATTCTAAAAAAGTATCTGTTTTACCCAAAATAACTTCGCAAAATCCTTCTTCGCGATGTTGTCGGGCTTTTTTATTGTGAACTTGACGGACAAATAAAACATTTTCTGTGTTGTATAATTTTTTTTGCACTTCTGATGTAATTATTGGAAATTTTATATCAAGAACTTTTCTCATTCTGCTTGTATCAGGTTTTTTGTTAAGTGCCAAAGAAACAAGCACGCCTTGAGTTGATGATTCAAAACTTTTGGCTATTAATTCTGTCATTCCAGACAGGCGAGGATTAACTTCAAGCACATACCATTTTCCTTTATTAAAAACTAAGTCAACTTGTGCAATTCCGTTAAGTTCAAGTTTTTCTGCTAGTTTTATAAGCATTGAATATAAATCATTTAAGCAAAATCTTTCGTCCGTTACAGGTCCGATTTTTACACTTTGCTTTGGACTTGTAATTCCATACTGATTCACAGAAAACATAAAAGGTGGAAAAACTGTATATTGACCAGACTTTCCATGAATTTCTGTTCCAAACTGAATACCGTCAATATACTCTTCGACAAGCCTGTCGCCTGAATTCTTTTTTGACATCAAAATATTTTTTGCAGATGCAAAGGTTGAAACAACATCCATACCGTAAGAACTAAGCCCAAAAGTATCTTTTATAATAACCGGGAAATTTAATTTTTTTATTTCATTAAAAACAGCAGTTTGATAAGGATTTTTTTGAATTTCAGTGTGACTTCTTTCTATTCTGAATAATTCATGATGAACGTACACCGATTTGGCTGCATTAAAGTGATTTTCAAAAAGAAAATCACGCATCCTTTTTTTATTAAAACAAATCATAGACGATAAAAGTGAATGACTTATGGTTTTTATTCCATTTGATTTTAAAATTTCGCCTATAACGCTATCATTTAAGGTAAGCCAGTCAAAACTTTCCGCCCAAAAAGTTGCCTGAATTACAATATCCGGCTGTAAATCAATTATTTTTTGAGCCATTTCTTCAGCGGAACTTTTTTCAAGAATTAAATATTGAATCTCTTTTGCTTTTTCTACTTTTTCATCTGGATAAAAATCTAAAAGAAACATTCCCGGTAGTTCTGTTACTAAAACAATTTCTAATGATGTATACTTTTTAATACAATTCAAAAAATTATCTTTACACTTTGCATATTGTTCTATATAAAAGTCTTCAACTTTGTATAAATTAGAATTTGAACTATAAATTACGATTTTCATATATTTTTTTTGCCATATTTAAAAGTATTTCTTTTTTATTTTGTGAAGGGTCTTCTAATACTGCTTCAAAAATTTCGTTTAAAATAGAACCGATTTCTTTTCCGCTAGGAATTCCTAAACGAATTAAATCATTTCCATTTATTTCAAGATTCTTTAAATTAAGTGCATTTTTCTTTTCTTCTTCTTTATAAATTCTTTCTTTGAACTCAATAAGAATTTTTCCAGTTTCTGTATCATGAACTCTTACAGGTTTGTTGTGCATTCCATAAATGTCGGCAAGACGCAAATCAAATAAATCTTCAACATTTTCAGGTTTTACTTTAACTAAAAATCGTCTGACTGCGGAATCTTTCCAGTCTGATGTATAATTAAACATATGATTTTCTATTAAATGGCATATATTTTCTATTTCTGCATTGGAAAACTTAAGTCTAAAAAGCATTTTTCGTGCAATTTCTGCAGAAAGTTTTTCATGATTATAAAATGTAACAACTTCTCCAGCTGAATTTTGTATAACCTTTTTTGCATCAGGTTTTCCTATATCATGCAAAAGAGCAGCAAGACGTACGTTAATTTTATTTTGAGGAGCACCGTCACAAGCGTAAAAAAGATGATCTAAAACATCGAATTCATGAAATCCTCTAAAATCTGTTTGACTGCATCCACGACATTTTACAAGTTCGGGCATAAAAATGTTCAGGATTCCTGTTTTTTCCATGATTTTAAAGCCATATGAAGGTTTTTCTGATGCAAGGAGTTTTAAAAGTTCATCTCTAAAACGTTCTAATGAAATTGTTTTTACTTTTTCAAGGATTTTCTTATTTGAAATAGCATTTAACGTTTCTTCTTCTATTTTAAATTTCATTTTTGAAGAAAATCTTATTGCCCTTATAGGTCTTAAACCATCTTCCATAAAACGTTCATAAGGATTTCCTACAGTTTTTACAATTTTTTTCTTTATATCAGATTGACCGTTAAAAGGGTCTATTATACTACCGTCTTTTAAAGACGCTGCGATTGCGTTCATCGTAAAATCTCTGCGGCTAAGATCTTCATTTATATTGCGAGTAAAACAAACTTTATCGGGATGTCTTCCGTCGGAATAATCGCTTTCCGTACGAAATGTAGTAACTTCTATTTCATTTTTTAGAAAATGAACTGTAACCGTTCCGTGTGCAATTCCAGTTGGTATAACTTTTTTAAAAATCTTTACAACTTGTTCGGGTTCTGCATTTGTCGCAACATCAAAATCAGAGGGTTCTTTTTTCATAAGCATATCGCGCACGGCACCCCCCACAAGATATGCTTCAAAACCATTTTCTTCAAAAACGGTATTCATTTTTTGTAATACAAAGGGAATTTTTATCTTTTTCATGTTATATTTTTATAATGAAAAATTATACTTTGCAAAACAGCCAAAAGTCTATACATATCGTTATTTTTACAGGAGGGTTATCTCCTGAACCAAAAATTACAGAAAACTTTTGGAAAACTTCTATTGCATCAAAACCAGATTTTGTAATCGCAGCAGATTCCGGACTTGAAGAATGCCTTAAATATAAAAAATATTTTTTTGATCAATACGATTTTAATCCCTCTAAAATACTTGGCGATTTTGATAGTCTTTTAAAAAAAGATATTCTAAAGTCGTTTTCAAATGAAATAATTCAACAATTTCCTTGTGATAAAGATTTTACAGACACAGAACTTGCCTTACATTACGCTTTTTATAAAGCAAAAACAGAAAATTTAAAACCAACAATAACATTAGTAGGTGGCGATGGAGGAAGATTAGATCACCTTTTAAATATCATAAATACATTCCGAACTAAATTTAAACCTGATTTTTGGCTATGTGCTTTTCAACAAGTAGCATTTTTACAAAAAGGAAAAAAATATTTATTAAAAAATCTTGAATTATCTGACAATATTTCATTTGCAAACGTATTCGGTAAGGGAAATAAAATTAAAACTTCTGGCTTACAATGGGAAAGTAAATTATTTTTAAAAGGAAATATGCCAAGCATAAGTAACCGTATTTCCTATGATTTTTATAAAGAAGGAAAACCCATTCTTATAGAACCTAAAACTTCTGGATTTTTAATAATTTATCCGTATTCAGCATATCTTCATTTAAAAAATGACTAACTAAGACCTGAAGAAAAAATTAATGTTATTCTAAAAAGAAAAAAGAAAGTAATACTATATGCAGTACAAAAAAGAATTAAAAATAAGTGAACTGCATAATAAAGTCTCTTTCTTTTTTTTATAAACAAACATAGAACACCAATTATAATTGCAATGATAGACAAAAAAAACAAAAAAAGAGCACAAACAGATGCTATACTCAATATTATTTTTTGATTTGAATCTAAAAATAACTGCAGATTTCCAATTATGTAAAGCAAAATAAGAACTGTAAGAAAAAGAAATAAAAATAAAAGAGAACGTACTAAAAGTTTAAAAAGCAACGAAATTGAAATTTTTTCAGCATTTTTTTGTATTGAAGTTCTCATAAACCCTAGTTATACTTAAAAATAGATTTTTTTCAAGTAAAAGGCATCACAAAAATCATTTTTTACAATTTTATAAAGGAAACATTAATGAAGAAATTTTTTAAGAATTTAATAATCTGTATATTTATTATCATTTTATGTGCTGCAGCGGTATTCTTTATTGGCTGGACTCAATTACGCATAAAACCGGACAGCATTGGTGTTTTAAGTTCTAAAACTAGCGGTATAAACGAAGAACCTATTTTGCCTGGAAAGTTTTCTTGGAATTACGATTTTCTTCTTCCAACAAATACAAAACTTTATGTTTTTCCACTAAAAAACTGGCGTATAAATAAAAAAATCTCGGGAAAACTTCCTTCAGCAGATATATATTCAACAATTTTTTCGGGAAAAGCTAGTTTTGACTACAATTTTGATTTTGATTTTTCAGTATCTCTGTCTCCTGAAAATATTGTTGAATTATGTAAAAACCGAATAATTTCAGATGAAGATTCTTTAAAAACATATATGGAAGAACTTTGCGATTCTGTTGCAAAAAAACTTTCATTAAAAATATTGGAACAGATTGAAACAAAACCGTTATTTAATCCAAAAATGCTTTCGCAGGAAGAACTTTTTTCATTTTTGGATTTAGACACAGAAGATGATGAAGTAATTTTTTCTTCAATCATTATAAATGACTGCACCTGTCCGGATTATACACTTTACACTGCAGTAAGAAATAATTTTCTTTCAAATATTGGAAAATACATTTCTTTAGAAAAAGAATAAACAAAAAAAATTATAATAAATAATAAAGAGAAAAAAGATGAAAAGATTATATGCTATTCGTGGTGCCGCATGTGCGGAAAACAATGCTGACTCAATAACAGAATCTACATTAAAAATGTGTTCTGCAATTTTTACAAAAAATAAAATAAATGAAAACGACATCGTTTCGATACAGTTTACACTTACAAAAGATCTTGATGCAAAAAATCCATGTGCTGCCTTAAGAAAAGGCTATTCAGAAATTGATATTTCTAAGATTCCTCTTTTTTGCAGCCAGGAAGCATTTATTCAAGGTGGACTAGAAAAAGTAATAAGAGTATTAATTACTGTTTATCTTGAAGAAAATTCAAAAATTGAAAATGTTTATATAAATGGAGCAGAAGTATTACGTCCTGATTTTTGTAAGAAAAACTAATTAAAAAAAATATTTGCAATTTTTCATTATTTTTTTAGATTTGCTATTGACGTTATTTTTATATTCGTATAATATAACAACACGTTGTAAACAACAACAGTTTGCTGCCTTAGCTCAGCTGGTAGAGCACGTGATTTGTAATCTCGGGGTCGTGGGTCCAAATCCTACAGGCAGCTCTATAAGGGAAGTTGGCACAGTGGGACTGCGGGAGACTGTAAATCTCTTGGGCAACCGGATGGGGTTCGATTCCCTGACTTCCCAAGCAAAACGAGCAAGAAAATTACTTGCTCGTTTTTTTTTGCTTATATTTTTCCTCTGATAAGAATCAAGAGAGTAAATTATGAAAAAAAAACGCTTACTTATTATAATCCTCTGTATATTTGTAGTTTTGTGTCCTAGTTTTATTTACTTTTCAATAAAACCAGTTTCTTCCGAAAAAAATAAAATAACTGAACGAATCGAAGTTCCATCTGGAACAACTATGCGAAATATTTCTAAGAATCTTAAGAAAAAAAATCTTATTCGCAGTAGTACGGCTTTCTATATATGTTCACGTTATAAAATACCAAGATATATTATTACAGGTTCTAGTGAACCGTTTCTTTTAAAAAGTGGCGTTTACCGTATTTCAAATTCAATGACTTACTCAGAAATTTTGAAAATACTTTCTTCTGGGCAACAAGAATATATAAAACTTTCTTTTCCTGAAGGTCTTACAATCTCTAAAATTGCCAGTCGATTAGCAGAAAATGGAGTTTGCTCTGTTGAAGAATTTGAAAATTCAACAAAAGATAAAAATCTTCTTAATGAATATGGTCTTCAAGGCGAATCTTTTGAAGGTTTTCTTTTTCCTGATACGTATTTTTTTACGCCTAAAATGACTGGAAAGGCTGTTATTAAAGAAATGGCTGATAATTTTTTTGAAAAGTTAAAAGATATACCTAGTACAGAAAAACTTACAAAGGAACAACTTTACAAAACTGTCACTTTGGCTTCGATTGTTGAAAGGGAATATAGAATCGAAAAAGAAGCATCCTTAATTGCAAGTGTATTTTACAACAGATTAAAACATAATATCGGTCTTTATTCTTGTGCTACGATTGAATATATCATTACTGAAATACAAAAAAGACCTCATCCTGATGTAATTACATATTCTGATCTTGCAATTGATAGTCCATATAATACATATAAATGGGCAGGGCTTCCTCCTGGACCTATTTCTAATCCTGGTGTAATTTCGCTTAACGCAGCAATAAATCCAGCTAAAACTGATTATTATTTTTTTAGATTAGTTGATTCAAATACTGGTCGTCATGTTTTTACAAAAGATTTTTCCACTCATGTAAATGAGGGATATATTTATAATACAAAAAAATCTGGTAAATAAATTATATGTCAGTATTTTTTTCAAAAGAAACAATTGACACTGTTATAAATGGTGTAGACATTGTTTCTGTAATCAATGAATATACAAAACTCGAATCAAAAGGAAACGGCGATTTTTGGGGATGTTGTCCATTTCACGGGGAAAAAACAGCATCTTTTCATGTTGATGTTGAAAAAAAATTTTATCACTGTTTTGGATGTGGCGTTGGCGGAAATGTTATAAAATTTATAGAAGAACAAGAAAAATTACCTTTTCCAGATGCTGTTGAATTTTTGGCAAAAAAATTTGGAATCCCTATAAAATCTGAAAATTCATATGATTCAAAACCTAATCAAGAAGTAAAACTGCGTGAAGAATTTATTGAACTTTACGAAAGAACGGCCTCTATGTTTCATTATCTTTTAACAGAGACACAACAAGGAAAATCTGCATTAAAATATATTATGGACAGAGGTCTTACAGAAGAAACAATAAGAAAATTTAAATTAGGATATGCACCAGCTGACAGACAATGGTTAAAGTCTTTTCTATTAAAAAAGAATTTCACAAAAGATTTTCTTGAAAAATCCGGGCTATTTAGTAAAAAATACAAAGATGTAGCATTTTTTTCAAACAGATTAATGTTTCCTATTTTCAACCGTCAAGGACAAGTTGTTGCATTCGGTGGAAGACAACTTGACAATAACCCTAATAGCCCAAAATACCTTAACAGCGGAGATTTAATTCAATATAAAAAAGGTGAAACTTTATACGCATTTAATTTTGCAAAAAAATCAATCCGGGAAAATCATAAAGTTATTTTTTGTGAAGGATATATGGATTGCATTGCATACCATCAATGCGGAATTGAGTTTGCAGTTGCACCGCTAGGAACTTCTTTAACAGATGATCAGATAAAAATAATTCGTCCATTTGTTGATGAAGTTTTACTTTCATTTGATGCCGATGGAGCCGGACAAAAAGCAACATTAAGGGCAATTCTTATGCTTAGAAAAGCTGGAATCGTTTCAAAAGTTATAAAAATCGAAGGTGGAAAAGATCCTGCAGAATTAATGCAAAATTTTGGAAAAAAAATATTGACAAATGCTGTTTCTAGTGCTATTTTGGATAGCGACTTTTTACTATCTAAACTAGGGAAAGAGTATCCTATTGATACTCCTGAAGGAAAAACTCGTGCAGCACTTGCATATTTTCCTTACTTGGATGCCCTTCAGTCAGATATTCTTAGAGAGTCTTGTCTTACACAGTTGTGTGAGCGGTTCAACTTGAAGATGGAGGCTGTAAAGAAAGATTTTTTTAATCGTGAAGAAGCTCGTAAAAGTCTTGAAAACCGACAGCCGAAAAACAATTCTAACCAGCAGAAAATCAAATTAAATGCAGAATTAAGAAGTCTTTTGGCAGTAGTTGCTAATCTTGAAAATTTTACGCTTATGCGTACTGAGTTATCTTGTGATGATTTTGAAAATCCTATTGCAAAAAAACTTTTTATTATGCTTGAAGAATGTTACAAGGAAAATTCTTTGTCTTTTTCAACATTATTGAGTCATTGTGATGATGAAAATATTTCCAATATGATAACAAATGTAATTTCTATTGGAGAATTTAAGGATAACACCGAAAGTGCAGTAAATGATTCTATAAAGTTACTAAAAGCAAGAAGCCTTGAACGTCAAAGAAAAAAGTTGTTAGAGCAAATAAAGAAGGTTAATAGTCTATCTGAAATTGATAAAGTTGAATTTGAAAAACTTTTTCAAAAAAAAGTAGAACTTGACAATAAAATAAAGTCTTTAATGAATTAAAAAAGGAAAAAGATGAATCAGGAACTTAATCCGTATGTTCAGAAAATTCTTGACTATGCGAAGGATAAATCAAGAATTACTTATGATGAAATCAAAGTGCTTGTAGGGCAGGATTTTATAAATTCTCCAGAGATGGAACAAGTTTTCCAGTGTCTTGGTGAACAAAATATCGATGTAATTGAGTCAGATTTAGATCTTGAAGATGATGAGGAAGAAAACGCATTAGCAGTAGAAGACGATGAAGATGTTGTTAGCGAAGATGAATCTATTGTTGATGTTGAAGATCTTTCCATTAAAGAAGATAAAATTCAACTTGTAAATGGTGATAAAGATTCTAGTATTGATGATCCTATTCGCCTTTATCTTAGAGAAATTGGAAAAGAACATCTGCTTACCGCCGAACAGGAAGTTACTCTTTCAAAAAAAATGGAAGACGGTAACAACATAATAAAAGATGTTGTTTTAAAATCAGGAATTATGATACCGGAATTTTTTGGAATTGCTGTAAAAGCATACACAAAAATTGACCAACACGAACCTGGTAAAGCAAAAAAAGAAATAACTGAAGAAATGGCTGAAAAACGCCGTTTACGAACTTATTATGGCAACTACATAAAACCTGTGCTTCAAGAAATGAAGCAATATATGGCTTTAAAAGAAAATCTTTATAAAACAGAACAATCAAGTGAAATTTTCAAAAATCCGCAATTGATTGCACTTAAAGAAAAGATTCAGCCACAACTTATGAAAGTTGAAATTCAGTCAGAAGAGCTTGATCGTTTTACACAAAAATTTCGTGATGCAAAGCAAAAAATTGAAGATTTCCGTCAAAAACAAGAAAAAAAGATGAAGGAATTACGCATTTCTAATGCTATTGAACTTCGTTCATTAGGTCGTAGAATTTCAATTCGTTCAGAATCTGCAAAAATCGAAGCAGAACTCAATATGACGACAGATGATATTCGCGACATTTATACTCAGATTCAGAAAATTGACCGCAAATTAAGCAAATTTGAATATGAATTTGAAAATACAATCGATGAAATTCTTGAAAAAGCACAGGAAATAAAACGCGGAAGCAAAATGATGGAAGATGCCAAAAACAGGCTTATAAATGCAAATTTAAGGCTTGTTGTTTCCATTGCAAAAAAATACACAAACCGCGGATTACAGTTCTTTGATCTTGTTCAAGAAGGAAATATTGGACTTATAAAGGCTGTAGAAAAATTTGAATATCGCAAAGGTTTTAAATTTTCAACATATGCAACTTGGTGGATTCGCCAGGCAATTACGCGAAGTATTTCTGATCAGGCAAGAACAATCCGAGTTCCTGTTCATATGATAGAACAGATTAATAAAGTTTCTCGGGAATCAAAACAACTTTTACAAAAACTTGGACGAGAACCTACAGACGAAGAAATTGCTCAGCAGTTAGGTTGGCCGGTTACTCGTGTTAAACAGGTAAAAAGTGTTGCAAGGGAACCAATTTCGCTTGAAACTCCAATTGGAGAAGAAGAAGATTCTTCATTAGGAGATTTTATTGAAGACAAAGAAGTTGAAAATCCTGCAAATCAGACTTCATACAAACTTTTGCAGGAGCAGTTGCGTCAGGTGCTATCAACTCTTCCAGAACGAGAGCAGGAAGTTATAAAAATGCGTTTTGGTTTGGAAGACGGATATTCACTTACTTTGGAAGAAGTTGGTCTTTATTTTAATGTAACACGAGAAAGAATTCGCCAAATTGAAGCAAAAGCATTAAAAAGGCTACGACATCCACGCAGATCAAATAAGATTCGGGATTTCCAAGGTGATTATTAAAAATATTTGATGTAAAAAATTGTCTATAATGTACAAAGACTTTTTACTTTATAGACAAATTTCTTTTTTTTATATATATTTTAATGAAGTTTGAGTGTTTCTTTTAGAAACATCTCTTAAAATGGATATTAGTAATTAAGGGATTTATAATGGTAACAACAGAAATATTTGACCGATTAAAAAGTCTTCAGGTAATTCTTGGTCGTAAATATGAACTTGAGTCAAAAATGACTGAAGCTCCAAAGCAACTTGGTTCGCAAGATGAACTTCTTTCAAGAATGAGAAAAGAATACATTGAAAAAAATAAAGAATATGAAGCCGTAAAAGAAAAAATAGGTCAATTAAAAATTGAACTTGATGAAGCAGTAAAACTTCGTGAAGATGGTGAAAAAAATATGGATAATATTTCGACACATCGCGAATACGAAGCACTTGAAAAACAAATTTCTGAAGCATCTGCAAAAGAAGATACAGTTAGAAAAGAACTTCAAAAAGAAGAAAAAAAATATGCAGAGTTGGATGATATTTTAAAAACTAATGAAGCTATTATTAATTCAACAGAAACAAGTTTAAATGAAAGTAAAGTTGCTCTTGATTCTCAGTTAGCATCATATAAAACTGAAATTGAAGAATTAAAAAATAAAGAAGAGCAGATTGTTCCAGGTTTAGATCAGGAAATTTTATTTAAATTTCAACGAATAATTCAGCGCAACGCGGAAGGAATCGTTGCTGTAAAGAATGGCGTATGTACAGGTTGTCATATGATTCTTCCTGCTCAATTTGCAAATGAAGTTCGAGAAGGTGAAAGCATTCTGTTTTGTCCATATTGCAGCCGAATTCTTTATTACGAAGCTTCTTCTGAAGGTGAACAAGTAACATATTACAATGATACAGGTAGTCTTGCAGATTCAGATGATGAACTTGAAGATGAATTTGAGGAAGATGAAGATTCTGACTCATCATTATATGAAGATGACGAAGTTTCAATGATTGATGATGATGACATCAGTTTAGACGATTCTTCTGAGGAGTAATTTTTAACTTATTATAGATTTTTTATATGTATTTAAAATTTCTATAAAATATTAAATTAATGCAGACGGAAAGTAATCGCACTGCAATGTTTTTATGATAAAACTTTGCAGTGAGGAAAGTCTGGGCTCCACCGGAAAAATGCCGGGTAATAACCGGGCTGGCACTGTAGATGTATTTTTTACATATCCTTTGCTAGACAGAAAGTGCAACAGAAAATAAACCGCCTTGAAAAAGGTAAGGGTGAAAAGGTGATGTAAGAGATCACCATACTTACTGGTAACAGAAGTAGTAGGTAAACCTCATTTGGAGCAAGATCGTGTAGAAGTTTGTTTTCCGGACAGTATACTTCGGGTAGATCGCTAAAGTTATCTAGTAATAGATAATTAGGATAGATGGTTACTAATTGCATTGCAATTGACAGAACCCGGCTTATTTTTCGTCTGCTTTTTTATATAAAAATGTTTTTTATGAGTTTTTTTTATTTATGAGTAATGAAAATATTGTAAAACGCAAAAGCAATTTTATAAGAAATCTCGTCTTCGTTGTACTAACGCTTGTTGTTATTATTGCTTTAATTTATTTTATTACTTTTCAAATACAAAAACAAAGAAAATCATCTGCAAATACATGGTCAATTTCAGATGCTTGGAAGAAATATGACTATCAAAGTGTTTACGAACTTACTCAAGATATTCTTGATGAAAGTCCATTTAATAATTTTTCTCTTACTTATCACGGATTTGCATGCTTTTATCTTGCCGTATCATCTTTGAACTCTGAAGTTGGTCAGGCCTATCTTGACGATGCAATAAATTCAATAAGAATCGCCCTTTTATCTGCTAAGAAATCTTCTATTCCTCAGTTAGAATATATGCTTGGAAAATGTTATTTTTATAAAAATACTATTTCAACATATTATTATTCAGAACTCGCAGAAAAATACCTTTTAAAAAGTGAAGAACATGGATATAAAGCAGATGATATTTCTGAATATCTTGGACTTTGTTATGCTTCGCTTGGTCAGCCAGAAAAAAGTATTCAGTATTTTGCCGAATCTCTTTCAATTCGTGAATCAGACTCTCTTCTACTTTCTATTGCAGAGCAGTATTATAATATGAAACAATATTCTGCTGCAAAAGGATATTTGTTTCAAATTATCTCTAAAAGTCGTAATGATGACCTTGTATTAAAAAGTATGAATTTACTTGGTTTAATTTATATTGAAGAGGATAATCTTGACGCTGCACAACAAGAATTTGAAAGTATTTTGAAAAAAAATAAAAATTCTGGTGACGCATATTATGGTCTTGGTGTAATATATGAAAAGAAGGGAGAATTAGTAAAGGCTAGGGCAGAGTGGCGTAAAACATTGCGTGTTCAAGTTAGTCATCAAGGTGCCTTGAAAAAAATGGCCGATTACAATTAGAATTACTGCAAAAGACTGAAGTTTTAGTGGTTTTTTCTGTAAAAATAAAAATTAATGAAAAATCCGGGAGGATTTATGGGATTTTTTGATAGATTTTCTACTGATGTAGGTATTGACCTTGGTACATGTAATACTTTGATTTATGTTCGAGGAAAAGGAATTGTAATTGATGAACCAACAGTTGTTGCCGTTGAAAAGGGAACAAAAAGGATTCTTGCTGTAGGTTCGGAAGCAAAAAACATGCTAGAAAGAACTCCGTCTAATATTATAGCAATCAGACCGTTAGCTGATGGCGTAATTGCAGATATTGACAGTACAGAACGCATGATTAAATACTTTATTCAAAAAATAATTCCAAGACATCAGATTTTTAAATCACTCAGAATGAAAGTTGGAATTCCTTCTTGTGTTACTGATGTTGAACGACGTGCACTTATTGAAGCAGCCTTAAAAGCTGGTGCAAAAGAAGTTGAAGTTATTGCAGAATCACTTGCTGCTGCAATTGGTGCAAAGATACCTATTTACGAACCAGCTGGTCACATGATATGTGATATTGGTGGTGGAACTGCTGAAGTTTCTGTAATATCTCTTGGTGGAATGGTAAGAACAAGTTCAATTCGTGTTGGTGGTGATAAATTTAACGAAGCACTTGTTAAGCATGTAAAAAATGTACATAACCTTGATATATCTCTTCAGGCTGCAGAACGACTTAAAATTCAAATTGGAAATGCAACTGCAGATAAAACTATTGAAAAAATGGAATTAAAAGGTCGGGATGCAATTACTGGTCTTCCACGTAGACTTGAAATTGATAGTGTTGAAGTAAGAGAAGCATTAAAAGACCCTATTAAACAAATAATTGAAGAAATAAAAAGTGTAATAAGTCAGACTCCTCCAGAATTGGCCTCTGATATTATTGAACGTGGTATTGTAATGACAGGTGGTGGTTCTATGTTAAAAGGACTTCCTAAACTTATTTCAAAAGAAACTGGGGTTCCTGTTATTCTTGTTGAAAATCCACTTGAATGCGTTGCTTTAGGTGCTGGTGAAGCATTTGAACTTTTTAGGGATATGTCATCAGATCGTTCTATTTACGACAGTCTTAATGACTAAAAAATATGACAAACAGAAATAGGTTTTCTTTTAAGTTACCAGAACTGCTTTTAGTTGTTTTTGTGCTTATTTCAGGTGTAATGCTTGGTTTTAGTACTGGTGGTTTTGTTCTTAATTTTAAAAAGATTGGTTTTACAGTTTTTTCTTCTCTTCAATTGGGTGCTTATAAAGTTTACGAAGGTATTGAAAATACATTAACTGCAGTAAATGAACTCGGTCGTCTGAAAAAAGATTATGAAGAACTTTCAAAAAAATTGGAAAATTATGAACAAATGCGTCGTTCTAATGCTGAAATAAGAAAAGAAAATGAACGTCTTTTAGAGCAATTAAATTTTACAACCTCTCTTGAAGAAAAAAATTACCCAGCACAAATAATAGGTAGAGATTCTGATAATATCTATGCATCTCTTACAATAAATAAAGGAAGTCTTTCTGGTATAAAAAAGAATATGGGGGTAATTGCTTATCAAAATGGAAATTCCGGTTTGATTGGAAAAATTGTCCAGGTTGGTGCACTTACAAGTATTGTTATGCCTATTTATAATTTAAATTGTACCGTTTCTGCTAGAATTCAAAATTCTAGAGATTTAGGACTTGTTACCGGCAATGGAAAAGACGATTTACCTTTGTCCATGCGATATATAAAAAAAAGAGTTTTAAAAGATTTACATTACGGTGATATTGTTGTTACCTCTGGTGAAAATAATAACTATATGAGCGATTTACCAATAGGAACTATTTCTAAAATCACTGTTGTTGACTATGACTCTTCGCTTGATATTGAACTTACTCCTATTATTGATTTTTCTCGTTTGGAAAACGTCATTGTTGTAGATATTCATGAAATAAATGATGCAAGGAAATAATTATGATCAGAAGTTTTTTAGTTTCAACCTTAATTTTTATACTCCTTGCAGTTTTTGAAGCAGCAATTCTTTCAAATTTTTCTTTTTTACCAGCCGTTCCAGATTTAGTTCTTCTTGCATCTATTTATATTGCAATACTTAATGGTAAAATGTCAGGTGTTGTTTCTGGTTTTATTTCTGGTTTAATTTTGGATTTTATTACTGGATGCCCTTTTGGCTTAAATTGCCTTTTAAGAACTGTTATTTGCTATTTTGCAGGTTTTTTTAATAATAATCTTAATTTTAAGGGATTTTTAATTCCATTTGTAATTGGAATGATAGCAACATTTATGAAAGTTCTTGTAATTTGGATTATTTCTCTATTTTTTCCAAATACTGTGATAACATATTCTATAATTTCTGTAAGTTTCTTTACTGAACTCATTTTGAATTCAATTTTGGCACCTGTAATTTTTAAATTTGCAGGTTGTTTTGACAAACATATTTTATTCTAGTTGTGGAGAAAATATGGCTTTGTTTAGACATTCAAGACTTGCACATAACTCTTTACTTGATAAAAATTCAAGAATTATCATTCTTACAATTTTAATTTGTTTCATCTTTTTAATTTATATTTTTCGACTATTCTCAATGCAAGTAATAAACGGAGTAGAATACAGAACGCAATCAAAAACGATTTCAAGTCAAGTTACAACAATTCCTGCACAACGTGGAGAAATTTTTGACAGAAATGCAACTCTTCCTATGGTTATTAACACAGAAGCATTTGCTGTTGAGATTACGCCAGGTGAAATTCCTGCTGGTCATTATGATACTGTTACCGCAAAACTTGCAGGAATACTAGGAATTTCTAAATTTGATATAGATAAATGTATTCCAAAAAATTCAAGAAGGTCATTTAATTCATTTCAGATAAAAACAAATGTATCCTTTAAGATTATTTCAAATATTGCTGAAAACCTAACAGATTTACCAGGCGTTTCATGGGTTTCAAGACCTATAAGAAATTATGTAGAAACAGGTTCTATTTCTCATGTAATAGGCTATGTAGGTGACATTACTAGAGAAGAAATTAACGTTATGTATAATCAAGGATATACAAGAAATAGTATCGTAGGAAAAACAGGAATTGAACGTCAATATGATAGTCTTTTACAAGGTGTTAATGGACGTGAAAGTAAAACTGTTGATGTACGAGGACGAATTATTTCTGATACACCAATAATAGAACCTCCGCAAATGGGAAAAAATCTTATTCTTACAATTGATACAGAAATTCAACTTCTAGCAGAAAAAACATTAGGAAATAGGGTAGGTTCCGTCGTTGTTTTAAAACCAGCAACAGGAGAGATTCTTGCTATGGTATCCTATCCGTTTTTTGATGCAAATCAATTAAATGGTGACAATGCCGGAAAATATTACCAAAGTCTTGCAGAAGATATAAAAAATCAACCACTTATCAATAGAGCGGTAAATGCAGTTTATCCACCAGCCTCTACATTTAAAATAATAATGAATGCTGCAATGCTTGCAGAAGATGCATTTCCTGCAACTAAAAAAATCGAATGCCGAGGCGTTCTTGATTATGGAAACAGAAAATTTCACTGTCATATTCATGAACCAGGACACGGCTGGCTTGATATGAAAAATGGTTTTGCACAATCATGTGATGTTTATTATTGGACCATTGGTCGAGATTATCTTGGAATCAGCAAAATTGCAGCATATGCAAAAGAATTTGGCTTTGGTCAAAGTACTGAAATAGATCTTCCAAGTCATCAAACTGGATTCGTTCCTACAGCAGAATGGAAAGAACGACGATACCATGAAAAATGGCTTGGCGGAGATACTATGTCAGCCTCCATTGGACAAGGTTATATACTTGCAACACCACTTCACGTTGCTAACATGGTTGCTATGGTTGCAAATAATGGTATCGTTTATAAACCTCATATTTTAAAAGAAGTAAGAGATCCTATTTCAAATGCTGTTATAAAGGAAATAAAACCTGAAGTTCTTTTAAAATCTGATATTTCAAATGAAGTATGGAAACAATTACAAGAGGCTTTGCGTTATACAATTTCTGATGGAACACCACAATATCCTATGCATAATAAAATTGTAAAAGCTGCTGGAAAAACTGGAACTGCAGAAGTTGCACCGTATAAAAAAAGTTGGCATTCTTGGATGGTTGCCTACGCTCCGTATGAAGGACCTTCTGAAGATCAAGTTGTAGTATCCTGCATTGTAGAAGCATGTAATCCGTGGGAATGGTGGGCTCCTTATGCCACAAATATAATTTTGCAAGGAATTTTTGCAAAACAAACTTACGAAGAAGCTGTAAAAGAACTTGGATTCAGCTACATCATAAGAAACAGAGCAAGACAGGAATAAGATAATGAAAAAAAGTTTTATTGAAAATTTTGATTTTATACTAATATTCAGCGTATTAATTCTTGTCGGTCTTGGAGTTGCATTTATTTTTTCTTCCGGAATTAATTCAGACGGAGTTCTTGTAACAAACGAATATATAAAACAAATTATTTGGGCTTGCCTTGGTTTTGTTTTTATGATCTTCTTAACTTTATATGATTATAGAAAACTTAGCCGCTATACATTGCAATTTTTTATATTTTTTATATTTCTATTACTTTTTACTCGTTTTTTTGGTCGTGAATCACACGGAGCTAGAAGTTGGCTTGGAATAGGCGATATTGGATTTCAGCCATCAGAATTTGGAAAGATTTTTTTCATTCTTATGCTTGCAAAATATTTGGAAAATTCAATAAACGATAATCAATTAAAAAGATTAATTATTGCACTTTTGATTTTTGCAATTCCAACCGGAATGATTTTGATACAACCAGACTTAGGAACAGCCTCTGTATATATTCCAATTTTTTTCGTAATGTGTTTTATAGCAGGAATTCCAACTAGATATATTATTTTTCTTCTTGCAACAGGTTTTTCTATGATTTTTTTTATAGTATTACCAGTATGGAATGACTATATCGCAGAAAAATCGTTTATTTTTGCAACAATTTTATCAAATTTCAAATTAAAACTCATTCTTATCTTTGCTTCAACATTAATTTGCATGCTATGCTTTGTTGTCCGCAGATATTTTCATCTTCCACATTATTTTTATTGGATTGCATACACATTCGCGATAATATCTCTTGGACTTATTTTGTCAATTGCTGGCGAAAAGATTCTAAAAACGTACCAGATTAAGCGTTTAATCATATTTATGAATCCAAATATTGACCGATTAGGTGCTGGTTGGAATATAATCCAATCAAAAATTGCAATCGGTGCAGGCGGACTTTTTGGAAAAAGTTTTTTGCATGGAACACAAAGTCATTACAGATTCTTACCAGAACAATCTACAGATTTTATATTCAGCATCCTTTCTGAAGAACTTGGCTTTTTTGGTGGAATGATTGTTTTTATTTTATATTTTATTATTATTTTAAGAACTATTTTTATTATAAAAAATTGTTCAAATAAATTTGGTTCCTATATTGCATCTGGATTTTTAGGAATGTATATAATGCATTTCTTTGTTAATGTCGGAATGGTTATGGGAATAATGCCAATTACTGGTATTCCGCTTCTTTTTCTTTCTTATGGAGGAACCTCATTACTTACAGCAATGTCTTCAATTGGCATTTTGATGAGCATAGAAAGCAAAAAATATAATTTTAATTAGCTTGAATTTTTAGTTTTGAATGATTATTTTGTAAAAAAAGCAAACTTTTAACTATATTATCAACATCTTATAATACGTATTCTGTCTACTAATAATATTTTTACCATCTATTTTATTTTTTTTATATTGCTACTCTAGTTGTTGCAGCTTTTCGCGTATAAATTCACTTTTTTCTCTTAAAGAAATCTTTCCTACGTTTAGAATAAGAACGTTTGGACGTTTTGAATCTAATGAAACAGTTCCTGAAGAAATTCTTATCAATTTTAAAAGTTTTTCTATTGAAATATCAGAAACTTTTGCAAATTCAACAGTTACTTTTCCTTGCCTTTCTTTTATGCTTGTTATATTTAATTTACGACAAATAATTCTTATTTCAGCAAGAGAAATTAAACTCGAAACTTCATCTGGTACAGGACCAAAACGATCTTCTAATTCTAAGAAAACTCCATCAAGTTCTTGTGAAGTTTGAATTGCAGCAATTTTTTTATAAATCTCCATTTTTGTCTGTAGATTTGTAACATAAGAATCTGGGATAAAACCTGTATATTCAAGTTCCATTAAAACTTCAGGAGTTTCTTTATATTCTTCTTGTGCCATAAGTCTGTTTACAGCTTGATTTAAAAGACGAACATACAAATCAAAACCAACAGAGTAAACATTTCCAGACTGATCTTTACCTAAAAGGTTTCCTGCTCCACGGATTTCCATATCTTTCATAGCAATTTTAAAACCACTTCCAAGTTCTGTAAAATCACTTATTACCTGAAGACGTTTCATTGCTATTTCGTTTAATGATTTATTCTGTGGATACAAAAGATATGCATATGCTTTTTTATCGCTTCGACCAACACGTCCACGAAGTTGATATAATTGCGAAATTCCATACATATCTGCTCTATCAATAATAATTGTATTTACATTAGGAATATCAATTCCATTTTCAATAATCGTTGTTGCAACTAAAACATGAAATCCACCCAGCTTAAATCGCCTGAAAATATCATCAAGTTCTTCGCTGGACATTTGACCATGAGCAACTTCTATAAGCATTTCGGGCAAAAGCTTTTCAAGTTTTATTCTGGTCTCGTTTAAAGTTTCGACTCGATTATGCAGATAAAAAACTTGTCCACCTCGTTCAATTTCTCGTCGAATTGCTGTAGTTACTTTTTCATCAGAAAATTCATCTACTATAGTTTCGATTGGTTTTCTAATTTGCGGAGGCGTAGTTAAAAGACTCATATCCCGAATCTTCAAAAGACTCATATGCAATGTTCTTGGAATCGGAGTTGCAGACATTGAAAGACAATCAACATTATTTTTTATTGATTTTAATTTTTCTTTATCTTTTACACCAAAACGCTGCTCCTCATCTATAATCATAAGACCAAGATTTTTAAAAGTAACATCTTTTTGAATAATTCTATGAGTTCCAATAATTATATCGATTTTTCCTTGTGACAGTTTTAACAGAATCTCTTTTGTTTCTTTTGCAGATACAAAACGCGAAAGATGAGCAATCTTTACTGGAAAATTGTGAAATCGTTCTACACAAGTTTCATAATGTTGCTCTGCAAGAATTGTTGTTGGAGCCAAAAATGCAACTTGCTTTCCACCCATTACAGCTTTAAAAGCTGCACGCATAGCAATTTCTGTTTTTCCATACCCTACATCACCGCACAAAAGCCTATCCATAGGTTGCGGTTTTTCCATATCTTTTTTTATTTCTTCTGTTACAGTAATTTGGTCTGGAGTATCTTCGTAAGGAAAGGCCGCTTCAAAGGCTGTCTGCCATTCTGTATCCTTTGGAAAAGGAAAACCATACGCTGCTTTTCGTCTTGAATAAAGATTTATAAGTTTTTCAGCAAGATCTTCAACTGATTTTTTTACTTTATTTTTACGATTTTCCCAAGATTTACTTCCAATTCTGTCTAATGTAACTTTTTCGCCTTCACTTCCAATATAACGCTGAACAAGATTCAACTGCTCAATAGGAACAAAAACAAACTCTTCATCTGCATATTGAAGTTTTATGTAATCGCGTTCATTTCCAAGAGATTTTATGCGGTCAATTCCATGAAAAAGTCCAATTCCGTAATTTACGTGAACGACATAATCACCAGGATTTAATTCTACAAAAGTATCAATCGGTTTACTTTTTGCCTTATTCAAAGATTTTGGAACATATTTCCTTCTTCCAAAAATTTCATTTTCCTGGATAACTCTAAGTTTTAATTCCGGAATAATAAAACCTTCGGAAATTGATTCCGGCAAAACAACAATAGAATCTTCTTTTTTAGAAATAGTTTCTTTTAAAATCTCTTGAATGCGCAATGCTTGATTCGGATTATCCGCAAAAATGAAAATTTTCCAGCCATCTGATAATTGATTGGAAAGTTCTTCCCTTAAATAATTAATATTTCCAAAATAACTAGAAGCCATTTCACATTCTATTTTTATTATGGAATCATTTTCTTTATCAGTAGTTTTTTCAGATTTTTTGCTTGTATCTTTTTTTTCAATATCATTAATATCAGAAGTTAAAATTGTTCTAAAATAAATCGATTTTGAATGATTTTGTATCAATTTATTAAAGTCAAAAATCAAATCAGAAGGAGGAAAAACAGGAAGTTCTAACCTAGCCTTTCTGTAAAGACCAGAAAGTTCGCGGTTTATACTTTCTACAGAATTAAGTTCGCGGTCAAAATCAAAATAAAAAATCTGCGAATTAGAAGGAATGTAATCAAAAATTGAAAATTTCTTGTCCCATAGCAATGGGTAAAAAAGTTCTTCTCCTTCACAAGCCTTTGCAGTCTTTAACTTTTCTATAAGTTTATTCTTAAAATTAATTGCATTTTCCGTAAAACTAAGTCGAGGATTTTCATAACTTTCGTCTAAAGTTGAAGATTCTTCGTATTCGGCAAAAACATTTTCAAGTTTTAAAATAAGTTCATCATTCCATAAAACTTCTTTCATTGGATAAATCAAAATATTTTCAATATTTTTTATTGTAATTTGATTTTCGGAATCAAAAACTTTTATTTCTTCAATAATGTCAAAATCAAAAATAATTCTTACCGGATTTTCTTCTTCTGGTAAGAAAATATCTAAAACTTCGCCCCTAAGACTAAATTCTCCGGGAACAACAACACGAGGAACTCTTATATAACCGGAATTTACAAGTTTTTCTGAAAGTTCAATTGTGTCAATATTTTGTTTTTTAGAAAGAGAAAAAACTAAAGAGCGAATGTATTCCGGCGGTGGAAGTGGCGAAATCATTACCCTTTGTGTAATTATAAAAATTTTTGGCTTAAACTTTAAAATATCCGAAATGTTTGTTTTGTTATAAACAATTTTTGCAAGAGCACCCGAACGCTTTCCAAAAATCTTAGAGCCTAAAGAAGTTGGCCTATAAGGAACAGAATTCCAAGAAGTTAAAAGCGTTATTTCTGCATCTTTAAAAACTGTATTCAAATCTGATTTTAATAAAAAAGCTTCCCTTTCGCCTGGCACAAAAATAAAAAAATTAAAAGAATCGGAATTTATTGACGCTTTAGAAAAAGATTTTCCCAATCCCGATTGAGTGTAAGAAAAATCTTGAATTAACCTTGCTATTTTTGTTTCAGCATAATTTTTTATAAAATAACTGTAAAAAGAACCTTGAAGACCAGAAATATTAAGCGGATAAGACAATGATTCTGATAAAATTAAAGAAATCGCTTCCTTTTCTAAGGACCAATTTTTTATTAAACTATATAAAGAATTTGTTGATAATGTATTCATAAAAAAACGCCGATATAATATTCAAGTAAGTTCCAGATTTTACAATAATTATGGAGTGCAAAATTGAAACGATTTATTTTTATCATATCAGTTTTATTTATTTTTGGACAGACTCAATTTTTTGCAGAAGATACCAATTCTCAAGATTATGAAAATCTTTCTGTCTCTATAAAATATTATGACAGAACTATGTATTATCCGGGAAATCCTGATACAAATCCTATTTTTGTACACATTTCAATAAAGAATAATTCAACAAAAACAATGCGTTTTAAACTAGCCGATGACAGAATGTTTTCCGTTGATTTTAACGGTTATACAATAAGAAACACAACGCTTGGGCAAACAGAAAAAGTTATCCGCAAACGAACAACCAATCAAACTGTGTATTTTAGAGAAATTTCCCTTGAAAACGGCGAAGAATATTCTTTTGTAGAAAATCTAAAAGATTACATGGAAATAAAAGAACCTTCAATTTATTACGTTGAACTTAATTTTTACCCGGAACTTTATAAATCAAAATATCTTTGTGTTACTTCAAATCGGCTTGCATTGGAAATTCGCCCTTCTCCGTCAGCTTCCTCATCTTTAGTTCTTCCTGTAAAAGATAAAACAAGTGAACTATTAAAGCCAGAAGAGATTTCTCCAGATAAAGTTGTAGAACAGACAATTATTGCAAGACAAAAATCTTTATGGGATCAGTACTTTTTGTATCTTGATGTTGAATCAATGTTACAGCGAAATGCTTCCGCAAAACGAAAATACATTTCATCTTCCGCAGAAGACAGAGCAAAGATTCTTAAAAATTACAAAGCAGATCTTATGCAATCTAGAATTGATAACGATATTGTTGCAGTTCCTGAAAAATTTGAAATTGAAAGAACAGTCTATTCAAAAACAGAAGGAACTGTAACCGTAACTGAATGGTTTAAATATCCAAATTACCACGAAAAGAAAAGCTATGTTTACAAAGTTCGTCAACGTGAAGGAATTTGGCAGATTTATGATTATACAGTAACAAACTTAGGAACTGAATAATGAAAATTTTGTTGATTTCAAATGACAAAGAAAAAACTGAAAAACTCAACTCTTTTTTATTGAAAAATAACTACGATACAATAATCTATCGCTGGCTGTTAAAAGCTTTGGACAATATAGAAGAAATTAGCCCAGATTTTTGCATTGTAAATGTTTCAGATTATCCGCGTCATTGGAAAATTATTACACAATTTATAAATCAAACATCGCTCAGAAATAAATGCAATGTAATTCTTTCTATTTCTGAAAAACTTTCTGAAGATGATAAAAAAAAGGCAAATGCATTAAAAATTGCAGGAATATTCAATTTTTCTAATAACGAAGATTTTAATAATCTTTTGGATTTATTAAAAAATCCTAAAGAAAATGAAACTGAAAAAACGCCGCCTACTAACAAAAACATTGAATATAAACCAACAGGAAAGAAATCTCTTCTTGCAAAAATAGAGGCTTTGTATGACAAATAAAAAAAAAGCAAAGTTTTTTTGCGAAAACTGCGGCTCAGAAGTTCCTGATAATGCAAAGTTTTGCAAAAAATGCGGTAAATTTTTTATTTCGGTACGTTGCCCTTCTTGTGGAAAAACAGGAAATTCAAAAGATTTTAAAAAAGGATGTCCTGCTTGCGGTTATGCTCAAAAAAATATGATTTCAACGTTTTCTAAAACGCAGAATAATTCAATTGCACTGCAACATATTTTTTCACAGGCTTCAGGTTCACTAAAAAATAAAAAAAATACAAAAGATTCTTCATTACCTCTTTGGATTTATCTTTTTACATTCGGAATGTTATTGATTGTTATGATTGGTCTTTATACCTGCATAATCAAAACTGTTTAAGAAATCAATTCGTTTTACGTCTTATTGAAAAAATATACTGTAATTTATATAATTTTGAATATTTATTATTTTTCGAGGTTAAAATGACTGCTTATCTAGCTGGACTTGTATCTTCAGGTCTGTCATTTATTTTCATTGTTTTTGCAATTGGAACAATTGGTTATCTTGTTGGTGCAATTAAAATCAAAGGTATTGATTTGGGAACTGCAGGTGTTCTTCTTGTAGCTCTTATTTGGGGTGTTGTAATTAAATTCATTCCAAATTTTTCGATTGGGGATGCAAAAATTGTCCTTTGGTCTTCAAGTATCAAAACAAGTTTTGGTCTTGTTTCAAAAATCGGAACTGCCCTTTTTGTTACTGCAGTTGGTCTTATTGCCGGTCCTAAGTTCTTCCGCTCTTTTAATAAATCAACCCTTGCTTACATTCTTCTTGGTGTAATCATCATTGCTGTAGGTGCTGGAACTGCCGTTTTATTTATTCTTCTTGATAAAAATCTTACACCTTCTATGGCTGTTGGTCTTTTGACTGGCGGTCTTACTTCTACTCCTGGTTTTAGTGCCGGAAAAGAAGTTGCAAAAGCTATTGAAGAAGATGTTACTGCAGGTTATGGAATTGCCTATCTTTACGGTGTTTTGGGCGTTGTTCTTTTTGTTCAGCTTGTTCCAAAAATCCTTAAAGTAAATATGGAAGAAGAAGTTAGAAACTTTTCTGCAGCAAATCAGATTCAAGTTCCAGAGCCAAAAGGAAAACTTATAAATGTTGATCCATTCGGATTTTTCCCATTTACACTTGCCGTTGCTCTTGGTTGTTTGATTGGTGCAATCAATATTCCTGGCATTAATTTTTCTTTGGGTAATTCCGGCGGTTGTTTGATTGGCGGTTTAATTGTCGGCCATTTTGGTCATATTGGTAAGATTGACTGGCGTGTTTCAAAACAGACTTTGAATTTTATGCGCGAACTTGGTCTTGTTCTATTTTTAATTGGTGCTGGTGTTCCTGGTGGCGTAAACTTTATTGATAAATTCAAGTGGACTTACTTCCTTTATGGTGCAGTTATGACAACTCTTCCTATGATTGTTGGTTATATTATTGCCCGTTATGTTTTCAAATTAAGCCTTTTGAACAACTTAGGTTCTATTACTGGCGGTATGACTTCTACTCCTGCTCTTGGAACATTGATTTCTACAGCAGGAACTGATGAAGTTTCTAGTGCATATGCTGCAACTTATCCTTTTGCCCTTGTTTCTGTTGTTCTTGCGGCAAAGATAATTGTTATGGTTATGTAACCTGAACTTTGATTTTTAAAAAACTAATAAAAACTAAAAAGCATTTTGATGGCCATAAAATAATTTCATTACCATCAAAACGCATTTTTAACTTGTGAAATAATTTCATTGGTCATTTAAGTATCTTTTTGGCTTATGAAATTATTTCATTGCTCGACCAACGCATTTTTAACAAACGTAATAATTTCGTTACTCATCCAAACGTATTTTTGGCAAACAAATAAAAGCTTAAGCGACTTTACAATTTGCGAAGATTTTGTGTGATTGAACACGTTTAAATTGCGTAGCAACCCGACCCCGTTCAACCGAAGGTTGAGCACAACCATCTGTAGTAAATTGGAAAGACGCTGAAAGCGTTTTTTGTAATTTCCACTAAAACTCGAAGTTTAGTCTATTTAATAATCCTAAAAGTTTCTAATTCAATTTCTTGGTTTTCTGTAAGATTTCCTACAACGATTATTTTTTTTCCTTGCAGTGAAAGTAATTCCTTTTTTGATTTTTCATCTGTCTTAATTGAATATTTTTCATTTTCACATTCAAAAACAGGATAGCAAAACGGCTCGTTTCCGTAACTTTTTATAAAACCAGTTTTAGAAAAACAATCTTCGCGTTTAGAAAATGAAAAAACACTCTGCAAAAATAAATATAAAATAACAAAAACCGTTAAATATTTTTTCATACTGCTCCATTTTCTCTTATTTTTTCTTAAAATGATACTTGTTCACCTGTAACTATATAAGGAATTGCATCATATTCCGTATTGACAGTTGCATTCACGGACGAAATAACTTTATCTGTATAACCAAATATTTCAAAGCCATATTGACCTAACGGTACGGAATTACCAGTCGTAATAGCATAAAAACCAATATCATCTGAACTATAAGATTTTGTTCTTGTGTCATAATATTTGTTTAAAATTGATGTATATGTTTTATTTATTGCAGGAAGGTAAATATCTTCCGAATATTCAACTTTTTTATTTAATGTTGGTAAAGTTGTGTCCCCACAATAATCCGAAATTAATACACACGAAAAATCTTTTAAAATATCTTCAAATGTAATACTAGATTTATCTGAATTGATTTTTCTTACAGCCTGAACAATTGACTCTTCATCTACATAAGAATTAGTTGCAATTTCTGTTATTAAAGGAAAACCGCCGTAATTTTTTGCAAGAAAGTTTCCAAAGGCAAAAACATTTCCATAGGAAATATAAAAATCTCCAGATGAAAAATAGTTTTTTGTTGAATTTCTCCAATTTGAAAAACCAAGGTTATGCCATGCATAAAAAAACGGAAGTCTTTGGTAGGCAATGGTATCTTTTTCAGCAATATCTTCAACAAGATAATTTTCAAACATTGAATCTGCAAGAGAAGAAAGCATTTCTGTATACCAAGTTGAATGATAAAGTTTTTTACTTCCGCCTTTTATCGTCTTATTTATAAAATTCAGCATATGATTAAACTCATGTGCCATCGTTGTATAGACGACTTCAGCTTTTTTCTGTAAGAAATATGTATCAAGATAAATTATTGCATTCTGATTTTCATTGGAAGTTAAAAAATCCCCATAATAAAAATAGCCGACAGTACCATTACCATTGTTTTTTACCGTCGTGTAATAATCATTATACAAATCCGCAATGACTATATTTATTTTAGAAGGACATTTTATTATGTTTCTCCAATAACTATTTGTGTATGAATAAGAGCCCAAAATATCGGTTATATTCGGAAAGATTTCATCATCAAAAATCTCTTTTAGTTTTTCAAAAAGCCCTTTATTTGAAAAAGTTTCTGCATTTACTACCGTACAATTATCAATATAAAAAATAGAACAGTAAGTTCCTTCACACATTTTTGTGGCAGTATATGGGGAAAATTTAGTATCAGAAGCTGCAACATATACCGTTGTTGAGCTTCCTGTAGTTACATCTGGGTCAAAAGTTGGCGTTACTACTGTATTTGTTGCACTTCGATTTTCCTGCATTAAACTTTTTATTACGTTTTCATTTTTTTTAATGATTTCTTCTGGCTCTTTTTTTAAAAATATAGAATCTTCGGATGTAAAAATATCCGAAATAAGAATCTGCTCTTTTTCTATATCTGTGACACTTCGTTCTTCACTAGAAAAAGTAGGAACAGAATCTGATGAAATATCTGCACTATCCTTACTAAGTGCCATAAACCACGTTCGTTCGCTACCAGTAGAATTAACGTCAATTGAAACTGTTTTATACGGACTTTCTTCTACTTCGCTACAAGAAAAAATAAGAAAAACAAAAATGCTTGATAATGCAATATAAAAATTTTTCACACGATAATTTTAGCACATTTTTTATTATTTTAAATAATTATATGCGATTTCAGCGACCTTTTGTTCTGCGTCTTTTTTTGATTTTCCTTCAGACGGACCGTATGTAACTTCACCTAAATGTACAACTGCCTTAAAAATCTGTGCATGATCAGGGCCAGAAATATTGATAATTTCATAAACTGGTGTGTGTTTATTTTTTTTCTGATATAACTCTTGCAAAAGAGTTTTAAAATCTTTTCCGCCAAATTCCTGAACTTTTTTTATTTCTGGAACTATAAACGAAAGAACATATTTTTCACATGCCTCGTATCCGGAATCAAGATAATACGCCCCGATTATTGCTTCCATACAATCTGCAAGAATTGCCGGTTTTGTGCGTCCACCGCTCATCTCTTCTCCACGACCAAGAACGAGCAATTTATCTATACCAAACTTAAGGGCAATTGGTGCAAGAGATTTTTCAGAAACAACAACGGCTTTTATTTTTGCAAGATCCCCTTCTGCATGAGAACTACTCATATCCTTATAAAGATAATCGGAAGTCGCAAGACCTAAAACCGAATCGCCAAGAAATTCAAGACGTTCATTATTATAAAGTTTTTCAGAATGATTTTCATTTGAATATGAACAATGATGAAAAGCTAAATCCAAAAGATTAAGTTTTTTAAACTTAAGTCCAAGTGGTTTACAAAATTCTAAAAGTTCCTTTTTTCTTTGATTTAAAATATCATTTTTCATCAGATAAAATATAATTTTTACAAAAAAAAAACACAAGCACTAGACTTGTGTTTTTTAATTCTTAATGAAAAATATCCTACTGCTGAGATTTAATGAAATCATAAGCATCACGAACAGTTTCAAATTCGTTTGCTTTTTCATCAGGAATGCTTACACCAAGTTCTTCTTCGATAGCGTAAACAAGTTCATATGTGTCAAGGCTATCTGCACCAAGATCACCACGAAAAGAAGAATCAAGAGTGATTTTTGATTCATCAATATCCAATTTTTCAGCAATAAGTTTTTTGATTTTTTCGAACAATTCGTCCATTTCTGTTCCCCTTTAATTTAGCCGTTTGTTTCAGGTGTAATCACCTGACGTCCGCGATAGAATCCGCATTTAGGACAAACACGATGAGCCTGAATTAAATTTCCACAGTTGTTGCATTCTACAAGCTGAGGAGCTGTCAAGCGCATATTGATTGACTGGCGTCTTTTTGTAACGGCTTTAGATGTTTTCGATCTAGGTACTGCCATTTATAAACCTCACTAATAAGATTAATATCTGATTTACTGCGGTCTATATTACGACAGTTTTAATCAGTTTGTCAACAAAGTATAGCAGAATAAATTTAAATGTCAATATTTTGATTCCAAAGTCTCAT
Source organism: uncultured Treponema sp. (assembly GCA_964482455.1). Lineage (GTDB taxonomy): Bacteria > Spirochaetota > Spirochaetia > Treponematales > Treponemataceae > Treponema_D. The sequence continues at coordinate 49 of CAYZXM010000020.1, read as the reverse complement.
TCTCATGACATAAAATCACCCTTAGAAAATGTCATGAGAAAACATTACT